>NZ_KB235914.1:419544-769123 GCF_000332175.1 Pseudanabaena sp. PCC 6802 | reverse complement strand
CCGGGTTTCCCACCTCAGAATTTTGGCAATCCGCCACCGCCACCGCGCCATCCCGATCTGGCGATCGCGGCGAGGAAACTGGGCATTAGCGAACGACAATTACGAGAAGCACTCGGCCCACCACCTCCCAACCTGGGCGCAGCAGCAAGTCGACTCGGCATCAGCGAACGCATGTTGCGCGATGCTTTGGGCGTTCCGTAGGGCGGTCGATCGCGGCGATAAGTTTGCCGACTATCGCCAACTAGATTCTTTGCAGGAATACGTATTAATTAGTCAGGATCGCGTCAACGTTGAAGTTTTTCGTCGCAGCGAGTCGGGGCAATGGGTGCTTTATCCCTATGGAGAAGGGGAGGAAGTATATTTGTCCAGCGTAGATTATCGATGCGCGATCGCGGATTTATATGAAGATGTCTCTTTTGATGCTCTTGAGAGCATGAATGGCGATTGTGCTGAAAACTAGGAGTAGAAATCAATTAAAGGAGTAGTTTTATGCTTTATTAGTTACATGCTATGGCAGTTCGACAACCTCGATATAGTAAAGAAGAGTTTGCCAGACGCGGCGATGCGATCTATGAGTCGCAAGTGCGTCCGCAAGTCGAGGAAGGAAATTATGGCAAGATTGTAGCGATCGACATTGAAACTGGAGCCTTCGAGCTTGCAGATGAGATTTTAACAGCAACCGATCGATTATTCCAGAGGCTCCCAGATGCTCAACCCTGGATCGTTCGTATTGGGCATCGAGCCGTTCATCGCTTTGGTGGGATGAGTTTGCTCTATGGTTACGATCTGCAAATTCGGGCTGTGGAAGGTGGTAGGGTTAGAATAGAAGCCATAAATAGCGATCGCACCTCATAGCGTCTGAATTGAGACGGAGGGGCGATCGCATAGATTAAAATGCAAATGTATAAAAGATCTTTGCGCTGAGACTAGCTAGGGTCAAAGCGATCGAGGTTCATCACCTTGTCCCACGCCGCCACAAAGTCATGCACAAATCTCGGTTGCGAGTCCGCACATCCATAGACTTCGGCAAGGGCGCGTAGCTGCGAGTTCGATCCAAAGATGAGATCGACACGGGTACCCGTCCACTTGAGTTCGCCCGTTTTGCGATCGCGCCCCTCAAACACATCTTGAGCTTCAGAAGTCGCCTTCCACGTCGTGCCAAAGTCAAGCAGGTTCACGAAGAAGTCATTGGTCAATGACTCTGGCCGCTTGGTGAAGACACCGTGCTGGCTCTGACCGAAGTTAGCATTCAGGACGCGCATGCCACCAACGAGAACCGTCATTTCAGGGGCGGTCAGCGTTAGCAGTTGCGAGCGATCCACCAGCAACTCCTCCGCAGATAGGGTGAGGCCACCTTTGAGGTAATTGCGGAACGCGTCTGCCTTGGGTTCGAGGACGGCAAAGGATTGCACGTCCGTTTGCTCCTGCGACGCATCCGTACGTCCGGGCTTGAAAGGAACCTTGACATCGTGTCCGGCGTTCTTCGCCGCTTGCTCGACACCTGCACATCCACCCAGAACGATCGTGTCAGCGAGGGAGACTTGTTTCCCTCCAGACTGGGAGCTGTTGAACTCCCGTTGGATTGCCTCCAGCGTCTGCAACACCGTTGCCAGTTGGGCTGGCTGGTTGACTTCCCAATCCTTCTGCGGCGCAAGCCGAATGCGCGCCCCGTTCGCCCCACCGCGCATGTCGGAGCCACGGAACGTTGACGCTGAAGCCCAAGCCGTCGAGACCAGTTGGGAGATAGACAGCCCCGCAGCAAGGATCTTGCCCTTAAGGGCGGCGATATCCTGCTCGTCGATCGCTGCATGGGCGACTGAAGGGACGGGATCTTGCCACAGGAACTCTTCTGCGGGAACCTCCGGGCCGATATAGCGCGATCGCGGCCCCATGTCGCGATGCGTCAGCTTGAACCAGGCCTTGGCGAACGCCACTTCAAGCTCCTCTGGGCGATCGAGGAAGCGCCTTGCAATCGGCTCGTACGTGGGATCCATCTTCATAGCCATGTCCGCCGTGGTCATGATAGGAGCATGTCGCTTGGATGGATCGTGCGCGTCGGGCACCGTATCCGCACCTGCACCTCCTTTAGGAGTCCACTGATGCGCGCCAGCAGGGCTTTTCACCAGTTCCCACTCATAGCCGAACAGGTTTTCGAGGTAGTTGTTGTCCCATTTCACCGGGTTGGTGGTCCATGCGCCCTCGATACCGCTAGTGATTGTATGCACGCCTTTGCCGCTGCCAAAGCTGCTCTTCCAGCCGAGACCTTGCTCTTCAATGCTGGCACCTTCAGGTTCGGGTCCGACCAACGCGGCATCACCGGCACCGTGGCATTTGCCGAAGGTGTGTCCGCCGACAACGAGCGCCACTGTCTCCTCATCGTTCATCGCCATCCGCCCGAACGTTTCGCGAATATCTCGCCCCGATGCGAACGGGTCGGGATTGCCGTTTGGTCCTTGCGGGTTCACGTAGATTAGACCCATTTGCACCGCGCCCAGAGGATTTTCCAGCTCGCGATCGCCAGTGTAACGCTTGTCGCCCAGCCATTCGGCCTCAGAACCCCAGTAAATGTCTTCTTCAGGCTCCCAAATGTCTGCGCGCCCGCCCGCGAAACCGAGCGTTTTGAATCCCATTGACTCCAGGGCGCAGTTGCCAGCAAGGATCATCAGGTCAGCCCAAGAGATTTTCTCGCCGTATTTCTGCTTGATCGGCCAAAGCAGGATGCGTGCTTTGTCGAGGTTGGCGTTGTCGGGCCAACTGTTGATCGGCGCAAACCGCTGGTTGCCGGTGCCGCCGCCGCCGCGACCGTCGCCGATGCGGTACGTACCTGCACTGTGCCAAGCCATTCGAATGAAGAGCGGCCCGTAGTGACCGTAGTCGGCTGGCCACCAGTCCTGAGATGCAGTCATCAATTCGAAGATGTCTGCTTTCAGGGCAGCATAGTCGAGACTCTTGAACGCCTTAGCGTAGTCGAACGCCTCACCCATGGGATTGGACTTGGGTGAGTGCTGGTGGAGGATGTTCAGGTTCAACTGATTCGGCCACCAGTCTCGGTTCGACGTGCCACTACCAGCCGTGAATTTCTGAACTCCGCCCATAAATGGACATCTGCTTTCGCTGCTCATAGTATCTCCTATCGAGTGTCGTGGTGTGGATTTGTTGATGTACTTCAGGTACTGCAAACGAATAGCACATAAAATGCGGAAAACAAACTGGGTCAAAAGGCACTTAAATAGGCACTCAAATACTTACACTGCACGAGTTTCAAGCAATCTCAAGCCCATCTCTGGAATCCTTATTGGATAAGGGTTCCACGATTTCCGATAAGGTCTAATGATTTAGGTATTTGTATTGGCACCTGGTGTTTAGTACTCAATCAATAATACTTAAGAATAATTCCGATTTAGGTATTACTCAATAAGTAGAATTACTTATTCTTTAGAAGAAATTCTAGATCGTTTTACTTCTGAAATAGGAATGGTATACTTATGTGAACTGATAAGAAGAAATATTCCGATCCCAAAATACTGGGGTGCTGTAGATCGGCAATGCGATCGGCATTATTCTTGGGTCAAAGAAACTGTCCAGAGATTGGGCATAGAGTAGTATAGAGAAAAGTCTATGGAACGAGTAATAGCAGATCGAACGGACTCAATTATCCAAACCTTGAAAGCTCGTGGTTTGCGAGTCACCCCCCAACGTTTTGCAGTCTATGCCAATTTAATGCATCGTGCCGATCATCCAACTGTCGAGCAGCTCTTTCACGATCTGAATCAGAATGCCCCCATTTCATCGCAATCGACGATTTATAGTTCGCTGCAGGCACTTTGTGAAGTTGGGTTGGTGCGAGAGGTACTGTTGGATGAAGGGGTGTGTCGGTATGATGCCAATGTTGCTCCCCACCATCATTTTCGTTGTCAGTGTTGCGGTAAGATTGAAGACATTCTCTGGAATGAATTACCGGACATCGACATGAATCATCTTCGGTCTAGATTCCAGGTATCTGGTTATGAGGTAACCCTCTATGGGCTGTGTGAGAAGTGTCGCGATCGTTGATGCATCCATTGGGGTCTACTGCGTTCTATAGATGGAAGTCATGCTAAATGTATCTATTACCAATGTTAAGTGAAGATCCCCCCTAACCCCCCTTTTTAAGGGGGGAACTACTTAAAGTCCCCCTTTTTAAAGGGGATTTAGGGAGATCTGAATCCGTAGTATAGCTTTAGAGAATTAGTATTAGAAGTTCCGCCATTAAAAAAAGCCCGCCTTGGCGGACTTGTGTGAGAGGAAAGATAGAACTGACAGCAACTATTCTTTAGAAAGAGAACACGGTACGGATCGTACCAACCGTAATCGTGCCATTTGCACTATTGTTATTGGGATTAAAGATGAACTGCAAATCAGGAGTGATGTGGATGTTGTCCGATACCGGAATCTTGTAGAACAACTCCAAATTAGTTTGGGTGCTGTTTCCCACGTTGCCTTCGATAAAGGGCTGACCTACAGCGATCGCTGCCAATGCCCCCTCCTTAAACAGATCTGGGAAAGCGAAACCTGCCGACCATGTTGAAGGATTCAGATTGGAACCTCTAAAGGAAGCATTGACGTAGGTGGGGAGAGCATCGGCGATGGCGTTACCGCGATTGCTAATGCTGCCGAAACCATAGCGACCGAAAATACCAAATCCTTTCGCGATCGCCCACTCCAGGTTAACACCGCCAATGCTGTATTCCAGATTGTTGACGGAAGCACCTGTATACTGCAAGCGCAATGCAAATGGCCCTGGTTTGTCTCCGTCCTTAGGTGAAAACTCTAGCTCCACAGTGCCTTGATAAGGATCGCCAAACAAACCGCGATTGATATCGTTATCAGCAGCGGCAAACTCGCCATTTGCAGCAACGTAGGCAGCGCGTAGGGTAATCGGGCCACTGCCAAAGTTCCAGCTAATAACTGCACCTGCACCACCATTAACAGGTAGAATCAACGGGTTGTTGATGAACATGCCGCTGGAAAAATCGCTAGCTTCATCGTTGGCAAAGCTATTATGATCGACGTAGTCGTTGAGCGAAATTACTGGCCCCACAGCGACTGTGATATCCTTACCGATGGGAAATTCATAGACTAGCTTACCCAAAGAAAAGTTGGTGCCAGCACCGCTGTAGTCCAGCGCCGAACTATTGGCAAAACCAGTAAAGCCAGTAAGACGATCCGGTTGGTCGAGGAAGTTAGCGGCATTACTACCGTTATTACCAGCTTCTAAACGAGTTATGAGCATGTCTTCGCCCGTAAAGCTGGTATTGAAGTTGAGTCGGACTCTGGCGATCGCAGTTGTATTCGCATTCCCAGGCTGCTCGGATAGCACGGGGCGACCTGCCAGATCGAGGGCGGGCTGTCTGAGCAACGTGTCGCCGGAACCACTACCAGAGAAGGAGATAATCGCTTGTCCCTCTAGCTTGGTCGTGGTGGAAAACTGCTGTGCCTCCAGGGTAGCAGTTTTGGATTCGAGCGTATCGACTCGACCCTTGAGAGCTGCCAGTTCCGCTGCAAATTCTTCCTGGAGCTTTTGGATGGCAGCCAGGTCTTCTTTGCTGGCTTTGTCTGCTAAACCAGCGGTGAGAATTTCGTTAATCTTATCCAAGCAAGCATTTAAGCCTGCGGCAAACTCAAACCGAGTGAGGGAACGCTGACCTCGAAAGGTGCGATCGGGATAACCAGCAATGCAACCATAGCGTTCTACCAGAGACTGGAGCGCCGTAAATGCCCAGTCTGTAGGCTTGACATCAGACAGTTGGGAAACCGAGGTTACGTTCTGCGCCGTGGGAGATGCGGGCGTAACCGCCTCTTGGGCGTACTGCTGCATTTCAGGAGAAATTGCCGATGGTTCTGCCATTACGGACGGTGCCATAATGCCTAAACCGCTAAATGCTAAAACTCCCGCCAACGATAGATAAAACTTAGACATAAAACTCCTCACTAAACAAAATTTCTACTGAATTTTATATAGAACTCACCTATAGCCGCGGACAGATTGGTTATTACAGGGGAGGCTTCCACCCCTGCACTCTGTCCTGAACCTATTGGCTATAGCTATAAGTCCTAATCAAAACCTGTTAACCAGGTAAGCTATACAAAAAGTGATAATAATAATCATTCTTACCATATAAGGAGTTGCTTTGCCAGCCTCATTAACTCTTTTTATTAACTGATGTTACGCGGAATCCTTATCTCCTTTAACCTGCACGTACCCTTTATACATAAGGGTCGCAGGGGCGTAGCCCCCGCTCTGGTTTTGTCCCCCTCTCCCTCAGGGAGAGGGGCTAGGGGTGAGGGTTTCAGGATCTTCCGCGTAAGGTGAGTTATTAACATTTAGGAATCAAAAGAGGTCAGGACGATCGCTCTTCTCTTGTCATACGAAATAATTCCATTCTGTTCTAATTGTTTGAGATTTCTCGTAACTGTGACTCGAGTTGTATTAATTAGTTCGGCAATCTCCTGGTGCGTGAGGCTCAGGTTAATCAATCTGCCTTGTGGCACATTGGTTCCGAACTTCTCAGATAGCCAGCACAACAGTAATCGAAGCCGAAGATGGATCGGATCGCAGTGCAGGATATGTAATAATTCTTCCGCCTGTTGGATATGCGCAAATATGGCATCAAACGCCCGATCCCACAAACTAGACGGTAAAACGCTCACCGTTACGCTAGTCAGGCATTCTGCCTCATAGGGATTGATACTCGATAGCGGTTCGCCAATGATATCTCCCTTACTCCACAAGCCCAGCGTACTTTGCTTGCCGTCATCATTCCATGTCAACGTCCGCACGATGCCAAATTCGATCTGCCACAACACATTTGGCGGCAGCGGCATATGCTCGCCTCGCCCAAAAGTGTGCTGCATTAGACTGGATGGCAATTTTGATGCGGTATTGATGTCGTTATTGGTCAGACATTGCGATCGTCTTAGTTTTTCGTATTTGTATTCCACGAGATCGAGCATGTACGTACTACCTTTATTTGATTAATTCAGGAAAATCCAGATTCAGAAAGATGAGTTGCAGATCGTGCGAGCATGTATACCTACGTGCCTCCATTTGAAGCGGAGGAAGCACGCTGGGGGCGTAAAAATTTAAACTTCTTACGCTGGAATCTAGAAGGTATAGTAAGTTGCATTATTTACGAAAATACTGCTATCTATTTGCTAGTTATTTGCAATAGGCATATGGTATCAGATCGCAGCACTATTTGAGTACTAAATATTTAATTTTTAAAAAATTGCCCTCAACCTGGACTGAGGGCAATTTTTCCTGTATTTGCTCGCTGACTTATGGCGGTTTTCAGATCGTAAAGAGTAGGGGGTTTGGGGGCAACGCCCCCAAGAAGGGGTGGAACCCCTTCACCCCAAAAATAAAACCCGTTCTCAACTGAAAAGCGCTATAACGTGAGGGCAGATCGGTAAGCGAACTGACGTTTACTTAGGTGTAGCCTTTGTACCTGTAACCTCGTTAGCTGGAGCCCTCAGATTATCTGATAAAGATTTAACGTGGAAACCGCGAAATTTGTCCATCTGACTGACACGCCACATGGCGATCGGGTAGGTAACTGCGATCGCGGTAAAAAGACCCATGAAAGCAAATACGATTTTGTGCATCTTTCGAGCAGGTAGTGGTTGCAACGAGCTAACTGGTGCCTGCTCGATATTGTTAATTGGCAATTCTTGTTTCATAGCTTGGTTTCAATATTTAAAAGAACTTCAGAGCCTGTTTGAGAAGTTGCTAATGCTTCGCACTCGCCCTCAAAATCCCCCAATTTTGGGGGACTTTGAGCTTCATTCCCCACAATTGGGGTTAGAGGGGCTAATGCAAAGATTTAAGAGACTTTTCCAACACCCTCTCAAATTAAAGGCATGTAGGGAAATAGCGGATGCCAGGACATGGCTGTGGCTGCTGCAATTAGAGCAAACATCCAAAAGAAGATGGTTCTAGATTTAACCTGCTTGTGTTTGAGTAAGGAGTACAAAATCGGCCAACTGAGCAACCAACCAATCAGAAGCATGGTTTCTTTGCCCGCATAACTACCAATGTTGCCCCACATTTGGTCTGGGTTGGTGGCTCCAGGAATCCAGCTACCCAGTTGCAGCAGAAATGCCTCGCGTGCTTTGGATGTATCTGAAAGATGATGCGCCACCATCATGGTAAAACAACCAATTGCTGCCGCGATCGAAGCCGCCGCCGCTGGCCCTGAGACCTCAGGCGATCGCTCCGAACCCGCCGCCAAACCTTGAGGAAAGCGCTTTAACATCGCCCATGCTTTGCCATAGATCGGTTCATCGTCTAGGTGGCGACGAGGTATTTTGTAGGTTGTCTCATCATCGCGACTGCGACCTATTCGTCTAGTCATATTCATTTCACTCCTAAATTACAAAGCATGGATCTTGGCAACGCCCAAGCCGCTCACCATACCGCCGATCGCAAAGAACATCATCAACATCAAGCCAATGCAGGTTGCCGTCAGTACGGGACGATTTTGCTTGTCTAGAATCGCATCGCCATACTTCCACAGCACCCAGGTACAGGCAATACCCAAAGGCAACGTGAATAAAACCGTGAATTCGTGATATTCCATCAAGACGTACTGGGTCAAAGGCGAATTTTCCTTTAACCAGGCTCTAGCACCACCATTATCTAAACTGGCACGGTAGCGCATGTAGGCGAGATTGCCTGTCGCGATCGCCAGAAACGACAGCACGCTCGACCAAAAACTCAACGTCCGCATCTGAGGCAAAATTTTGGCGGCTCCGCGTAGGAGCGGAAACGCGAGATGCCCAGCATACACCATTACTACCATTGCCAACAGCGAGCCAACACCATGCAGAGTCCCCATCCAGCGCTGCCAAGGACTGGGATGCAATAAATTGACAAAGGGTAATAGTAGAAATAAACCAGCGGATAGAATACTTAAGCCATAAACTGCAACCTGCGCTGCATCTAATTGACGGGGGAAGTCGTAAGTCTGAATTTCAGAACTTTTAGTTGCTCCTGTCATGTTTTACACTTACCTCCTGTTTCATTGACAAAATAGCTATAGCCAGCAGTCTTAGGACGGGGTGCAGGGATAGAACCCCTGCGTGGGAGGGACATCCCGACACCCCCTGGACTAAAAAGATCTGTCCACAGCTATACTTAACTGCTTTTTGGGAATATCCTTGCCAAAAAGCACCAACATTTCTAAAAAGGACGAACAGTGAAGCGAATATTGTTTCCTTCATGTCTGAGTCTTAACTTTTCTATAAATAACTTCTTCAATCCCGAGCAAGCAGCTACAAGGCTAAACTTGCTACCTCGTAGCACCTTTACTCTTATTGAGAATAATTATTTATACTATAAAAGTACATGTGTTAACTTAAATCGCTAAAAATTTGCAATTTAGTTACTTAATAACCCTTCGCGACCTTGTAGTGGGGTGTGGGGGCTGGCGACCATGCGATGGTTCCACGCCTGCACGCTGAATCTTGCTAGATTCGGTAGCAATTATTTTTAATTCGCTCGATCGCTAACCGCAAAAATATGAAAGAATAATGAAAGTGAAAGAATAATGAAAAACTCTTTTACATATATCCCCACCAGATCGGGTGACAGTACAGCTTATATGCAGGTGTATCGGACGGGCAATCAAAGGAGCGATCGGCAACTACGGCTAGGGCGAGTCGGACAAGCCGTGGTGGGTTTGTTGCTGGTAACTTGTACGATCGCTTGTAACTCTCCAAGCACAACACCTGGCGATCGCACTGGTACTGGTACTAACAGTCCAACCTCCCAGGCCAAACGTAAAAAGATAGTTCTGACCACGTTTACGGTGATTGCCGATATGGCTCGTAATGTTGCTGGCGATGCGGCGGTGGTGGAGTCCTTGACCAAGATTGGGTCTGAGATTCACGGTTACGAGCCGACCCCTAGCGATTTAATCCGCGCCCAAACAGCCGACCTGATTCTCGACAATGGCATGGGCTTAGAACGCTGGGCGGAAAAGTTTTACCAGGGATTAAATAACGTTCCCCACGTCACGATTAGCGAAGGGATTACGCCAATCAATATTTCTGAAGATGCCTACGCTGGCAAACCCAATCCCCATGCCTGGATGTCACCAAAGCTGGCATTAATCTATGTGGAGAATATCCGTAAAGCCCTCGTGCAATTAGATCCCGAAAATGCTTCTACATATAATGCCAATGCCAAAAGATATAGCCAGGAAATTCAAGCCATAGATCGCCAACTTAAGACGGAGATCGAGACAATTGGACGCGATCGCCGTTTTATCGTCACCTGTGAAGGAGCTTTTTCCTATCTGGCTAAAGACTATGGCTTAACGGAGGTATATCTATGGGCGGTGAACTCGGAACGGCAAGCCACACCCAGACAGGTACAAAAAGTTATAGATGTGGTGCGACAGAACAAAATTCCCGTAGTGTTCTGCGAAAGTACGGTCAGCGCCGATGCCCAGAAGCAGGTGGCAGCAGAAGCTGGGACAAAGTTTGGTGGTGTGTTTTATGTTGATTCCCTCTCCGACTCAGGTGGGTCGGTGCCCACATATTTGACCCTCATGCGATACAACGTGGAGACGCTTGTGAGGGGATTGCAGTGATGGGAGTTAGGGATGATGTCGAGGATATCGGGGATATCGGAGGTATCGGAGGTATCGGAGGGGTTAAGCATTTGCACAGAATACCTGGGTTTGATACTGAAGATTATCGGGCAAATGCTTAATCCTTACGTGGATTTGATGTTGTTATTTGGAGGTTGGATTGATTTATGACCGTACCGAGTATTCAAGTCGAGAATGTGACAGTTTCCTATAGCGGGAAAGTAGCGCTGCATGGGGCGAATCTGCAATTGTCGGCGGGTTCGATCTGTGGTTTGGTGGGCATGAATGGCAGCGGGAAATCAACGCTGTTCAAGGCGATTATGGGGTTTGTGAAACCGAAAACTGGCCGAGTCCTGATTCACGGTCTACCTACGGCACGAGTGCAAAAAGAGAACCTGGTAGCATATATTCCGCAATCAGAAGATGTGGATTGGAATTTCCCTGTCAGCGTTGAGGATGTGGTGATGATGGGGCGCTATGGATATATGAATATGTTGCGGATTCCCAGCCGTCGCGATCGCCAGATTGTCCTGGATAGCCTAGATCGCACTCACATGCGCGAATTTAAAGATAGACAGATCGGCGAACTGTCAGGCGGGCAGAAAAAGCGGGCTTTCCTCGCGCGGGTTCTGGCACAGCAAGGGGAAGTAATTTTATTAGACGAGCCATTTTCTGGGGTGGATATCAAAACGGAAAAAGCGATCGTGCAGCTTTTAGTGGAGTTGCGCGATGCAGGCAAAACGATTTTAATTTCGACCCACGACCTGGCTTCGATCGCTACGTTCTGTGATCGGGCGATTTTGGTCAATCGTACCATCCTTGCCTACGGTCCCACTTCTGAGGTGTTCACGGAGGAAAATCTCTCGCGGACATTTGGAATTACAGTGCCAAACCCTTCTATAGCCGGATAATTTATGGATATCATCCAAGCAATTTGGCATTGGTTTGTCGATCCCTTGCAGTATGGGTTTATGGTGAGGGCGATTTTAGTCAGCGCTCTGGTGGGCATGGTATGTGCCGTGCTCTCTTGCTATATGACCCTCAAGGGTTGGGCTTTGATGGGAGATGCGGTTTCCCATGCGGTCTTGCCGGGTGTAGTGCTTGCCTACATTCTCAACATTCCTATTGCGATCGGTGCTTTTATCTTTGGATTGGGAGCTGTCATCTCAATTGGATTTATTAAAGATAGAACTCGCATCAAGGAAGATACGGTTATCGGTCTGGTATTTACTGGCTTCTTTGCCTTCGGTCTGGTACTGGTGTCTAAGACTACTGCTGCTGTCGATCTATCCCATATTCTGTTTGGTAATGTTTTAGGGATCTCCGATTGGAGCATTATCCAGACAGGCATTATCGGTGCGATTACGATGTCGGTAATGTTCGTAAAGCGCAAAGACTTACTGCTGTTTTGTTTCGACCCAACCCACGCTCGTTCCATTGGTATTAATACCACCGCGCTCTACTACACGCTTTTATCCTTACTGGCGCTCACGATTGTGGCAGCGCAGCAAACCGTGGGAATTATCCTGGTAATTGCCATGTTGGTAACGCCAGGGGCAACGGGTTATATGCTCAGCGATCGCTTCGATCGCATGACGTGGTTGGCGATCGCGAGTAGCGTCTTCTCTAGCGTGATGGGCACGTACGTCAGCCGTTATCTGGATGCTTCGACCGGAGGATGCATCGTAGTCGTGCAAACTCTGCTATTTCTCGTCGCGATGATTTTCGCACCCAAACACGGTCTGATCGCAAAATTCAGGCACTCTGAGGCTTGAGCAAACCCGCCAGACTCTGCACGCTGTAAGTATTGGACTCAATCTGAGATGGCGGAGTGGCAAAGGCGCGATCGCGCTCTAACCATATGCCCTGTATGCCAGCAGCTACAGCACCCTGGCGATCTTCTTTATAGCTATCACCGATGTGCCATGCCTGTGCCGCCGTGCAATAGTGCTTGCTGAGACCAGCTTGAAAGATGACCGGATCTGGCTTAGCTGCTCCCACCTCTGTGGAAATCGTGATGGAGTCAAAGAAGTGCGAGAGTTGCAGTGCTTCCAGAACGGGATAAAGTCGGCTGTCAAAATTCGAGATTACGCCTAGCTCGATCCCCATGCTCTGCCAATTTTGTAAAGCTAGGGGGACATCATCGTACACAAACCAGGCATCGGCCAGTTCAAAGTAGTCGTATAAAGGTCGAAAAAACTGGGCAAAATCATCAAATTGTTCGATCGCGCCCGCCAGGCTAAACGTTTGCGCGGCGATCGCTTTCCACCACTGATACTCGCTTGCGGGGATATCAGAGCGATCTACACCTGGGAAAGCCATCCTGGGTGCAGACTGGAAACTCTGCCGAAATGCCCGATCGATCGCATCAGCCGCTACTGATACCCCGGCTTCCCGGGCAAAGCGACTGTAAATCTGCCCCACGCCCCCACGCACGCCAAACAGAGTACCGACCGCATCGAGAAAAATGACTTTAGGATGCTCAGTAGTTGCTAACAGGAGTTCTACCACAGGGCTGGTACGCTCAAGGTCGTAGTTGTAAATGTATAGATATCGTTCCGGCAAAAATTGATATTGCAGTCTTCAATGCTACTGCCATTAGCAAACACGGCTTTGATATCGCGATAACAGTCTCGGCGTTGCTTGGCAATCTGTACCTGCCGCTCTTCACCATTAGTCATATCCGCGCTCAAAATATTCGACCCCCAGGTAAGGGAATTACCTGGAGCCACTTGCAGCGATTTCAGTCCGACTCCAGAGCTATTTACAACCAGGATCTCTAAGCCCCCCGATCGCTCTTTTGCCAGATCGCTCTTTTGGGTAATATTTTGGGCGATGGCAGCATGAGCATTACTCAAAATTGGTATTGCTGTTGCGATCGCTAGCAAGGTAGCTAAACTAATGTGAGGATATTTGCGCACAACTTAACCTGCTTCAAAATTAACTAAACTTGGGCAATATCTAATGTTTATATAGCAAAAATTGCTTGCGGCATAAGCCTCTAAAAAAGCTGCCGGCTGAAAGCTGACCGCTAAAAGCCAAATGCTATACCAATTGTTGCAGTTTTTGCCGACATACAGATAAACTCTACCTGTACTGGTAGGCATAAGCAGACATTGTCTGTTTATATTGCCCATTTGCGATCGCTCTGGCAGCTTCTAGAGATATCCGATTTGAGGTACGCGTCGACTGGTAAATCGCCAACGACAACCCAAAGATAAAAATAGCGATCGAATCAAGGCTTTTCCGTATTTGGCATAATTTGGCACAATTGACACTCTGAGTTATTAGGAATATAGAGTCTATGCGAATTTTGGTAACTGGTGGTGCAGGTTTTATTGGCTCGCACTTGATCGATCGGCTCATGCATCAAGGGCATGAGGTTATTTGTTTAGATAATTTTTATACAGGTGACAAGCGCAATATCAGCCACTGGTTTGGTAACAATAACTTCGAGCTATTGCGCCACGATATCACAGACCCCATTAAGCTGGAGGTAGATCGGGTATATCACCTCGCCTGCCCCGCTTCTCCGGTTCACTATCAAGCCAACCCGATCAAGACCATTAAAACTAACGTCCTCGGTACTATGAACATGCTAGGTCTGGCAAAACGCGTTAAAGCCAGATTTTTGCTGGCTTCGACCTCGGAAGTATATGGCGATCCTTTAGTTCACCCTCAATCCGAAGAATACTGGGGCAACGTTAATTGCACTGGCATTCGCGCAAATTACGACGAAGGCAAACGGATAGCGGAGACGCTTACTTTTGATTACCTACGCCAACACAATCTCGATGTCAGGGTGGCACGTATTTTCAACACCTATGGCGAGCGCATGCAAGAAAATGACGGTCGCGTAGTCAGCAACTTTATCGTGCAGTCTTTGCGGGGTAAGCCTCTCACCGTTTATGGCGATGGCTCCCAAACCCGCAGTTTTTGCTACGTATCCGATCTGGTAGAAGGGTTAATGCGCTTGATGGATAGCGATCGCACGGAACCTGTCAATCTTGGCAATCCTGGTGAATACACGATCCTGGAGTTGGCAACTACGATTCAAAAAATGGTAAACCCAAACTCGGAGGTAATTTTTAACCCCCTGCCCCAGGACGATCCGCGCCGTCGCCAGCCAGATATAACTAGAGCAATGCAGTGGCTGGACTGGAAACCTCTAGTACCATTAGAAGAAGGACTAACTCGTACGATCGCCGACTTCCGTACCAGAATTATTGGTAATTAGTTATTTAAAAGTTCCAGATCTGCAAATGTTAACTTGGAACTTTCTCTAGATTTTCACTATCTGAACTTAAACTACAGATCGACAGATTGACTGTAAACCACTACTTAAATTGATCGCTAATTAACTATGAAAGTCTGCGTAATTGGCACCGGATATGTTGGATTAGTTACGGGGGCGTGCCTTGCCCATGCCGGACATGACGTGGTCTGCGTTGATAATAACGAAGCCAAAGTACAGCTCATGAAATCGGGACAGTCCCCCATCCACGAGCCAGGCTTGCCCGAAATCATGCAGCAGGCGATCGCGGCAGGTCACCTCAGCTTTACCACGGATATTATGGCTGGTGTAGAACACGGCGAAGTCCTGTTTATTGCCGTCGGTACGCCACCGTTACCAGACGGGCAAAGCGATACCCGTTATGTAGAAGCCGTAGCCCGCAGCATTGGCGCTCACCTCAAGCATGGCTATAAGGTAATCGTGAATAAGTCCACGGTGCCAATCGGCTCTGGCGATTGGGTGCGGATGCTGGTGCTAGATGGTATGGCAGAGCATGGCAATCACAAGCAAGCGGAATTCGATATTGTCAGCAATCCCGAATTCTTGCGCGAAGGTAATGCCGTTTACGATACTTTTAACCCCGATCGCATCGTTCTGGGCAGTAGCAGCGATCGCGCCATCAAAGTCATGCACGCACTCTATGCAGATATCATCAACCGCAAATATGCTACAGACAAAACCAGTACCCCAGTTCCCGTTGTGGTGACCGATCTGAACTCGGCAGAAATGATTAAGTATGCTGCCAATGCCTTCCTAGCCGTAAAGATTAGCTTTGTCAACGAGGTCGCCAATGTTTGCGATCGCGTTGGTGCTGATATTAAAGAGGTCAGTCGCGGCATAGGGCTAGATTCCCGTATCGGTAGCAAGTTCCTCCAGGCGGGCATCGGTTGGGGCGGCTCCTGCTTCGGCAAGGACGTATCGGCATTAATTCATACGGCCACTGACTACGGCTATACTGCCGAGCTACTCAAGGCTTGCGTGCAGGTCAACCAGCACCAGCGTAACTTAGTTGTCTTAAAACTCCAGCAGACTTTGAAGATTCTGAAGGGCAAAACGATCGGACTTCTGGGCTTAGCGTTTAAGCCGGATACCGATGACATGCGCGATGCACCTTCTCTAACCTTAATCGAACAACTCAGCCGCTTGGGAGCTAAGGTAAAGGCTTACGATCCGATCGTGTCCCAGTCTGGTATTCGCGATGCGCTCTCCAACGTGATCGTGGAAACCGATGCCGAACGCCTCGCTGACGGCTGTGATGCTTTAGTCTTAGTGACAGATTGGGAAGAGTTTCGCACCCTTGACTACGCGAAGATGGCAAAGCTGATGACCAATCACGTCATGGTCGATGCTCGTAACTTCTGCGATCGCGAAGCCCTCGAAGCCGCTGGCTTCAACTATGTCGGTATCGGTCGCTAGGGAACCACAACAAGATGGTCGTGCAGGTGCGAATCAGTCAAATTGAAGTGCTGCCAGGGCAGCGCGCCGTCCTGCACGACATCACATGGTCGGAATTTGAAGAGATTCTAGAGGAATTAGGCGATCGCCGCGCCGCCCGCATTGCTTATTATGGTGAAACACTAGAGATACGGATGCCACTACCAGAACACGAGCGAGCTAAGGTGATTATTGGCGATCTGCTCAAAATTTTGCTTGACGAATTGGGGCAAGAGTGGGAATCACTGGGTTCTTCCACCTTTAAGAAACAAATGATGAAAGCAGGCATCGAGCCGGATGACTGCTTTTACATCAAAAACTACGCGGCGGCGATCGGCAAAAAACGGCTCGATCTAAACATCGATCCACCGCCCGATCTGGTAATAGAGGTCGATCTCACTTCCAATACTCAGATAAGCGCCTATGAAGCCCTGGGTGTTGCCGAGATTTGGCGCTACAAAGATGGCAAGTTAACAATTAGTGTTTGGCAGGATGGCAAGTACGTTACATTGCCGCATAGCCTGCTATTCCCTAATTTGCCGATCGCCGATCGCATCTCACAGTGTTTGGCTCGCAGTAATGAAATACCCATGAGTGCAGTAAGAAGGGAATTTTTGCATTGGGTTCGCGAACAGCTTGAATGATTTTGGCGGTATTATTTTTGCAGTAACCAGTAATTTTTGTCTCCCTCGCGAACACATTTTGGGGAAATTAGGCGATCGCTATGACCAATCCCTTTACCGTTGGTAAACCAGTAGCTCTAGACCGATTTATAGGGCGCAAGTCTGAGGTCGAAACAGCTTTCGATCAAATTTTTAGCCGCAGCCATCTGGCGATTTGGGGCGGCACAGGGATGGGCAAGTCCTCTTTGCTCAAGTATGTGATATCGCCTGAAGCTTGGCATTTACGGGGACATAATATCTCGATCGCGGCGATCGCTAGGGTTAACTGTCTCGCGCTAGAACCATTTACAGCAGCTAAATTTTGGCGTACTGTTTTGCGATCGATCCAAACTCAGTTAAATGGTGAGGTAACGCTACAAACCTGTTTAGAAACTTTGTTGCAAAAAGAGGGTAATACATCTGATGATGTGCTGGCTTTATTGCGGGAGTTAGGAAAATGCAACAGGTATTTGGTGCTGCTGGCAGATGATTACGATACGGCGCTGCGTTCTAACCCTACTCATACTGAAGAAGACGTAGAAGCATTTTTGAGCGAGTGTCGCAGCATTGCCTCGTTAGCTGAGGAGCGGCAGTATCTCTCGATGCTCGTGACTTCTTCGAGACGACTTAGCGACATATCGCCCAAGCTTACGCCCGACAAATCGCCCTGGTACAACCATTACCTGTTTCGCCAACTCAAGCCTTTGACTGAAAGCGAAGTCACGGCTTTGTTTGCAGGGATGCCAATTACGCCTGCGATCCAGGAAGGTATTCGCGAAATGGCGGGTGGTAATCCCACGCTATTGCAAAATGCAGGGTACTTACTATACGAAAAGCTGAGAGAGGGTGGCAGACTCGATGCTACTGCTTTTGCCAATGATTTCCAGGGTTCCACACTCCAGATTTTTGAAGCGATTTGGGATTTATCCACTCCTCTAGAGCAAAGTTTGATGATGCTGGTGGCTTTGACAGAACTGCAGGGGAAGCTGCCGAACAAAAATTTCGATCTGGGAAATATTAAAAATATTTTCAGTCAGAAGGAAATCGAATTAAAAGTGCTGGTGGAGCGTGGAATCCTTCAGCAAACCTTAAAGGAAGATATTGCCTCCTATAGTTTTGCCTCATCGATTATGGAATGGTGGGTAGTCAAAAAGATTTTGAATAGTAACGATAAGGATTTGCAAGATCGCCAGAGAATATTTCTCAACCTCATGAGTCATAAGCAAGCAGAACAATTAACCAGATCGATTCAATGGCTGTGGCAGAATAGAGATAAGGTTCCGTCTATTTTGGAATGGGTTGGCAAGCTTTTGGCAGCAATTCCCAAGGGAGCGATCCAAACTTAGGACTGTAGGAGTATGAATCCAGCTACTAGACTGAGAAATCCTTACATTGTCGGTCGCCCGATCGCCGAACCCGAGTTATTTTTTGGGCGGGAATCGCTGTTTGAGTTTATCCACGATCAACTGGAAAACCACCAGCAAGTAATTTTGCTACACGGTCAGCGGCGGATTGGCAAATCGTCCGTGCTGGCTCAAATCCCTAATTTTGTCGGCAAAGGTGAATTTGTTTTCGTTCTCTTCGATCTGCAAGATAAAGCAAAGTTACCTTTAGAGCGGGTATTGCAAAATCTGGCGACAAAAATCCTGGATCGACTCATGGATGTGACTGAGTTGCCAAGGGACGCTGCTGGGGAAATGCTATCCCAGATCGCGACGAACAACAATATTTTTGCGGATGATTTTCTCCCACGAATCTCTGAACTTCTTGCAGGCAAACCTCTTGTATTATTGCTCGACGAATTTGACGTTCTCAATAATTACCAACCTGACGCAGCGGTAGAGCATTTTTTTCCACATTTGCAGGAGCTTTTAGAACGATACCAAGATTTATTTGTCATTCCTGTAATCGGTCGTCAGCCAGAAGATTTAGATAAATTGCTTCACCTATTTCGCAGAGCGCCCAATCAAAGAATTGGATTGCTCGATCGGACCAGTGCCACGCGGCTGATCGTCGAACCCGTCAAGGGAATTTTGACCTACGAACCCGATGCCATTCAAGCGATCTTAGCACTTACATCTGGACATCCTTACTTTACCCAAGTGATGTGTGCTGCCGTCTTTAACCGCGCTCGCGCTGAAGAAAGAGAAGTCGTAACGGCTGAGGACGTTCGCGATGCAGTTGATGACGCGATCGAGCTAGGTGAAGGTGGGCTGGCCTGGTTTCGAGATGGATTGCACATTAGCGATCGCGTGTTTTTCTATGCTGTTGCCGAGTCTCAAGTTCAGGACTCAGATCCCGTAACATTGCTAGAGTCCCACGGTGTCGCGATGACAGAATCACTACGCATGGCAGGCGATCGCCTCGTGTCTGGTGGTTACATCCAAGAAGTCGATCGTACTGAGATTCCCAGATACAGGGTAGAAGTAGAACTGGTGAGGCGGTGGCTAGTCCAACGCTATCCTTTACGTAGAGGAATTGAGGAATTAGAAGAAGTTGACTTAGAAGCTAAACGATTGTACGAGGAGGCAACTCAGGCGAGACAGCATGGTACTCCAGATCGGGCAATACCTTTGTACGAGAGCGTTTTGTCAGCTAATCCCAATCATTTTAGCGCTATGTTCGATCTGGCTGAAGCCTACTTGGAAGAGTACCAGATCGATCGCGCTGTAGAGCTATTCGATCGCGCTTATTTAGTCAACCCTCTCAAAGCAAAGGAACATCGCGATCGCGCCCTTCAGTTACAGCAATACCAGCTTCGTTTTGCGGAATTACTGACGCAAGGTTCCTATTCGCCTGCGATTGCGGCACATAAGTCTATGAGTCTGCGGCAGGAACTCGGTTTGGACTTAGCAGATGCCGCCAGGATCGAGCACCAGGTAACGCAGCAAATCGAGAGTCAGAGAGAGTCTTTACGCAGTCTTTATCGAGAAGCGGTAGAGCGCTTTGCCAGTCGTGGCAGCAAAATTTCGCCCGTAGGAAGGCGGGTGTTAGAAAAGCAACGGGAAGAGTTGGGATTATCGCCCGAAGAAGCCAAAGCGATCGAGCGAGAGATTCTGAAAACAGATCGAGATTACCAACTGCGTGAGTACGAACAGGCATTTCGCGAGGCGATCCAGTACGAATATCCGCTCAGTGGTGAACTGCGAGAGGATTTACTAGAACTGCAACGAGTTCTCGGACTAGCAGCGGAAGATGTCGCTGAAATTGAGTCGCGAATAGAGACAAAACAAGCCGCGATCGCGGGAAGAGAAATTCTTGACAACATCCATGAAGGCTTGCCTAAAATACAGATTGTCACGTTTGATATTGTCAATGTAGATTCGCAAGGGAAAATTGTTCGGCGCGAAATGGGCAATGCTAAATCCTTCTTCGAGGATTTAGGTAATGGTGTCAGTCTCCATATGATGTCTATACCCGGTGGTGAATTTCTTATGGGTGCTCCCAGAGCCGAAGCAGGAAGCCAAGAGCAAGATAGCGAACGCCCTCAGCACCGAGTTCAAATCGATCCATTTTGGATGGGAAAATTCCCCGTGACGCAGGCACAATATCAAGCGATCGTGGGAAAGAATCCTTCCCATTTTAAAGGGGAGAATCGTCCGGTAGAGAGTATCTCTTGGAACGATGCCGTAGCATTTTGCGAGAAGCTATCGCAACGAACGGGACGGGAATATCGCTTGCCGAGCGAAGCAGAATGGGAATATGCCTGTCGGGCAGGGACGACTACACCTTTCCACTTTGGCGAAACGATATCGCCAGAAATAGCTAATTACAATGCTAACCATTCCTATGGAAAGGCACCAAAAGGCATCTATCGCCAAGAGACTACGGTTGTAGGAAGCTTTCAAGTAGCGAATGCTTTTGGAATGTACGATATGCACGGCAATGTCTGGGAACGGTGTGCGGATACTTGGAAGGCTAATTATCAGGGAGCGCCGATCGATGGCAGTGCGTGGATTGAACCTAATAGAACCTCACATTCGCTGCGCGGCGGTTCGTGGAACTACTATCCTGGTTTCTGTCGCTCTGCGTATCGCGTCAACGACTATGCCGGCTACTGCAGCTACGATATCGGTTTTCGAGTTGTCTGTTCCGCCCGAGAACTCTTGTAGACCTTTACACTTTTGCGCTTTTACCTTCTACTCTTTCTCCTTTAAACTCCCCTATTCGGCGCAGGCGATCGCATTTTTTTGACGATACAATAAATACACGTTGTCATCCGCCAAAGTCATGACTCTAGCCGCTGAAAGCACGCGATCGCAGCAATCCGAACCAGACATTTTTTACCCTTCTGAGGATGGTGAACCCTTGGCAGAAACCTCCATGCATGCCGATGCCATTATTACCACCGTTGCCGTGCTGCGCAATTATCTGGCTGCTTTCCCCGAAAAATCCCCCGTCGTGCTTGCCGACCAGTTTTTGTACTACGCCCAGGGTTTCCCGCGCCTGCGCGTTGCCCCCGACGTAATGGTGATTTTTGAGATCCCGCAAATTCCCTACGACAACTACAAAATTTGGGAAACAGGAAAAGTACCCAGCGTCATTTTTGAGATGACATCAGCCGGGACGCAAACCCAAGATCGAGACCACAAAAAGATGCTGTATGAAAGCATCGGCGTTCGGGAATATTGGCTGTTTGACCCCAAAGGCGAATGGATCGCCGAACAGTTGCGCGGCTACCGATTGCAAGAAACCGATCCAGATCTAGATCCCGTTTACGTCGCGATCGCCGACAAATCCAGTCAAGTATTGGGTTTGCGACTAGAAGTGGAGGACGGTTCGATCGGGTTTTATCGACAAGATACAGGTGAAAAGTTACTGATTCCTAGCGAATTGTCTGAGGCATGGCAAGCGCAAAAACAAATTATCGAGCAAGAGCGTCAACGCGCTGAAGCGGCAGAGCAAGAAGCACAACGTTTGCGCGATCGCCTGCTGGCACTAGGAATCGATCCTGATGCGGTTTAAACGCTGCCAAACACGGGAATGGCTGCCCCCCGTATATCCTTGGCGGCTTCGGAGGCAAGAAAGCAAATTACTTGCCCCAACGACTCCGGCTTAACCCAAAGATCGGCATTAGCTTCACCCATGGCCCGCCGATTCATAGGTGTATCGATGACGCTGGGCAAAACCACGTTGGCGGTAATATTTGTACCTTTGGTTTCATCGGCGATCGCCTGTGTCAGAGCCACCACACCTGCTTTGGCAGCGCAATAGGCAGCTAGCTGTCCGGCAGGCTGTACCGCCCCGCGAGACCCAACCGTCACGATCCGACCGTAGTTATGCTCCAGCATCTTGCGCAAGCTGTGCTTGCAGGTCAGGAACGTAGTATTCAGGTTCAGGTCGAGTTGCTGCTTCCAGTCGGCAAAGCTAAATTCGTGGGTCTTGCCCATGGCAAAACCACCCACAAGGTGAATAAGTACGTCCAAGTGCCCCATGTCATCGACTAGCTGAGCAATTTCGCGCTCGTCAGTCAGATCTGTTGCTACCAACCGTAATTGCTCGAACTCCGAAGCAGACAAGCTTTGTTTCAGGCGCTCCACCTCCGCTAGATTCACGTAGGGAATCGTAATCTTAGCCTCTCGTGCTAGTAATACCCTGGTTACACCCGTGCCCAAACCACCCGTCCCACCTGTTAGTAATACCTGTTTACCTTTCATGCCTATCTCCAACTCGCTGACCTAGAATATAGAATAGTTATAACTATGCTTGTCTAGAATAATACTGACGCAATTGGGTGGCTAATGTCGTTTCGCTAGACTTGGTATCCCTAGGGGAGAAAAAGTAACTGGGTGCTCGTCTCGCTCAAACAACATAAGCAAATACTAAAAAGTCATGGAATTTTTCGATCTAACGACTGGTGACGACAACGTCACGCTATTCCCTGGTTTTGCATCGCCTGCCAATGGTGCCCCCTACGCGCCGGGTAATGCCGTGCGATCGCTCGAAGGTAACGATAACACCACTGGTTCCGAGGCAAACGATGATATTAATGGCAACCTCGGTAATGACAATGTGGCTGGGGCTGGTGGCGATGACTTCATGCGCGGCGGACAGGGTAACGATGTCGTGCAAGGTAATGATGGTAACGATCAAGTCAACGGCAACATTGGCAATGACACAGTTGATGGTGGCGGTGGTAACGATGTCGTACGCGGCGGGCAAAATGAGGATATTATCAATGGCGGCGATGGGGATGACACCATCTATGGCGATATCGGTGTTGACACCCTGACTGGTGGCTCCGGTGCCGATGTGTTCGTCCTCCAGGCTAATAGGGGGACTGATATCATTACCGACTTCCGAACCGAGGATTCATTTGGAGTCATTGCGGGCGACCTTGATGTAGCAAATCTTAATATCACTGCGAGCGGTGGCGATTCCTTGATTGTTGACAAAATCTCAGGTCAAACTATTGCCGTAGTGCAGGGCGTAGATGTCGGTACAGTTCAAAGTCAACTGCAAGGTAGTACTGCTACGCGCAGATTGCGAGTGATTGCAGACTCAGGTGCGACGGCTGGCGGTATTACATCTCCGTCGCTCAATCCCACCGGTCAATGGAGCAACGCCTCTGTCACTCCTGGGACGGGTTGGTCGGCGGATGGATTTATCACCACTACTAGTGAAAGTTTAGTTTTCTCTTATAAACCAGACGGTAATGGTTTTGAACAGATCTCATTAAACATAGATCCATCTAATTCAGGTGGCTTGAGATTCGCAGCGTCAAGCTACGGCTATCTACTTCCCCCTGGGATATCGTTTATACCCATTGTGGAGGTTCCCCTGGTTACTACGGGTAATCTATTGTCAGCAAATCTCACCTTTGCGGATAATAACAATGCTGCTAGTCTACAGGGTACTCTATTAATTTCTTAAGTTAGTTTCTCGATCGCTCGCCCAATTCGTAGTTGCTGAGAGGTAATTATGCTGACAGATATACGATTAATTACAGTTAAAGAATTCCATCAAATGTTTGATGCCGGTATTCTCAGCGATAGCGAACGAGTTGAGTTGATTGCAGGACAAATTATTAAAATGGCAGCAAAAGGTGCCCCTCATTGTGCCACTGTTACTCGTTTGTGGAAATTGCTAGAAGCCCGCTTGGGCGATCGCGTACTAGTCCGTTCGCAGGAACCAGTGCAACTGAGCGACTATTCCGAACCAGAGCCGGATATTGCCGTACTCAGACCAGAGCCGCTGTACTACGAAGATCGCCATCCCATTCCATCAGACATTTACCTTTTAATCGAAGTTGCCGATACGACGCTCAACAAAGATTGCCAGGTCAAAGCGATCTCCTACGGGCAGGCAGGTATTAGCGATTATTGGGTGCTGGATATTAATAGCCGTCAATTGCACGTATTTCGAGATCCCGATCTAGATGGATATCGAACTCATGAAGTTCTTTCAGATCGCGACGCGCTTGCCCCGATCGCTTTCCCAGATGTGAATTTGAACGTACGTGAAATGTTGCGACCTCAAACTAACGACCTAAACTCTTAGGTTCTAAGCCTGCGCGAATCGCAGCGAGAACTCCAATCGCTTCTAAATAATTTCTCACTCGCATCCCATTTAATCCCATTGCCTCGGGAGAGACATTTAGAGCCGTAGTATTCTCTTCGATAAAAATGAGCTGGGTGGTTGACGATCTTCCCAATACCAGCAAACCTGCGCCACCGCAGGCACTGGCGGGCGCGATCGCCACATCAATATCGTCAACTGAGAGATCGCCAGAGCGTATCTGCGATCGATCCGCAATCAATTGGGGGGCGCGACTCAGACCTGCCAATACGCACGGCAGAAATGTGTACCCCAACTCCTCCGCTGCCGATCGCGGCGATATATCTGGATCGAGCGGTAACGGTTGCAGGGCGGGGGCGTGGGCGCAGGGAATGGCAAATTCCCGCACAATCGAATGACTGATGACAGCTTCAGCCCCTGCCAGCGCATCAACTCCTTTACCCTGACGATAGTTGCGCAGCGCCAAACTATCGGGATCGTCGGGAAATCTAGCCACTACGGCGATCGCGGATACCTTCGCATCGCATATCAGTTTGGATGCTGCGCGCAGTAAGCTATCCGGCTGCGCGATCGTGCCCCAAGTTGCCCCCGATTTCCCCTGAGCGATCTCTACCCCCAGCGGGAGATCGGTAATGACAATATCGCTAATATTTAAACCTAAAGTTGCCCGTGCTGCTGCGATCGCCTGTCGATGGCGCAGTTCCAAGTCCGGTTCGATAGCGCGATCTAAAATTACGCCGATGCGATTGCCATGCACGGGACGCAAGCCCCACTCGCCCTGCGCGACGCGATCTATAGCATAGCCTTCCACATACAAAACGTTGGGCATCGGCCAAAATAGGCTGGCACCGTTCAACACGTTCGGATGTGTAATTAAAGTGTCGGATACGGCAGCGATCGCCCGTGCCACTGGCAAAGCATCGCCAGCATAGCCGCCAATCGCTGCATTAATACCTGTCGGAATTAACAGGAGTACGGTTAGCGATCGCCTATGCATCACGCTTTTGCCTCATTGGATGCTTGCGAAATTGTCGCGAAAAATTTCGATCTGCATGTCTGGATCGTTGCGCAGACGCAGCGATCGCTTGATTTGTCCAATGTACAAAGGCTGCGATACCCCTTCAACGGGATGCAAAACCGTACGGGCGCGAATAGTCAAGTCTTCAGACACGCCCCCTCCATTCCGTCCGGGCGAAAACAAATTGGCTGCCGCCTGCCTGAGCGTAGCCTCTAGCTGAGTTTCAGTAATATCTTGAGGAACGGCAATTACTGCCTGCGGCCCCATGCGATCGTAGACCAATGAGTAGCGTATGGCATCAGGTACGCTCTCATGGATCAAAGGGTTAAGGCTCAGCGTGAAGCAACCAATGGTAAGGAGAACTGAAAAAGAGGTAACCCCTACCATGCGAAATCGCCATTTCCACTGCCGTGCAAAGGCTATACCGGTTGCCAGCGCGCAAAACAAGACAAAAATGCTAAGTTTCTGAGCAATTAGCGCAAAATCAATCGCGATCGGTGGCATAGACAGAAGCACCAAAATTCAAATAACTAAAAGTAACTAACTCATCTTACACGAAAGAGTTATAGCGGTTTTCAGATCGGAAATAGTAGGGGGGGTGGGGGCAACGCCCCCAAGAATGCGGTGGAACCCCTTCACCCCGTCAATAAAACCTGTTCTCAATCGAAAAACGCTATAGCTCTAGGATTTGGGATCGAGGCGGATCAGTTGTCCGTTTTGTTCGTCTGTGAGAACGTATAGCAGGCCGTCCGGCCCTTGTCGGACATCTCGCACTCGTTGTCCAATATCGATGGACTGCTGGTTGACAACATTACCTGTGGCATCCAGGGTAATCCGACGCACATCTTTGGAGACTAGGCCGCCAGCAAACAGATTTCCTTTCCAAGCAGGGAAGCGATCTCCACTGTAAAACGCTAAACCCGAAGGAGCGATTGACGGTGTCCAGACTAGCTTTGGATCTTCCATCCCAGGACGAGAGCGTTCTGCAGAAATCTCTGGGCCAAAGTATTCGCGGCTATAGGTCACGATCGGCCAACCATAGTTCTTGCCCGATCGCACGAGATTGACTTCATCGCCCCCGCGCGCGCCGTGTTCTGTTTGCCAAACTCGACCAGTTGGGGCATCAAAGGTAAGCCCTTGAGTATTACGATGTCCGTAACTCCACACAGATGGATTTGCATTAGGATCGTTCGCAAACGGATTATTACTGGGAATGGAACCGTCATCGTTCAGTCGCACGATCTTCCCCAGTTGACTGCGCAGGTTCTGAGCTTGTTTGCGAATCAAGTCGCCATCCAATTGCACGGGCGGATTGCCGCCATCCCCGATCGCCACCAGCATAGTATTGTCTGGCAACCACACGATCCGCGAGCCAAAATGTTGCGTTCCTGACTTTGCCTGAGAAACTTCAAAGATGACCTGCACGTCGCTCAATGCTTTACCGTCAAATGTTGCCCTGGCAAGGCGGGTGCGATTTGCTCGATCCGTACCGTGGGAGTAGGTGAGATAGATGAAACGATTCTTCGCGAAGTTGGGATGAATCGACACCTCCATCAGCCCGCCCTGTCCTTCCGCAAAAACTGGCGGTACTCCAGTAATTGGGGTGGGATCGAGCGTGCCGTTACGCGCGACGCGCAGTCGCCCTGGCCGCTCCGTAATCAATAGGGTACCATCTGGCAGCCACGCCATACTCCAGGGATGCTCTAGACCGCTTAATACCGTTACTTTATTAGCCTTAGAGTCTCGGGGAACAGCCTCAGTTTGGTTAAGATAGACGGCAACTGCTAAGCCAGCGATCGCTAAAGCGATCGCTCCACCTATCCATTTCACATACCAGTAAGGCTTTCGTTGCATAACTTATGGGCTGATAGTCGGAATCTCAGATGCGCTCAAACAGCCGCTCCAGCCGATTTCTAGATAGGCGCTCGCAAGATAAAGTATCCAGTTTATTCTCCAGGTCGGGCATTTCTGCCCAACAGTGACGGCAAAACCAATAAACTTGATGGTCTCGAAATTGTTGGAGCATTGGATAGGAACAACAAGGGCAATAACTCATGATGACCTCGTTTTTAAAAACGACCCAGGTAGTGCTGCAAAAGTGCAATACTGTAAGTTGCGAACACCGATGTCACAGCAACTACATCCTAACTCATTATTCTCTCGGTTCGAGCGTAAAGAAATAGTTAAGAATAAGTAAATAGACTGAATTTAATCGCGAGACTGTTAGTTTATAGGATTTTCTGCCGGAAAGTTTGTTTTTCGGGTTTCGCCATCAAAAATTGCATAGCTAGTACACCAAAACAAAAGTTTTGGAGGGGGTGGAGGGGGTGAAATCCCCTTCTGGGGGCTCTGCCCCCATTCCCCCATGTTGCAAAATTTATGATTTGCAACACTAGTATGTTTATGTTGAGAGCAGTTGGCTCGGTAAACTCCGATGAAAATTTTAGTTGTAGAAGACGATCGCGCTGTTGCCCAAAGCCTGGAGTTTCTGTTTTCAGCCTATAACTACGCGGTCGATATTGCTGCTGATGGGGAAGTGGGGCTGCAGATGGCTGAAGCTTTTGCATACGATCTGATCTTGCTGGACGCGATCCTGCCCAAATTACATGGGGTGAGCCTCTGCAAACAATTGCGCGCTAAGGGATTTCAGAGTCCGATCCTGTTGCTAACGGGGCAAGGAGAAGGATGGCAAAAAGCCAATGCCCTCAATGCGGGAGCTGACGACTACGTGACTAAACCTTTCGATCCGGAAGAATTGATTGCGCGGGTGCAAGCATTATTGCGGCGCGGCAATTTAACCAACCAACCAGTCTTAACCTTCGGTCATTTATCCGTAGACCCGAGTCGCTGCCAGGTTGCCTACGGCGATCGCCTGTTGGTCGTCACCCCCAAGGAATATGCCATTCTGGAGTTGCTGTTGCGCGATCCTGAAAATGCATTTAGTGCCAGGACGATTCTGGAACATGTCTGGACTTCGTTGGAAGCACCTGGAGAGGAAACGGTTCGAGTTCACATTAGAGGCTTACGGCAGAAATTAACTAAACTTGGCGCGCCTAAAGATTTCATTGACAACCAGAATCGGCGGGGTTATCGATTAAATCCCCTCTATACATCCCCACCAGTTTTGCAGACAGACGGGCAGCTAACCGCGCCTCAAATTGCGGAACTGAATGCGGCGAACGCACAATTACGCGCCACCCTGGAAGAACTGCGATCGACTCAAGCAGAAATGCTTCAAAAAGATCGGGAATTGGAAATTGCTCGGCAGCGCACCATAGAACTAACTGCAACAAACGCGCAATTAAGACAAGAAATAAGCGATCGCGAGCAACTAGAAACCACTCTCCAGGAAAGCGCAGAACAGCTTCGCTTGGCCCTCGATTTGAACCGTATCGGCATGTGGGAGTGGCAGGTTGCGACCGGAGACGTGACCTGGAATGACTACAACTACCGTTTGTTAGGCTATCAGCCAGGAGAAGTCGAACCAAGCTATCAATTCTGGCACAGTCATATTCACCCCGATGATGTGGCTGAGTTTGACCGGAAAACCGCTCAAGCCCTGGAGACTCAGACAGATTATGAAGCGGAGCTTCGAGTGGTGCGGCGCGATGGCAGCATGCACTGGCTGCTGGGCAAAGGGCGAGGGCTTTACAACGAGGCGGGTCAACCCGTGCGGATGCTCGGCGTTGCCTTTGATATCAGCGAGCGAAAGCAGCTCGAAGCCAAACGCCAACAAGCTGAATTAGCGCTCCAACAACAACTGCGGCGAGAACAACTGATTGCAGATATTGCTGGGGATATCCGGCAATCCCTCAAGTTAAACGACGTATTATCCCGCACGGTGGAGCGCATCAGAGAGGTGCTTAATTGCGATCGCGTTTTTATCTATCGCTTTCATGCCGACTGGAGCGGCACGATTGCGATCGAGTCGGTTAGCGATCGCTATCCCGCCGCATTACAGGCGGAAGTCGAAGACCTGTATTTTATGGAAACCCACGGCGAAGACTATCGGCAGGGACGCATTCAGGCGGTTGCCGATATTCATGCATCTAACTTGACCCCATGTCATATCGACATGCTGGCGCAGTTTCACATCAAAGCTAACTTAGTCGTTCCGATCTTGCAAGGCGAACGGTTGTGGGGCTTGTTAGTGGCGAATCAGTGTGCCGCGCCGCGCATGTGGCAGCCCGAGGAGATCGATCTATTCCAACAAATAGCAACACAGGCTGGCATTGCCATTCAACAATCCGAACTGTTGCAAAGCCTGCAAATGGAACTTGTCGAGCGCGAGCACGCCGAACGAAAAATTCGCGAACAGGCCACTTTATTAGATATTGCTACCGATGCCATTTTTGTGCGCGACTTAGACCATCGCATTCTCTTCTGGAATCGAGGTGCCGAGCGCCTGTATGGCTGGACGGCAACCGAAGCGATCGCTCAGAAAGCCAGTGACTTGTTACGAGAAGATGCCTCTTTAATTCCAGAAATTACCCAAACGGTGGTGGAGCGAGGAGAGTGGCACGGCGAGCTGCATAAATTCACGAAAGCGGGCAACGAAGTCATTGTCGAGGGACGTTGGACGCTGGTTCGCAACGAAGCCGGTCAACCCAAATTCATTCTCACCGTCAATACTGACATTACGGACAAGAAAAACCTGGAAGCCCAGTTTTATCACGCGCAACGCTTGGAAAGCCTGGGTACACTGGCTAGCGGCATTGCCCACGATCTCAACAACGTCCTTACACCCGTTGTGGCGCTGTCTCAACTCTTGCGGATGCACCAACCCAATCTGGATAAACGATCGCAGGATATGTTGAAGGTTTTAGAAGAAAGTGCCAAACGCGGTACAAATATCATCAAACAAATTCTAGCCTTTACCAGAGGCACCGAAGGCGATTGCCGCCCCGTCCAGGTTGCGTCTCTATTGCAAGAAGCGATCGCTGTTATCCAACAAACGTTTCCCAAATCGATCGCCGTTGATGCGATCGCGTCCGATCCCGAACTCTGGCTAGTTTCTGCCGATCCCACTTACTTGCATCAGATTTTGATGAACCTCTGCATCAACGCTCGCGATGCCATGCCAGACGGTGGGTTACTCACGCTGTCTGCCGAAAATTTCCCCGTTGACGAACGATTTGCCCAAATGCATTTGGAGGCTCGTGCGGGTAACTATGTAGTAATTACCGTTGCCGATACCGGCTGTGGGATTGTCCCGGAGGTTCGCGATCGCATCTTCGATCCGTTTTTTACCACTAAGGCGACCGGGAAAGGCAGTGGCTTGGGACTTTCCAGCGTCTTGGGCATTGTCAAAACCTATGGTGGATTTATTGAAGTACAGAGCCAACCAGGTGAAGGCAGCCAGTTTAAGGTATATCTACCCGCAATGGTGGAAACGGCAGTTACTCCCACAAAGGCTCAAACCGACCTACCCCAAGGGCATGGAGAATTGATTTCAATCGTCGATGATGAGAACGCCATTCTCCAGTCCGCTCAGGCCATTCTGGAAACCTACAATTATCGAGTTATTACTGCTAGTCGTGGAGCCGACGCGATCGAAATTTATCGCAAATACCAGGGTGAAATTCATGCCGTGCTGTTGGACATGATGATGCCGGATATGGATGGCATCGCTGTAGTTCAGGCATTGCAAGCAATAAATCCCAACGTCAGAGTAATCGCTACTAGCGGACTGGCAGACAACTATCGACAAACTCTGCGATCGCTCGGCATCGCGATCGTATTAACCAAACCGTTCAACGTGGTAGAACTCTTAAACAGCATCTCCCAACAGCAGCGTTAAGATCGTTTTTGATGCGAGCGATTGTCTGTAGGCGATACGGATGCATCTGGAGTTGCCTGGCGACTGAAAGTTGCGGCTACACAAACAAAGTCCGCCTGCGCGGACTTAAAGTATAGCTATGGCCAATAGGCTTAGGACGGGGTGCAGGGGTGAAACCCCTGCGTGGGGGCGCAGCCCCCATACCCCCTGTCCTAACAGATCTGTCTACGGCTATAAAAGGGAGTAAATGAAAAGTCATACCATTTGAGGAGGCGAGAGATGCACCAACCAGATCTAATTGGGAGCTTTGAGGAGCGCAAATTTCCAGATTTCCGAAACCCCACAATCGATACGCTGATTTGGGGCAGCAAACGGCATCATATTCCCGTCCTGCTAGAAATTGACGTGACGACAGCACGCGAGGCCATCCGCGATCGGAAGACAAAGACGGGTCAAAGCATCAGCTTTACGGGTTGGATTGTGAAGTGCCTCGCTCAGGCCGTCAGTGAGCACAAGTTCGTCCACGCACTCCGCAAGGGAAAACAGCGGTTAGCGATCTTTGATGATGTGGATGTAACAGTTATTGTGGAAAGAGCGATCGGTCAACCTGGGACAAGCGAGACGCTACCGATGCCTTATATCATTCGGAAAGCAAATGAGAAAAACGTTGCAGTTATCAATTCCGAAATCCGCGCCGCGCAACGACTGCCCGTCGCAGCAGGAGAAGTGCAAATTGGTTCGACTCGCACTGCCTGGATGACAACAATTGCAACCATGCTGCCGCGATTTGTGCGCGATTGGTTCTTCTGGCAACCCTTATTGCGCAATCCTTTTCTATTCAAGCGCATGATGGGTACGGTCTCGGTGACTGCCCTGGGAATGGCGAGCCAGAGTGGGATGAGTTGGGGCATTCCCATCGGCATCCATCCCTTGATTGTTGCGGTGGGAGCGATCGCAAAACGACCCGGCATCGTGGACGATCGGATAGTCGCGTGCGAATATGTAGGGCTAACCGTGCTGTTTGACCACGACATCACAGACGGTGCGCCAGTGGCACGTTTCATCAGGCGATTGCAGGAATTAATGGCCTGTGGATATGGGTTGGGAGAACTGCAAGAAGTCGATCTCCAATCTCAGGAGTTTTAACCCCGTTCGGGAGCGACTGCTTGCCATAGTGCTGAGGGCAAGGAATTGCGATCGCCTTTAGTTTTATGCCAACCTTACTATAGCTCCAGTAACTTCTGCATTAAAATTGGGTTATAACCTCTGACGACAAGCCTACAGATATGGCAACCCACTCTAACTCATCTTCAGCGTCTCTCGAATTGCTGCTTCATGAAATTGAGGCAACACCCAGAGAATATTGGACAGATTTACTGGATATCTTGCGCCAGTTTCGACAGAAAATTCCATCAACAGCCCTACCTGTGATTGATGCTGAACAAGCCCAGAAAAATCAAGCGGCGATCGACCTCCTAGATTCGTGGCTAGATGACACGGAAGATGCTTCAGAGCATCAGCAAGCATGGGATTTCCTGAAGACTGCTCTTGACGAAGATCGGTTATCCGATCGCCCCTTATTCCCATGAATCGTCTGATTTTGCTGGATTCTGGGTCACTGGGAATGGTCACGAATCCAAAAGCCGCAGGCATTCTCCTTGATTGTCAACTATGGCTAAAGGCTCTCTTACAACGTGGAGAACGGGTTGCCATTCCTGAAATCTCAGATTATGAAGTTCGCCGCGAACTCCTTCGCGCAGATTTGTTACGAAGTTTGCGTCGGCTTGATAGTTTGAAGCAACCTCTCGATTACATTCCGATTCAGACAGATACGATGCTCCTAGCGGCTGAATTGTGGGCAGAAGCTAGGAAGACTGGACAGCCTACCGCAGATCCCAAAGCGTTAGATGGAGATATGATTCTGTGTGCTCAAGCCCGTCTTCTCTGTGGTGAGGTGACTGAGGTAATCGTTGCGACAACGAACGTAGCTCATTTGTCTCGCTTTATTACAGCGTTGGACTGGCAATTCGTTGTATGAGCTTGTTGGTGAGCGATCGCCGCAGAAGCGGGTCGAGAAGGGAATTTCTCACTCCCTTCCCATATGAAAACCGCTATGGACTGGAGAGCAATCGCACGGCTTTTGCATATAGCGGTTTTCAGATGAAAACGAGAAGGGGGTTTGGGGGCAACGCCCCCAAGAAGGGGTTTCACCCCTTCACCCCGTCAATAAAACCTGTTCTCAATTGAAAAACGCTATAAATCCTCATTCAGTTCTCAATGACGACGATGGAGGGACTTCAACTGCTCGAACCACAGCAAGCTAATCGCTCCTCCAGCCAGACAGATGGCGATATCAATTGGATGTAGAAATGAGAAGCTAAATAGGTGACGTAAAGCAGGAACGTACAGCGCGAGTGCTAGAAATACGAGTCCTCCACCAATTACCCACCACAGTGCAGAATTAGGCGATCGCAACACTTTCAGATTTAGCCGCGCTGAAGACCGTTCGCTCAGAATTAAGGCCAGGTTTGCCAAAATCAATGTCGTAAATGTTAACGCCCGCGCGTCGAGTTCGCCCTGACCGCGTTCGAGCGCAATGACAAAAATCGCCAGCACGATCGCCATGATTCCCATGCCTTGCCATAGGGCGAGAGCGAGTGTTTCCCGACCGAACAGCGGTTCCTTGGGATGGCGGGGGGGACGCTGCATCGCAGTCGCTTCGGCAGGTTCCGCTTCTAACACGATCGAACAAGCGGGATCGATAATTAAATGCAGAAATGCTACGTGAACTGGCAGTAAGACTAATGGCAGCTTGAATACCACGGGAATCAGAGACATGCCAGCGATCGGAATGTGAATCGCCAGCAGATACGCCATCGCCTTGCGCAGATTATCAAAAATTCGCCGTCCCAGCTTGACCGCCTGCACGATCGACGAAAAATCATCGTCCAACAACACTAATGCCGCCGACTCGCGGGCAACATCCGTGCCTCGCTGTCCCATTGCAATCCCAATTTGAGCGGCTTTGAGTGCAGGGGCATCGTTTACTCCATCCCCCGTCATCGCCACGACTTCTCCCTGAGCTTTCAGGGCATTGACTAACCGCAATTTTTGTTCGGGAACGGCGCGCGCGAAAACATTCGTACTTTGAATGCACTGTTGCAGGTCGGCCTCGCTCATCCGATCCAATTCCGCTCCGGTGAGAATTGGCCCCATTTGCATCAATCCGATTTGCCGCGCAATGGCTTGAGCCGTACCTGGATAATCGCCCGTAATCATAACCACGCGAACGCCTGCGCTATAACATTCTTGAATTGCCGCCGCCACGGTCGGGCGCACGGGATCGGACAGGCCGACCAATCCCAGAAATTGAAACGGAAAGTCGTGTTGTTGCTCGGGTAAACGCACGGGATCGAGCGACGGATGCGGGGGCAAAAACGGAGGGGGCGCTTCAAGCAAAGAGGCTTTGGCAACTCCCAAAACCCGCAAGCCACGCTCGGACATTTCCCGAACCTGCGCTGCCAAAGCTTCCAGTTGTGGGGGCGTAAAATGGCAGAGATCCGCGATCGCTTCTGGCGCGCCTTTAGCGGCAATCTCGTACCGCTGACCGTCGGCGGACTGCCAAACGTGCGACATGGCTAATAGATCCGGAGAGAGCGGATATTCTCGCAGCAAATTCCAATCCTGGTGCAAGTGTTCCGTGTGCGCCAGATAGCGATCGCCCAGTTGCTTAAACGCTTTTTCCATGGGGTCAAACGGATCGCGCTGGCTGGCGAGAATGCAAAACTCTACCAACTCGTGTACCGCTTCCGGGAGGGGTTCTCGTGCGTGCAATGCGACATCGTAAGCTGTTGCTGCATGGGGATAGGGATAGAGTTGCTGAACGCTCATTTGATTCAGGGTCAGCGTTCCAGTTTTATCAACGCACAGCACCGTCGCCGATCCCAAGGTTTCGACGGCGGAAGTCCGACGGGCTAAGACCTGTTTTTGGGAAATGCGCCAGGCTCCCAACGCTAAGAAGATGGTCACGACCACCGGAAATTCATTCGGTAAAATTGCCATCGCTAGAGTAATACCTGCCAGCACGCCTTTAAGCCAATCGCCGCGCGTGATGCCGTAGATCGCAACGATCGTCACGCACAAGGACAAGGCAATACCAAATAACCGACCGACCAGGCGCGTCATTTCCTGTTGCAAGGGGGTCGCCTCAGGTTGCACGGTTTGCAGGGCTTTGCCAATTTTGCCCATCTCGGTTCGAGCGCCAATCTCCCGGACTCGGGCTACGCCTTGCCCCTGCACCACCAGAGTTCCCGAATACACGAACGGCAAGCCATCGCCGCCCGGACGCGCCATCTCTTCGTTGCCCGCCGCCGCCACTTTGCGAACGGGGATAGATTCGCCGGTTAATAACGACTCGTCAGTTGAAAAGTTGGTACATTCCAGGACGATCGCATCGGCGGGCACGCGATCGCCTTCCGCCAGCACCAACAGATCGCCCCGCACGACTTCGCGCCCCGCAATCCGTTGGCGCTGCCCGTCGCGAATTACCAGGGCACGAGGACTGGACAGATCGCGCAAAGCTTCCAGAGCGCGTTCGGTTTTGCCTTCCTGATAGAGGCTAATCCCCATAATAAACAGGACAAAACCAAGCAGAATCAGGGCTTCCTGGAGGTCGCCTAAAATCCAATAGATCGCACCACCTCCGAGCAACAATAGGAAGATGGGGTCTTGAACTGTTTCCCACGCAATCGACCAGAGGCTTCGGGCTTGAGCTGAAGGGAGTTCGTTGTAGCCATCGCGTTTGAGCCGCGCGATCGCTTCTTGTTCGGATAAACCTGTCATGGTATTGCGATTGGCTTGAGATATCATTACTATACTTCTCCATCTCCAATCTTGGCTGCATTCAATAACTGCTCCAATGTTAAATTGAGTTCTGGAAATGTGGGTGAAACAATCCGTTCCGATCCTCGAAACAAGTTCACCTGGTATTCGCCATCGACCAATTGATAGACCGAGAACGTCGGTTGCTTGGGGGTGCCAATGTATCGCCGTCCGCCAATCCCCAAATAATCCGCAATCCAGAATTCCGGAATGCCCATTTCTTCGTAATCTGCGGCTTTGCGCTGATAATCGTCTCGCCAATTGGTACTTGCTACTTCGACTACCAATGGCATAGAGGAACTGTAAATCAGGGTTGATTCCCGTTGCCAGTGAGGTTCGTTATTCAATTTGGTGCGATCGATAACGACGAGATCCGGCAAATAGCCCGACAACTCGCTAAAGGGCTTAACGGTACAACTTTTGGGGATAAAGTAGGGCATTTGCAGGCGATCGATTTCCACCAGCAGTCTCCGGTTCAAATAGGCTCCGATCTGTTCGTGGAGGCCAGTTGGTTTCACTTCGCACGCTCTCCCATTAATTAACTCATACCGTCCGTCCTCTGGATACCAGGCAATAAACTCATCAAAGGTCATGAGTTGGGGAATTGCTTGTACCATGCGAATTACCTCCCGATACTGACCCTATTGTATTATTTCATCTCCCCAAATTATGGAACTAGAGCACGATCGCCAGCGTACCCCCGACGATTAGGGCAATGCCCAAGAGCGATCGCCATGTTAGCGGCTCTCCTAGAAAGAGTGCGCTTGTAGAGTCATTATCTGCCGCTTGCTTTTCGGACACAAATGTCCGAAAATAAAAAAATGACTGGCAAAGAATTAGTAAAAAGGTTACAGAAGCTGTCTAAATTGCGTCAAATTGAGATGCGTATCGAGAGCAAGCGTGGGAAAGGAAGTCACGTCACACTGTACTTTGGAGAAAATTATGCGGTTATTCCAGACCTGAAAAAGGAGTTAAAAACAGGAACGTCGAGCGCAATATTGAAACAACTTGGCCTTGAAAAGGGGGATATATGAAACGATTTTCCTATCCAGTGAAGCTAGAAGCAGCAGATGAAGGTGGCTATGTGATAACCTTTCGAGACTTCCCAGAAGCAATAACACAGGGTGAGAGTATCGAAGAAAGTTTAGAGGAGGCTGTGGATTGTCTGGCAGAAGCAATTGCTGCGCGGATTGATGATGGGCGAGAGATCCCAGAATCCAGTGATTTAGAAGCAGGCGAGTATCTTGTCGCCGTTCCCATGCAGATCGCTCTAAAAGGCGCTTTGTATTCAGCCCTAAACGAGAGCGGCATGGCAAAAACTCAATTAGGCGAGTTGCTAGGCAAAGATGAGAAGGAGATTCGGAGAATTTTGGATCCGCATCATGGCACAAAAATACCTACGATCGAACAAGCTTTGCGGGTGTTAGGAAAACGGTTAGAGCTACACGTTCGTTAAATTGATTAGAATTAGCCCTTTACTACTGCTACAGGGCGCAGGCGAGCTACCTTGCGGGCAATCCCTGCCCGACTGACAACTTCTACGACGCGACTGACGTTTTTGTAAGCTTGGGGAGCTTCTTCAGCTAAACCCGACATAGAACCAGCCCGCACGGAAATCCCTTCTTTTTCCAGTTCTCCACGCAGGCGATCGCCCCGTACTTCTCGTTTTGCTTTTGCTCGACTCATGACCCGTCCCGCACCGTGACAGCTCGACCCAAAGGATAGGCGATCGCTCTCGGCAGTTCCCACCAAAATCCAACTCTCCGTTCCCATTTAATGAATTTCGACCAGCTCCGGACGGGCGCTCCCTGGATCTGCACTTTCAAGTGCTGGGGATCGAGCTGGAGAATCTCAAAGCGATCGAAGCCTAGGTTTTCACTTTCGCGTAGATACAGCAGCTCGTTTAACCAGGCAACAAGGAGGCTTTCATAATCTATGCCCTGCAAGTCGATATCTCGCACGACTGGAGGGGCGGTTTCCAGGTGAACTCCTGCTAGGGCATACAGAGCGATCGCGGCTTGAATAAACAACTCTGCTAAGGTCTCTCCCCATACCTGGTACGCCCAATCTGCCGTGCGATCGACCTCTGCAAACCCTGGCGATCGCGAGTCATTTAAAGATTGCATAGGACTTTCCACAGTTGTGCTCCAATGCAGTTTCTAATCCTACTTTAAGCCAACTCTTTGAGGATCCTGTGAAGATCGCGGACAATGTAGGATTGCCTTTTTGTTTAAAATGGTAGTAAGAGGTTAGCGATCGCAACTTTATCTTCTTCTAAGTCGTGTTTTATGGCTGTTACATTCACATGCTAGCCTTCTTTATTCGAGCAAGCCGAGTTTAGTCGATCTTGCCAGTAGCCCGAACAGGAGGTTTGAAATATGCTATTTCGCCAATTATTCGATTTAGAATCCAGTACCTATACGTATCTAATCGCCGATCCAAATTTGCAGGAGGCAATTCTGGTCGATCCGGTGTTGGAACAGGTCGAACGCGATCGCGCGCTCCTGAATCAACTGGGGTTGACCTTGCGCTATTGTTTGGAAACCCACGTTCATGCGGATCACATTACGGGCACCGATCGCTTGCGGGCGGATACCGGCTGCTTGGGTGTCGTTCCCGAACGCGCCCATGTTAGTTGCGCCGATCGCCACATCAAAGATGGGGAGATTCTGGAATTGGGAGCCATTACCATTCAAGCCATTGCTACTCCCGGTCATACCGACAGCCATATGGCATATCTGGTCGGCAGCGATCGCCTCAAGCTCAACCGCCAGACCGCAAATGTCGAGCCTCATCTGGTTTTGACCGGAGATGCGCTGCTGATTCGCGGCTGCGGGCGCACGGACTTCCAGAGCGGTAACGCTGGCATCCTCTACGACTCCGTCACCCAACGACTGTTTGCCTTGCCCGACGAAACGCTCGTTTATCCCGCCCACGACTATCGCGGACATACCGTTTCTACAATCGGCGAAGAAAAACGGTGGAATCCTCGTTTTGTTGGTCGCGATCGGCAAAATTTCATCGAATTCATGAATGCTCTCAACCTACCGGATCCGAAAAAGATGATGGAAGCAGTGCCAGCCAATGAACTTTGCGGTCGAGCTGTTGCCATTGTTAATCTATCAATGGTATGAGAAACGCAGGCTGGCTAAACTTAACGCGGGATAAATCGATGTCAGATCGACACTCAGAACCAAAAGTTTCACCTGGGAATACAATCGACCGGCTGAGCCGCTATTTCCCATTTCTCAGTTGGCTATTCCATTACCGCTCCCAAGACCTGGCGGGCGATTTGACCGCTGGAGCGATCGCTGCGGTTATGCTGGTACCCCAGAGCATGGCCTATGCTCTCCTGGCGGGGTTGCCAGTTCAGGTCGGTCTCTATGCCAGTATTCTGCCGCTCGTTCTCTATGCTTTATTGGGCACGAGTCGAGTCCTGTCTGTGGGTCCCGTAGCGATTGTTTCCCTGCTCGTTGCTGCTGGTGTGGGACAACTGGCGACACCGAATACGCCAACCTACCTGCTACTGGCGATGACGCTGGCATTTGTGGTGGGCTTGTTGCAAATTGGGATGGGGCTGGTGCGATTGGGGTTTGTCGCCAATTTTCTCAGTCATGCCGTTATCTCTGGGTTTATTAGCGCTTCTGCTTTGATTATTGGGCTGGGGCAATTGAAGCATCTGCTGGGCATTCAACTGCCATCAGCCGAGTCTTTTGCGGGGATGTTAGCGGCGATCGCCCAACAAATACATGCCGCGAATTCGGTAACTTTGGGGATTGGACTGGGCAGTATGCTCCTGCTGATTTACTTCCAGCAATTCCTGGGTAACTTTCTCAAGCAGCGGCAAATAGCGTCGCATTGGATCGTCCCCATTGTGCGAAGCGGGCCCCTCCTGGTGGTCGTTGGCAGCACCCTATTAGTCTGGCTATTACGACTCGATCGCTTTGCCCAGGTCAAAATTGTCGGTGCGATTCCCACTGGGTTGCCGCCGATCTCCATGCCTCAGTTTGATTGGGCTACTTGGCAAGCCCTCTTGCCGACGGCAGCGATCGTCAGCTTGGTTGGTTTTGTTGAGAGTATCGCCGTTGCTAAATCTCTTGCCAGCAAGCGCCGTCAAAAAATTGATGCCGATCGCGAGTTGATCGGATTGGGCGCTGCCAACTTAGGAGCCGCCTTTACAGGTGGATTTCCTGTCACTGGAGGTTTCAGCCGTTCGGTGGTGAACTTTGCGGCGGGAGCCAATACCGGCCTGGCCTCGATCGTCACCGCCGTGCTGATTGCCGCGACCTTAATCTTTTTAACCCCTTTGTTTTACTTCTTGCCTCAGACGACTCTAGCAGCCACAATTATCGTTGCCGTATTCGGCCTGCTGGATGTGGCGACCTTCAAGCGGATGTGGGTATACGACAAAACCGATGCCATTTCTCTACTCGTTACCTTCTTCGCCGTACTGGGATTGGGCGTGGAAATTGGCATTATCGTAGGTGTTGTAGCATCGCTGCTGCTCTACTTGTGGCGAACCAGCCGTCCCCATATTGCCGTGGTGGGGCGGGTTGGCGATACCGAACATTTTCGTAATGTATTGCGACATGCGGTCAAAACCTACCCGCACGTAATAGCAGTACGGGTAGATGGAAGTCTCTATTTTGCGAATACAAAGTACTTGGAAGATTTCTTGCTGCGCGCGATCGCCGATCGCCCCGACATCCAACATCTCGTTCTGATTTGCAGCGCGATCGACTTCATCGATGCTAGTGCTTTAGAAACCCTGGAAAATCTGCGCGAGGATCTCGAAGCAGCGGGGATTCATCTCTACCTGTCAGAGGTGAAGGGCCCCGTGATGGATCGATTGCAAGAAATTGGCTTTGTCCAGCGCTTGGGTAGCGATCGCATTTTTTTGACTACCCATCAGGCAATGCTGGCTCTAGGGTGTTGTTAGAGTAGTCTATATTATAGCAATCCTAAATCAGTTATGAATGGGGTGCAGGGGTTTCACCCCTGCGTGGGGGCTGCGCCCCCACACCACCTTTCTCACAAATCATTTGTGATTGCTATATGATACAAAACTTGATTGCTTATGCCGTTGGCACTTTAATTACGCTGTTTCCCATTGCCAACCCTCTAGGGGCAGTGCCGATCTTTTACAGCCTGACAGCAACCGATACTCCGAGATATCGTCTTCGGCTGGCTCAAAAAACGTCTTTGCATGTCATCCTGGTACTGGCAGTATTTTTACTCGGAGGTAAAGTAATCCTCAGTTTTTTTGGTATTTCCCTAGGCGTTCTCAAAATTGCAGGCGGCCTGATCGTCGCGCATACGGCTTGGGAAATGTTAACTGCGCGGCGACGACTGACTGTTCAAGAGCATCAAGAAGCAATCGATAAAGAAGATATATCTTTCACGCCGATGGCCGTACCGATTGTTAGTGGCCCTGGAGCAATTGGAGTGGTCATAGGTCTTTCCACCAAAACAAGTCAGTGGTTTGATATTGTGAGTTGTTTAGTCGGGATCGTTTTACTGGGAGTCGTTCTCTACCTGTGTCTCGTTTTAGGTGAGTCCCTCATTGAGAGGTTAGGGGAGACCAACATGGGAGCGCTCAACCGCATCCTGGGTTTTTTGATTTTAGCGATCGCAGTCCAACTTATTGCTGATGGTTCAATCGACGTACTGAAAACATCTGCGCCAAATTTGCTAACTGGTCTTATGTAGATGCCTCAAGTGGTTTGATGCGCTGCCAAGCAGCAGAAGACTGTCGCAAACACCCATTCTCATTCTACAGAGCTTGACAGGTTATTCAGACCGTCAACAAATTATATCGATCTGGTGCCTACACGGCAGGAGTTTTGCTGAGTGCTAGCCACAGCAGCAGTACTAGAATTAGTAAACCGAGCTTGACAATTAGATAGATAACATCGTCAGTGACTGGGATAATTTCCATAACCTTTACCTCAATGCGCGGCTTGCAGAATTTTCTGAGGTATGGAGCAATCGATCGCGCGATTCGGTTGCACTTTTATTTTACCTCTACCTCCCCACAACCATATTCTCTCTCAAAAAATTCGATGCGATCGATATTGGCAACTTAGCGTAACAATGGGCGTTGTGGCATGAATATCTCAAAACCTGGTGTAGCAAGGATCGTCTTTTATGGCGCTTTATTGACAAAGCCTTTGCTGGCGGAATTATTATGCAACAAAGCCTTAACAATGCCAAAAATTTTACAGAGATATCTCACAAATTCCTCACATTATTCCTTTACGCTAGATATTAGGGCTAGACTAGCCGATTTTCCACTTTGTTATGGTTGCTCCAGGGTGGAAGGTGCTTGACGTGCAATTTCCCCAGGGGGCGCGGACGAATTTTGCGATGTGGAGGGTTAAGTTATGAAGCGATTAGTCATATGGTTGAGCGCGTTAATTTTAGCGATCGCTACATGGATTGGTTTAATTGGCTGGATTCAACCCGCGATCGCTGTAGAACCTGGCGTTGCGGGTATAGGGTTATGCGTTGCATCCGACGTGAAAATCGATCTGAACAACGCTAATATGGCTGCTTTTACAGACTGTCCGGGATTTTATCCATCTCTGGCAAAATCGATCGTCACGCACGGCCCCTACGTCAAGGTTGAGGATGTGTTGAAAATTGAGGGGCTGAGCGATATGCAAAAGGATCTGTTAAAAGCTAATTTAGGTCACTTTATGGTGGCAGAAGCCACAGTGCCTCTGGAAATGAGGATGCCGCCAAAGCCAGTCATCCGCTAATAGGCTTGCTTTTACAGTTGGCAATTTAGGTGTTTATAGCGGTTTTCAGATGAAAACGAGAAGGGGGTTTGGGGGCGTTGCCCCCAAGAAGGGGTACCACCCCTTCACCCCGTCAATAAAATCTGTTCTCACATTGAAAAACGCTATAGCGATCGCAAGCATAACTACAGAAACCGAGGGTAGCTCGTCAGATTATCGAGCGCTCTCCGTTTCTTTGCTGGCGGAGTATTACGAGCAAGGCTACTTTTTCCCTATTCCTTGCCAGTTATAGCTATAGACAGATCTGTTAGGACAGGGGGTGTGGGGGCTGCGCCCCCACGCAGGGGTTTCACCCCTGCACCCCGTCCTAAGCCTGTTGACTATAGCTGTTGACTGAATTCTTAAGCTCAAACCACGGATGCTAATATGAGCGGAGGATTGACCGATCTCGCGTATGGACAACGATTTACTGGCTTTTCTGATGGGCGTTGGTTTGCTGGCTGCTTATCTTGTTTTCTCCGCTTTGACTGAAATGGGAACGAAGTTTCCCTGGAAGAAATAGGTGTTTGGTTTTGGTGAGGAATAGTTACGTCTGCTGGTATCTGGGGTTGGAAGGGCTTAAAATCTAGGGAGTGTCTGGTGTTTGAGTTACCTGGTGTTGGTGTTGCTCAGCGATCGCATTATTAATTTCGTGCCATGATCTACCTTCCAGTTACCCTACTGCTATTCCTTTTATTCCTGCTGCTCTTACCCTTCCTCTGGTTTGCGCTCGCAATCGATGTCGTGCAGATAGCGGTGGCGAAGTTGGGGTTTGCCCGCCCTATCGGGTTGCTCCTGTTGGCGCTAATTATCCTGGGCAGTGCCATTAATATCCCCCTCTATCGCATAGAGTCGGAGGAGGATTTGATCGATGACTTTGTCTTGCTCTATCGGAGACAGTTTTTGGGGATTCCCTTCCACAGAATCCAACGTACGACTGTAGTTGCTCTGAATGTGGGGGGTGGTCTGATTCCCATCGTGCTTGCTCTATATCAGTTTCGGCAAGCTCCTCCCATGTCAATTCTAGCGGTTACAGCCGTGGTATCAGTTGTGTCCTACTATGCCGCCCATATCGTACCAGGCATCGGCATTCAGTTGAATCCTCTAGTTCCTCCTCTTGCTGCTGCTTTATCTGCCATGTTAATTAGCAACAGCCATGCTTCAGCGATCGCCTTTGCAGGTGGTATCCTGGGCACTCTGATTGGAGCGGACATACTCCATCTCAAAGACATCAGCAAAATGAGCGCGGGCGTACTCAGCATCGGTGGAGCGGGTGTGTTTGACGGCATCGCGCTGTGCGGTCTGCTGGCCTTGCTGCTGACTTGAAACCCCAACTCGAAGCCGAACGAGCCAGTCCGCACGCGCCTTTATCCCAGCCTTGGAAGGAGGTTCTATGCACGTATCCCTCGTTATTTTTCTATGCATCGTACTTGTAATCTTGCCCGCCTGGGCGATGATGCAGTTTCCCATGCTGGCTGGCACGCACGCGCACGGTGCAGGCATCGATGAATTTCACAGTCAGCGGTTGCACATGGTAGACCGACAATTGCGATCGCGCGGTATCCAGAACGCAGCCGTTCTGAAGGCTATGTCCGAAGTGCCCCGCCACTATTTCGTCAATCCATCTGAAACCCACCTGGCCTACGAAGACTATCCCCTGGAGATCGGCTACGCTCAAACCATCTCGCAGCCCTACGTCGTTGCCTACATGACCGAGGCGGCTGAAATTTCCCCTAATGACAAGGTGCTGGAGATCGGTACTGGTTCGGGATATCAGGCGGCTGTTTTGAGTCGGTTGGCAAAAGAAGTTTACACGGTGGAAATCGTACCCGCCCTAGCTGAGCACGCGCGTCAAATTCTAGAGCGGCTGGGCTACCAGAACGTCCATGTCAAGATGGGGAATGGCTACGAAGGTTGGCCGGAATACGCCCCCTACGATGCGATCGTCGCCACTGCCGCCCCCGATCGCGTTCCCCCAGCTTTAGTCGAGCAACTGGCAGTGGATGGGAAACTCGTCATTCCGGTGGGCACATGGGAACAGGATATTGTCACGATCGCCAGAACGAATAACGGTCTCGTCGAAAAAAGAACCATCCCCGTTCGGTTTGTACCAATGACGGGCAAGCCCTCCCATCTGCCTTCGATAACAGGGCAAGCGCAAGCGCGGCATTAATCCCCGTTGTTAGCTCTAGCGATTGGTTCCGGTTTCTTATCTTCTCCTGCGATCGCTCGTGACAGCAGCAAAATTGGCAGACCGACCAGCAGTGCTGCAATTCCTACCCCTGCGCCAATGCCAGTCTGGGTGCAACTAGCCTGTAGCATGTAAATGCACGTCGCGCAGAACAGCAACGGTGTCAGCGGATAGAGAGGCACGCGAAACGGTCGAGTTACTTCTGGTTCGCGCGATCGCAGTACTAAAAGCGACAGACCGACCAGTAACAGGAAAAACCAGAAGACGGGCGCGGTGTAGTCCACCATACTGCTAAACCCCTGGCGGGTCAGGGTACCGAGACCGACTAGAGCTAAGGCGATCGCGCCCTGAACGAGCAAAGCGTTGATTGGTGCATCGATCTTGGGATGCCAGCGTCCGAGCCAACTGAATAGAGCGAAATCCCGCCCCAATGCATAAGTAGTTCGAGCGCCCGTAAAGATCGTGCCGTTCATAGCTCCCAGTACTGAAACTGCAATAAGCAAACTAATAAACTGCGCTCCAGTTTCGCCAAGCAACCGTCGCATCAACTCCGCTGCCACCACATCCGATCTCGCGATCGCCGTTAGACCCAATCCTTTAAGGTAGGCGAGGTTGACGAGCATAAAGATACTGGCGATCGCGGCAATACTCCAAACTAGTACTCCGGTCATATTGCGTTGCGCGTCGCGAAGTTCTGCCGAAATATACGCAGCTTCGCTCCAGCCTCCATAGGTTAGCAATACAAAGATAGCTGCCAAACCATAACTTTTCGAGGTGCTTTGCATCGCATCTAGCACGGGAGTTTGAGTTCTAGCCAGGGTAAATCCTGCAAGGCAAACGCAAGCTAAACCCAGGATTTTTGCAGCAGTCAAACCGTTTTGCACCCATCTACTGAATTGAATTCCCATAGCGTTGAGCGCGGTCAGTAAGATAACGGCACAGGCAGCATAAATGGAAGCAGAGCGATCGGTATCTTCTCCTAAAGGCAACAACTGAGAAAAGTAATCGCCAAATACAAACGCCAGGAGTGCGATAGACCCAGTCTGCATGACGCTGAGTCGCGCCCAGGCAAATAACCAGGCCATCTTCCCACCAAACGCGCGAGTTAAGTAGTGGTATTCTCCACCAGGATGCGGGTAAGCGGTGGCGAGTTCGGCATAGCACAAGACCCCCACCAGCGATATCAAGCCACCTACCAGCCAGATTGAGAGAAAGCCCACTTCGCTACCCGTACTGGCAGCGACGATCGCAGGAGTTTTAAAAATCCCCGCCCCCACAACGATCCCGACAATCGTCGCCACGGCATCGATCGCGGTAAGTGAGGGATGAGGTTCTGCGGCTATTTTGCCTTCTATTACGTCAGGTTCCACAGTGGAGGATCGCTTGTTTTTGAGCTTCTTGTTGGTAAAGCGATCGCACGACCTCCATATCGCAAAATCCCTTATGGAGCAGAATGCTATGGGGAACTTGTTTGAGAATACTGACATGCGATCGCACCGATTCGAGATTGACCTTATGCCCTGTGGCAATGGAGAGATATACCACTGTTTCAGGTGTAATACCAAAATACTATTTTCTTTATCGCGCTCCGGTTCGTTCCTCGACACGCCACTCGACCGATCGCCTTTGGATCTCGGTTTTGTGCCGAATCGATCGCCCCGTAATCAGTTCGACAACATTCATCCCATTACTAATCACGCCCGGCACGCCAGGATAGCCCGCGGTGGCTCCCACCAGGAAGAGGTTAGGTAATTCCGTACAATAGCCCATGCGATGCAGGCCAACGTTTTGGGGTATCAATTTGGCACCGTAAATGTTGCCCTGCGGTTGTCCCAGATAGTGCTCGCTCGTAGTAGGCGTGCCGTAGATCTTCATGCGGGCGTGCGCGTCCACGTCGGGAATCAAATCTCGCACGCTGGCCATAATTTCCCGATAGACTTCTCGTTTTTGAGCTTTGTATGCTTGAGGATCGGTTTCTCGCAGGTGTTTAAAAGGTTCGTACGGGCAGATGGTTGCGATCTCTAGAACGTGATTGCCCTCTGGAGCCATGCCCGGCTCGTTGGATTTCATGGTCGGACAAGACAGGAAAATCCAGGGATGGTGCAAATCTCCTGCCAGTTGTCGCTGATAAGCTCGGTTCAGATCGCTGTCGGGATAGTACCAGATATTCCAATTGCCAATGCCGTACTTTTGTGGCTCGAACGTACGATGCAATCCCAAATAGATATTGAAGGCGCTGGCTGAGTATTCATAACCAGTCAAGCGTTGCAATTCTTTTTTGCTCAATACTTCTGGATTGCCCATCAATTGAACGGTTAGTTTAGGATCGAGATCGCTGATGTAAGCTTTAGTGGCTATGTATTTTTCGCCTCCAGCCGTAACGCTCAACACCTTGCGATCGCGAACTTCAATATGCTCGACCGGCGTGGAGTATTTCACTACACCGCCACCTGCGACGATCGCTTCTACGATCGTATCGACCAGATGCTTGAAGTGATGCTTGGGATAGTAAGCCCCTTCTGAATAATCCCAAACAATCGCAGTATGGCTCAACAGAGCGATTTCATTGGGCGGCAAAGCATAATCGCCACTCTGACCTGCTAGCAAAGCTTGCAGTTTAGGGGAAAGACCGACGCGATCGTAAAGGTCTTGTAAAGTCCAGTGCTGTTTCCAAAACAGATCCCAATATTTCGGCAGTTTCAGCCAATCCCATCGCTTAATATCAAACCATTTCACTTCCTGCATTAAATCGTGCACCTGCCAGTGAAAATGTTCGATCTCGTCGCAATAGCGAGCGATCGCGTGCGACTCCTCTGGGAAGTTTGACAGCAATCGCGCGCGCAGGTTCTCCCACCCCAATGGAATTCTGAGATTGGCTTCCGGTGTAATTACCCAGTCAATGCAGTCAGGGTCGAGGGAGTTGAATGGAACATCCCGCTCGATATAGTTTAAAAATTGCTTGAGAGGCTGATGCGCGCCATATTCCGAGACATAGTGCACGTCAGCACAGAAGCGGTAATCGCCGTAGTCAAACGTGTGGCAGCACCCACCGGGTAAGTAGTGCTTTTCTAACACAGCAACTCGATTCCCCTGCCGTGCCAAACACGCTGCCGCTGAAAGTCCGCCCAAACCAGCTCCTAGAACTACATAATCGAAGCTTTCCATCGTAGCCTCCTATGACAAGCCAACCCTTCCTGCTTTCTTAGTTTCCGCCAATACCTATGGAAGCCAATTGAGTTAGAAAGTCATAACGTTCGTTTTGAAAGCAGGGAAAGTACTTGAGGACACTCTGTTACATAATTATTATCCCTCACCCTCTCGTCCCAAATCCGTTTTGCAATAATCATTTACAGCTTGTAGCCAATTTGACGTAGAAAATCTCGCCGCGCGATCGCATCGGTTTCGCTTTCTATCCCTTTAGGTGAAAAACCATCCACGACACCCAGAATACCTCGTCCCTGCTCTGTCTCGGCTACGATCGCCTGTACCGGGTTGGCTGTAGCGCAATAGATCGTGCAAACTTCCGGGCATTGTTTGATGGCATTGAGGAAGTTGATGGGATATGCCTCTTTCAACAGAATGTTAAAACTGTGGCCTGCCGCCAATGCCTGCGCGTTTTTAGTCGCCACTGCTTGCAGCGCGTCGTCATTACCCGCCACGCGGATCAGACAAGGGCCGGAGGCTTCGCAAAAGGCAATGCCGAATTTAACCTGAGCCGACGTACCCACCATGATTTCGTATAAATCTTCAACGCTTTTAATAAAGTGGGTATGGCCGATGATGATATTGCTACCGTCAGGAATTTCCATTGCAACTGACTTAATTTCCATGTCCATCTCCTCGTCTTTTAAACGACAATCCACAATACAGAGAAAACCCTAAATGTTAACGTGACTGAGGATTGTCGCTATTTCGGGTTTATGCGTCTTCTCCTGGTTCGATGATACGCTGAAACAGGTAACCAGTCCCTCTGGCAGTGAGGATAAGCTCGGGATTGCTGGGGTCTTCTTCGAGCTTGGCACGGAGGCGGGATATGTGCACGTCAACTACACGGGTATCGACATGACGCTCGGGCGTGTAGCCCCATACTTCCTGGAGAATATCGGAGCGCGAAAAAGCATCGCCAGATTTACCCACGAGTAATTCCAATAAACTAAATTCCATGCCGGTCAGCCGAATGCGTTCGTCACCCTTATACACCTGACGCTTGTTGGTATCGATCCGAATGTTGCCAACATGGATCACGCCAGAACTAGGGATGCCCGAGGAACCATTGCGTTCAAAGCGGCGCAGTACGGAGCGGATTCGCGCTTCTAGTTCCTTTGGCGAGAATGGCTTAACAACGTAGTCATCGGCACCTAGTTCCAGTCCTGTAATTCGATCTGCAACATCGCCAAGCGCAGTGAGCATGATAATGGGAATATCCGATTCCTTGCGCAGCTCTTGACAAACGCCATAACCATCTAATTTGGGCATCATGACATCTAGCACCACCAGATCGGGAGCTTCCTGATGAAACATACTAATAGCTTCCTCCCCATCGGCTGCGGTTACCACTTCATAGCCGATCATTGAAAGCCTGGTTTCCAGGATGCGGCGAATACTAGCCTCATCGTCAACTACCAGTATTTTTTCCTTATGACTCTCCAAGCTACCTGACACTCCAGTTACCCTAGTCAATTTGCAAAATTTAGTTTTCCTTCTGCTCCGCAACGTGTATAGCAGCACTGCGAAATCGCTTTAGGGTGGGGTGCAGAGGTAGAACCACTGCGTGGAGCATAGTCCCCACACCCCCAGCTTAGACCAGATCGCTTAGGGCTATATTAATTAATCGGATTGATTAATCCGATCGTTTAAATAAGTTAAGCTGCGTAGCATAAATTTATGAAGGTTTTCAAACTTCTTATTAAGCTTTTTATCCTTATTTTACTAAGCTTACAAGAAATCGGCTTAGACAATTCAAAAACAAAAGTTAAGCTTCAAAAATGTTGTAAAACTTAATTTTCATTTATGATGTTTTAATAAATGGTTTCAATTGTTGACAAAACTTTGCTTAATTTTCTAACGCTAAGGAGGCACCTTGAGTCATGACCGAACCCGCACAAACTCCTCAGGCAAAAGACCCAACCTTCGGTTTTAACACCTATGCCGAACGCCTTAACGGTCGCGCTGCCATGATTGGCTTTTTATTGGCTGTCGCGATCGAATTTTTTACAGGTCAAGGAGTATTGGCCTGGTTGGGGATAATTAATGCTACATAGATAAAAATATAGTGAGGCTCTTCAGTCTTTGGCATGATCAAAAACACTTTATTTTGGGTTGCGGCGCTAATTTGCCTGTGTCTCGACCAAACCAGCAAGCATATGGTCATGCAGAACCTTCAGCTTTATGACTCTATAGCAATCTGGCAGGGTGTATTCCATCTCACATACATTACTAATTCAGGTGCGGCTTTTAGCCTGTTCCATCAGTCCGGTGATTGGTTAAAGTGGGTATCTCTCGCTGTCAGTTTAGGATTAATTGTGTTGGGCTGCGTCAGTAATAAGCTCGATGCATGGGAAAAAATTGGCTATGGCTGCATCCTGGGGGGAGCAATTGGTAATGGGATTGATAGGTTTGCCAATGGGGTCGTGATTGATTTCCTGGATTTTAAGTTGATTAACTTCCCGGTGTTTAATTTAGCTGATGTATCGATCAACGTGGGGCTAGCTTGCTTAGTAGTGGCTCTCACGCGCAATTCTGCCCATCAAAATGATGGTCGTAAAAGTAGATAACTTCTGCTGCACGCAGATAACCTTTCGGCGGTCGGCTCCATCGATTTATATAGCGGTTTTCAATTGAGAACAGGTTTTATTGACGGGGTGAAGGGGTGGAACACGGCAGTGGCTCTAGCGGGGAACCCCCAAGACCGCCCTGCCTCCCCTTCTTGGGGCAACGCCCCCAAACCCCCTTCTCGTTTTCATCTGAAAACCGCTATATTATCTTGCTTGGCAAGTACATTTCGTTTACTTTCTAATTAGGGACAACCAGACTTTTTGGTTATCGACAGATAGCAGGCATCGTCTTAGTAGCAGTTATTTTCCTTGGGGGACACTACAATTGCGTGAGACGGGCTGTTTTGGGATCGTATCGAAATCGGTCGAGGGTTCCTGCCTTGATTTTTTCAATCACTGCCTCGATCGCTTCTAGGGGCACAAGGAACCACCCCCTCGGCTGCACGGGTATACCGAAGCGATCGGGCAACGCCAATTCCAATCGGGCGTTGTCGAAAACCCTGTGAAGGAGTGACTCCAGTTTCTTTGGGTTGACATTTGCCAGCTTGAAGGTAGCGACAATTTCCACGTCTGCCAGCAAATAGGTGGTGTCTTTTTTGGCATTGGCAATCCGGCTTTTGACATCGCCGACCGTAACACCGATCTTGTGAATGACAGATCGATTTTCAGTAATGAACGGATGATCTGATTGGCTCCTCAGCACGTAGATGTAGCCAGTCGGCAAATCGTCGGCTGTTTCAACTTGCGAAAATAATGGGAGCGATCCTAAGTCTGGGTTGGTGATGCGGCGGCTGGCTTTGTCTTTGTTTAAAGCCCGTTGGAGCGATCGCAGCAGGTAATCGCCTTCTGTACCATTATCATAACTGGAGTTTAGACTAAAAGGCAACAAGAAGCATCTCGCTAGATAGAAACTAGCGAGAGAGAGGATAAAAGGGAAGAAGTTGAGCTAAGCAGTTGCAGCGGAAGCTTTTTTGAGGGGCTTGGCATAGCGTTTTTTGACAGTAGGATAACGAATCCGTTGGGTTCGTTTTTTCCCAAGAGGCCAACCTGGAGACTTACCGCGAGGTTTAGGGTCAGGGGAAGGAGAGCCAATCCTGACCAAAACTAAAGCAAAAGCATTTGCAACTCGACCAGGAGACAATTTAGTCATCGGTTTCTGCCAAGGCAGAGGAGAGTCTTGGACAAGTTCACGAGCGAGCCACAATTGCCAAGTAAGTAAAGGCATCAAGTCCGACCAAGTCTCCATCTGAGCAGGGGTAGAAAGCTGAGGGATTGTCCAATGGAGACGTTGACGCACCAAGCGATACCAATGCTCAATGGCAAATCTGCGCAGATATTTTTGCCATACCTCACTCAAGATTGGCTCGTCTTTAGCGACCCAAATCAACCACAGGGGTTTCGATTCAGGCATATCAAGACGTTCGACCAGAATGAGTGTAAAGGGATGGTCTGCGGCTTGCTTTAAGTGCAGGTTTGGCCATCGACGAATTTGCAATCGTCCCAGTTTAGGCTCTGCAATTGTGATGTCTGCTTGGGGAATAGACCAAGTGTCAGAGTCTTTGAGGCTAAATTTCTCTCCATGCTTATGGGGTCGCCCATGCCCCTCGTAATCCTTTGGGGCATGATACAGAACCCGGTTGGGGCGTAGCCTGAGCAGCTTGATACACGGGATGTCTGCTGTTTGCTGCAAAAATGGTGCGCACCCATACTCGCCATCCCCCAGGAAAAGCACAGTCCCAGGAATTTCCGCACAAACCAAGCGTAACTGACTAGCGGCTTTCTGAATCGGGTTCTCGAAACTGGTGATCCGCTCATGCCGCAACGGTAAGGCAAAACTCCCTTCTGACTCTGGAATCCAGGCAATTGTGCTGTATCCTTGCCCCACCGTAACAGGTTTGCTTCCTACTCCCGGTTGAGGTTGATGTTCGTAGGTGCGTTCTTGTAATGTCACCGCATAGGGACGCGACCAGGCTGTATGGTCGCCCGCCAATATCGTCACCTCTGCTGCCGGCATTTGCTGTATGTATTGCTTCATCAAGTCTTCACGTGGAGGATGACTATCTTGCAGTGCTTCATAGATACTCGACCACTCCCTCCGAAATAATGGGCTTAACGAAAGTTCCACAAACGATGAAACACTCCGACTCGTCAGTACCGCATCCATCAAGTCGAACAGCGCATCTCTCCCGTTCCCTATAATTTCGTACGTGTACTTGCGAAATTGCTCAAGTTTATCCAAACTAATCATGATGAAGCTGTTGATTTTATAGTCTTTTCAGCTTCCATCATCAAGCGGTCAGTCTGCAATGGCTGGCTGCTTTTTACCACTTTTTAGTCTAAACTCCAGTCATAAACAACTCGCAGGCGGCAATTTGGCAAACCGGAATCGGTGATGAAGGGTTTGTCCATCTCTGCTACCAGTGTCTTCTGACCATTGAGGATAAATAGATCGCCCTGGTTAATTTGGGCATTATCTTGGTATTTCAGGGTTTGCCGTACCCCTGTCTCCAAATCGCGCTGTACTTGGTCAAAGATCGGTTTGAATCGGTCAAAGTCCTGACAGGGAGTACGCTGGGCGATTTCCTCTGCGGCTTTGATTTCGCTGCGCGATCGCACATGGGTAAGCTGCATGATATCGTTTTCTGCGGCATTAACGCCAAGGGTCGCCAACAGCGCTTCATCATCAAGGTCTGCTTCTGGGGTGAGGCTGGTATTGGCGACCGCAGTTAGCAATCCGCGAGAGTCAAGTGGTTCCAAGAGCGCACGACATTCCTCGGATTCGCGCAGGCGATCCAGACGTACTGCGTAAAGCCGTTCAAAGATATCGCGATCGTCTCCGTGCTGGGGCAGTTTGCCCTGTTCCTCCACAAACCGTTCGATTTCCTCGAAGCCCGCAATAATTCGCTCTTCTCTGGCGGAACGCTGACTTGATGGATCGGGGGCAAGGTCTACACCCAACTCACCGAGCAATTCCAAATCTTCATCAGTTGTGTATTTAGGCATCGCTTTCCTCCTTAGTTGGATTCCCTCACCCTAAATCCCTCTCCCAGAAGGGGAGAGGGACTTTGAAGAAGTCTTGCTCCCCTTCTCCCGTTTTGGGAGAAAGGGGCTGGGGGATGAGGGTAGACTTAGGCATCGTTTTCCTCCTTTACTTTGCGTTGCAGGAAGGCAACCCCCTCTGCCATCCGTTTTTCCCAAGGATCGACTGCTGTGAGAGAGGGCAACCTGCCTTTTTCTTGCTTGAACCGCAGTGCCCGTTTAGCCAATTCCCGTGCTTCTTCCACGCTCAGGGTAATCCGTTTGGCAGCAATCACTTCTGCGACCTGCCGCAGTCGTTCTTCGCTCATGGACTTAGCTAGAATGGCATAGGCTTCGCCAAAGGGGTTGATGCGATCAATCAGATCCATGTCGAGTTCTGTCACCGATAGGGCAAACTGCCGAACTCCATCGATGAGGGCGGTGTTTTTGGGCGCTTCTTTTTCCTCCCTCACCCCCAACCCCTCTCCCTTCCTGGGAGAGGGGGGAAGAATATTATAGTTACCACCGGATTCGTTGACGGTTTGCTTGGCTTGTTGCACGAGGTTGAGGGCGACGATCGCATGTTGACGCACTGCTTCTCGATCTTCTTCGTCTAAATTCGGGAATTTTTCTTTGACGATTTTGCCCATTCGTACTTGGGTCAGTTCTTCGGGCACCAGTTCCTCGTCGAATAGACCGCGTTCGATTGTGGGCTTGTCCTGGACAAAAGCCGTCACTAGTTCAGTCAAGTCCTCGCGGCAGATGCGCTCGGCTTCCTTGCTCTTGGGTTTAGCTAACCCCCTTAATTTCTAGTTGGATTTGACCCGTTGCGGGATTAACGCCCACGTTACACTTGAGCGGATCGTAGCCGCCTTCGCCGTAGTCAAAGCCGGGTGTGGGTTGATTGTCGGGGTGCTTGGGTTTGAACTCGAAACGCGGCGCGAGCACCTGTTCCATCAGCAGACTGGCCGCGATCTCTTTCAACGTATCATTCACGGCTTCGGTGACGGCGGCTTCGCTAGCATCGGGTTCGGCAATCAGGTTGGTGAATCGGGCACGGGTCTTCCCTGGCGCATCGCGGGTGGCGCGACCGATAATCTGAATAATCTCGGTCAAACTGGAGCGGTAGCCGATCGTTAGGGTATGTTCGCACCAGATCCAGTCGAAGCCTTCTTTTGCCATGCCGAGGGCAATGATGATGTCCACATGGTCGCGATCGTCCTTGTGGGTGGGGTCTTTGAGGGCAGCGGCGACTTTATCGCGCTTGGTGAAATCGTCGTCTACGAGGTCAGCAATTTTGAGAATCTTGCCATCGGTGGTTTTGACGAGTTGAAACCCTGTTTGGGGATCGATACCCTGCCATTCGCCTAATTCTTCGATGATGTGCTCTACTTCGCGGATTTTGTCCTTGGTGCTCTCGCGGGAGTTGACGTTGGGAATGTGCAGGATGGTCTTTTCGTTGGGGTTGAGCACCTGAATGATTTCGTCGGTGTATCGACCAGCGTAGAAGTAGTAGCCGATGTCGAGTTGTTTGAGGTATTGGTAGCCGTTGAGTTGTTCGTAGTAGGTGTAGGTGACGGTCTCAAAGCGAGACTCATCGTTAGGATGCAAAACAGCCTCGGCATCACCGCGAAAGTAGGAGCCAGTCATCGCCACGATGTGGGTTTTGTCGCGGGTCATGAGTTGGCGGACGCGATCGCCCAGCTTGTTATCGGGGTTGGCGGAAACGTGGTGAAATTCGTCTACGGCGATCAGGCGATCGTCCAGAATTTCTACCCCAAACTTGTCCACGGCAAACCGAAAGGTGGCGTGGGTACAGACCAGCACTTTGTCATCACTTGCGAGGAATTTCTTGACTGCATCCACTTTGCCGCCATTGTCTCCTCCTGGAGCGTCGCAGAGGTTCCATTTGGGTTCGACCTGCCAATCTGCCCAAAAGCCAAATTTACTGAGGGGTTCGTTGTGGAAGCTAGAGCCGATAGCCTTTTCGGGGACGACGATGATGGCTTGTTTGAGCTTCTGGTTCTCTAGTTTGTCTAGGGCGATAAACATCAGTGCCCGACTTTTGCCAGAGGCGGGGGGTGATTTGATCAGCAGGTATTGTTCGCCGCGTTTTTGGTAGGCGCGTTCTTGCATGGGGCGCATCCCCAGGGCGTTGGCTGTGGTGGAGGTGCCATCCTGGGCGTAGGTGACGGAAACGGCGGGAATGGCGTTCGCTGAAAGCGCGCCTTTAGCGTTCGGATTACTCATAGGATTTTTAGCTATTGTTCAGGCGTGGTCGGTTCAACAGAAACTTCCGAAAAATCAATCCCGCGATACACTTGCTCAATGGGGAAGCTCAAGTTTACGGATTGCAGCTCGACTATATCTCCGGCTCGATAGTTGATAATTTCCCATCGTCCATTTTCTGTTTTACGATAAAGATCGATCGCAATTTCCTGAGAACTGACCAATACATAATCTTGTAATTGCGGATTCTGACGATAGCGAAAGAACTTGTTGCCACGGTCATAGCCTTCTGTACTATCCGATAAGACTTCAACGATCAAACAAGGATAGGTAATATATTGAGTTGTGGTTTTATCTCGACGATCGCAGCTAACGCTGACATCGGGGTAGGTATAGTCATTAGTCTCGACAATTTTCACCCGACAATCAGCGTTAAAGACCCGACAGTTGCCATTAGATAGGTGGCTATCTAGCAAAGCACCGAATTTTAGACCAATGCGGCTATGATTTTGAGTGCCGCCGCTCATGGCGTAGACTTCACCGTTGATGTATTCGTGGCGACAGAGTTGCTGCTCTTCCCAAGCGAAATATTCAATAGGTGTTAGTTTGATTGGCTGACTTGAAACTGCAAACATTGTTGTACCCTCCAATTATTGGTTCTAATTTTAATATTTAGACTTCTGCAACAATCACTTACGTCCTTTAGGTTTACGATTGGAAGACTTTTGGGATGAAGCCTGCTGACTGGTCATTTTGGTATATAACTCAAATAGTTTTTCGAGACGTTCGGTGTCGTTTTTGAAGCGGCGACCAATGTAGATGCGCTCCAGGATTTCGTCGTTGCGATCGTGGGCTTCCCTGACTAACGGGAATTCGCTATCCATGCGATCGGGGTCGTACATGTCGGCGATCGTGGCGGGGAAGTAGCGTTCGCGGGCGAGGAGGATGTCTTCGGCGCAGCGGGTGAGGTCGGTTTTGTTTTGCTCGGTCAGGGTGGGGACGGGGAAGGTATTCCAGCCAAGGGTGTTGGAGTAGGAGAAATCGGTTCTCATGCGGACGCAGACCGTGCCGATCCAGACCCAATGGAGGCGGGAGGCGATCAGTGCCATATTCCAGAGGGGGGCATCGTAGAGAGCGTAGACCTTATTCGTAATGGTTTCATGAGGACTAAGCAATCCACACGGTAGGAATTGGCGATTTTCAGATGAAATAGCAGCTACTGCAACTGTCTGCTTTTTACCGATATTCATCTCACGCATCTGGTGAGAACGTGCCGCCATTTCGTTCGCGCTCTTGTCACGACTTGCCAGCCGCATTGCTCGCACTCCTGCAATTCGCTGTTGGATCGGTTCGATAGCTAATGCTTCCTCAAGCTCATCATCTTCAATCCAAAGACAATATCGAGATAGCCCCCGAATGAATTCCGCCGATCCATAAATTCGCCGAATAAAGCGATCGCGTTGTTCTTTGGTCAAATCAAGCTCATTCACATCGTTAGCGGAAAGGAGCAAGTTTCCACCGTCATAGGGCATGTTCCCTCGTAGCATTTCGTCTGTTTTGGCTAGAGGTTCTGCTTGCTTTGAAATCTCAACATTAGACCCAGCGACTAAATAAGCGTTTATGTTGTCAGCCTCTTTCGCGACTGTCTCACCGTTATCTTCAACTGAAAACAACTGTCGAACTTTACCAGCGTGATTAGAAATCCCAACGATCGCTACCGTGACCCCAGCATTATGGCTCGCCAGATTTGCCCACTTAAAACTGGTATGGGCAAAAGCAATTTCGTGTCCTGTTGCAAAAATTAGCGGCCATAGAATCGGCACTTGTTGTCCCTGACAAATGGAATTCGTAGACACAAACGCTGCCGCAGATTGGGTTTGTGTGCCATAATCCGCTGCTTTCATAAACCAGCCCGCCACATAATCCAGCGACTTCCAGGTTTTGGTGCGTCTATCAAAAATGAGTTTTAGATCGTCCTTCTGCTCGTTCGATTGCCAAGTCGATCCGAGATAAGGCGGATTCCCACAAATATACGTTTCCCCACCCTCATTCTCAAAATCAATTTCCGTCTGCTCCAGCGGCGTACTAAATAAATCTAGATCCTCACGCTGCACCTTCACCCCCGTTCCTGTCGGCGGACATAAACTCAACCAATCCAACCGCAACGCATTCCCGCAAGTAATCCAGTTCTCATTCTTCAGCGGCAAAAACTCCGCCAGCGCCAGCCTTGCCCCCCGATACAACACATCACACTGATACTCCGCAATAATCAACGCTAACCGCGCAATCTCCGTGGCAAAATGGCGAATCTCAATCCCCCGAAAATTCGTCAGCGGAATCTCGGATTTGCGATCGCTCTCCCCCCGCCGCTGATTGATTTCCGCTTCGATCGCCCGCATCTCCTTATAAGCAATCACCAAAAAATTCCCCGACCCACAAGCCGGATCGAACACCCGAATTTTTGCCATCCGTTGACGTAAATTCAGCAACTTGCGGCCATTATCCCCCGCTGCTTCTAGTTGAGCGCGCAAATCGTCCAAAAACAGCGGATTCAACACCTTGAGGATATTCGGCACGCTGGTATAGTGCATCCCCAACGCCCCGCGTTCTTCGTCCTCGGCGATCGCCTGAATCATCGAGCCGAAAATGTCGGGATTGATCTGCTTCCAGTCCAGATTGCCGACGTGGAGGAGGTACGATCGGGCTACTTTACTAAAACGCGGCACCATAAGACCCTCACCCCCAGCCCCTCTCCCAGAAAGGGAGAGGGGAGCCGGATCTTGTCCCCCTTCTCCCAGCTTGGGAGAAGGGGTTAGGGGATGAGGGTCAAACGCTTGTCGCACGACAGCCAATACCTCGTCTAGCCTCGTTTCAACTAGCTCACTCGATATCCGAACAACCCTCAACCCCAACGACTCCAGCAATTCTTGCCGTTGTCGATCCGCTTCCTGCTGCGATTCATGCACCCCCCCATCCACTTCCACAATCAGCCGTTCTGCACCACAGAAGAAATCAACAACGAACGCTCCAATCGGTTGTTGTCGTCTGAATTTCCGTCCTTCTAGCTTGCGTCCGCGCAGGGCTTGCCAGAGGATTATTTCACTGGGAGTAGGTTCTTTGCGAAATTGACGGGCAACTTCAGTCATTTTCTGCTTAAGGGCAGGTGAAATTTCCCAGTATTCAACCTCTTGTCCCCCTTCACTAGTCTGAAGACCCTCGCCCCCAGCCCCTCTCCCAGGTCGGGAGAGGGGAGAAACAGCCTCTTGTTCCCCTTCTCCCTGCTTGGGAGAAGGGGTTAGGGGATGAGGGTCAGGATGAGGGCTAAACAACCCCCCATTCACATAGGGAAACTTATCCGCCCAATTGCGAATCTCCGCCGCCTCGCGATCCTTGGGCGGCGTACACATCGCCCGAAACACCTCCGACAGCACCTCATGGGTATTCGAGGCATCGCTCATCTGCGCGATCGTATTCGTAAACAACCCCTCACCTTTTGGGGTAGTGGGAAAAATATTCGTATCCTCCGCAAAAAAGCAGAAAATCAGTCGCGCCATAAAATGGTTAAAATCTTCCCGACGCTCTGCCTTGTCCCAGTCGGGATTATCTTTCAACAACTCTACATAGAGCCGATTCAGACGACCCGTTGCCTTAATATCAAAAGCATTCTCCCGAATCTGCTTAACCGTTGTAATCCCCGCCAAGGGCAAGAAAAAACCAAAGTGGTCAGGGAAATTGGGGTAGTCGCAGGCGATCGTCTCGCCATCCGCCAGGTTTTCTGCCTCAAAGCTCTTGCCATCCGTCGACAAAATAAACTTCGCCTTCTGCCGCGCTGTCGCCGGACTCTGCCGCAACTCCGTCAGGGTCGCAGTCACCTCCCCCTCAGCACACACCTTCAAATGAATATTATTCCGCTGGAGTACCCCACCAGGTAGGTCAGATTGGTTTGAGCTATTGCTTTTGAGCCGCTTGAGGGTTGTTGGCTTGTTACCGAAAGCTTCCAAAAAAGCAAAGGGGAACTCCTCTGGATCAAAGGGAGCCTCAGCCAGCCGGGAAACGGCTTCTTCGATTTCGACTGCATTCATATACCAACCATAAGTACAGCTATAGCCAACAGGCTCAGGACGGGGTGCAGGGGGTTCACCCCTGTGTGGGGGCGCAGCCCCCACACCCCCTGTCCTAACAGATCTGTCAATGGCTATATTTCAGGCGATCGCTCATTGCCTTGCAATTCAACTTTGAAATTTTACCCTGATTTTTTGATTATGGAGGATGCGATAAAGCAGATATAGCGGTTTTCACTTGAGAACGGGTTTTATTTTTGGGGTGAAGGGGTGGAACCCCTTCTTGGGGGCAACGCCCCCAAACCCCCTACTCTTTCCGATCTGAAAACCGCTATAGGTTACGAGTCTTTCTGGTTAGCTAGCAGAATTGCTAACTCGTTGGCAGGGAGTGGTTTGTTGAACAGATAACCCTGCATTTCGTTGCATTTTAGCGATCGCAATAATTCCATCTGTTCCCGCGTTTCCACTCCCTCGGCTACTACCCGCAGGTTCAGGTTATGGGCGAGCGCGATCGCGGAGATGGCGATCGCCCGATCGCCATTATTGGTATTTATGTCTTTGATGAAGGAGCGATCTATCTTCAAGACATTGATGGGAAGGCGCTTGAGATAACTTAGAGATGAATAGCCAGTACCGAAGTCATCAATTGAAAGGTTAATCCCCATATCCCTAAGTTTATGTAGCTTTTGAATATTTTCTGGGATATCCTCCATAATGATGCTTTCGGTTAGCTCCAAATCCAGGTAATGCGGATCCAGTTGCGTCTCTGTCAAAATGTCAGTCAGGCGATCGATAAAATCAGGCTGTTTAAACTGATGCGTGGAAATATTGACCCCTAAGTGTAATGTTGGCAATCCCTCTAGCTGCCAAGCGCGGCTTTGCATGCACGCGGCGCGCAATAACCAATTACCGATCGTAACGATCGAGCCTGTCTCTTCCGCTAGGGGCACAAACCGATCTGGAGATAACAGGCCGAATTCTGGATGTTGCCACCGAATGAGTGCCTCTACCCCACTAATTCGCGCGCTCGCCATGTCTACCTGCACCTGGTAGTAGACCACCAATTCATCGCGCTCGATCGCTTGGCATAAACTGTTTTCTAGCGATAGTTTTGCAAAAGCAGATTCGTTCATTTGCGGTGCGTAGAGCTGGCAGCTATTACGTCCGCTTTGCTTAGCTCGGTACATGGCTGTATCAGCATTTTTGATCAGGCTATCCACTCGATCGCCATCAAATGGATAGAGGCTAATTCCCATGCTGGCACTAACATATAGTTCGCGCCCAGCGCAGATAAAGGGTTGCTCAAATGCTTTCAGCATCTTTTGCGCTAGCCTGAAAGCAAGATCTGCGGATGCCACATTGCGCACCAACAAGATAAACTCATCTCCACCCCAACGCGACAGCATATCGTCGTCATGGAGAAATTCGCGCAAGCGATGGCATATGCCGCGCAGCAGCAGATCGCCAAAATCATGTCCCAGCGAGTCATTGATCGACTTAAAGCGATCCAGGTCGATAAAAATCACTGCCAGTTGTTCGTTGCTAGTGGCAGACTCGGCCAACGCATTTGTGAGGTAATCGCTAAAGTGCTTGCGGTTGGGTAGCCCCGTGAGCGCGTCGTGGTACGCCTGGTATTGAATAATCTCTTGAGATCGCTTGCGTTCGGTAATATCAATAACGTAGCACCTGATCAGGTTACTACCACTCAGGTAGTGAACGAACTGCTCGAAAGTTAGTCCATTTACTTCTACTTCGCGCGTAAACATCTCTCGATCTCCGTTTTGCAACTCGGTGGCGGAGGCAAGTAAGTCTTTGAGTAGAGGATGGTAAGAACCTAGTTCGTATAACTCGGGAAACTGCTTAGTAGCAGCAGGATTGAGATAGGTAATTGCGCCGGAGAAGTTGATTTCCAGGATGGGGTTAGGATTGAGTTCGGGAAAGGAGGCTAAGCGCGCTAGGGCTTCGGCATTATAGTTAGCGAAATCCGTATCGGAAATATTGACCTTGTAATTGTGCTGCGTCCCTATATAAGGCTCGTCGGCATCCGTATCGCCCGGCACGACCAATTCACTAGGATGGGAGACAACTTGATAGTAGGCTCTAGTATCGCTGCTAAATACGATTTCGTTTCCATGCGCCAATATGTGAGAAAAACAGCGCTTGCCGTCGATTAATATGCCGTTTTTACTCCGTTTCCCTTGCAGGTTACCATCAATAATCCGAAACATATGAGATGAGAGCTTTGGCACGGGTACTCTCAGCAAAATGGCGTGTTGACGAGATACCAATTGCGATCGCAGTACTATCCCATTTGTAGGATTGCGCCCTATAGAATATGTGGCTGCATCCAGTAAAAACTTGCGCTGCCCCTCTGCATCCTCAATTATCAAGTAGTGATATTGCTGTTTGACCTCAACAACTGTCGTATCCTCCCTCTGGCTCATGCAAAATCTCCTCTAGACTCGCGAGGTTAAGAAACGAGCGCGCAGACTTGCTAGTCTCCCACTAGGTAAGAACACCAATCGCTCCAACTGCCTGGATAGAGCTTGGCATTAATGCCTGCAATGTGTAAAGACAGCAGATTGACGCAGGCAGTAACACCCGAACCGCAGTAAACAACTACCTCATCCGATTTATCTGATTTATCTAATTCTAACGATATCCAGCGAGCTTGTCGATCTTTCTGGAGATATCCTTGAGGATCGGATGCGTCTTGCCAGGGATAGTTAACGGCTCCAGGAATATGCCCTGCGATCGGGTCTATTGGTTCTCGTTCGCCCCGATAGCGTTCTGCCTCGCGGGAGTCAATTAATACTACGCTGGGTAAATCTTTCCTCGCTTTGACATAGTTAATATCGACGATGCGCTCGGGGTTAGGGCGCGGCACGAACGTTCCCGATCTTGGTTCTGGCAGTTCTGTGGCGATCGCGTAATCAGCATCGATCCATGCTTTAAATCCACCATCCAAAACCGCAACGCGCTCGTGACCGAGATATGAGAGCAGCCACCATAATCTGGAGGCAAAGGCAAAACGGGAGTCATCGTAGGCAATTACCAGAGTTGGCTCAGAGCCATCTGAGGGCGATGAGTTAATCCCCATCGCCGATAATTTAGTTGCTAATAGATCGGGATCGGGCAGGGGATGGCGACCGCCATGCTTGCTAACTGGCCCCGACAGATCGAGATTTAAATCGAGGTAGTAAGCACCAGGAATATGACCGTTCTCATATTGCTGGCGACCTAGTTCGGGTTGCATCAGTGCGAATCGACAGTCCGCGATCGCAACCTGCGGATCGTCAAGATGCTCGTGCAACCACTGCACGGAAACCACAGGTCGATCGGGGCTATAGACCATAGAGCTACTTACTCCTTTAGCTAGCTATTATAGCTATATCCAATAGGCTTAGGACGGGGTGCAGGGGTTCCACCCCTGCGTGGGGGCGCAGCCCCCACACCCCCTGTCCTAACAGATCTGTCTACGGCTATAGTAGCTATTAGCTATCAACATCCCCTATCATATGTCGCCAAATTGACATTAGGCACAGGCAATGGAAGGGATAGCTAGGTTTTGGTTGTAGTTCGTTTTGCCATTATTATCGGTTTCAAGATCGCCAACATAAATACCCAAGCCAACTGCAGTTTTTACCAGCGTGTCATCTAGTTCGACAGCGCGATACTGGGCGATCGCATCGGCGATCGGGACATCTATCACTTCGCGGTTTTGCCAGGCCACCATGCGATCGAACTTCCCCTGGACGATCAGGTCAACCACACTAACCCCAAAGGCGGAGGCAATCAGGCGATCGAAGGCGGAGGGCGTACCGCCCCGTTGCAGGTGTCCCAGGCTAGTCACTCTGGTCTCAGCACCCATACACGTACTGATGCGATCGGCTAAATATTGCCCGATACCTCCATAGAGCGTCTGTCCCAAACTATTGGTAAATTTAACTGGTTCGCCCGTCTCGGTTTTAACTGCTTCTGCCACAACAATGAGGCTAAAATTGCGCCCCGTGCGCTGGCGCTCGTCAAGGGTCTGGCAAACGCGAGCAATGCTATAGGGAATTTCGGGAATTAAGATTACGTGCGCGCCGCCTGCAATTCCAGCGCTGATGGCAATATGCCCCGCATCTCTACCCATTACTTCCAGGATCATGACGCGGCTGTGGCTGGCAGCGGTGTAATTCAGCCGATCCAGTGCCTCGGTTGCCACGTTGACAGCGGTAATAAAGCCGACCGAACTTTCCGTTGCTCCCAGGTCGTTATCAATAGTCTTGGGAACGGCAACTAGATTCCAGTTACCCTGCTGAGCCAGTTTGCGCAGGATTGCCAGACTACCATCACCGCCTACGCCAATCAGCGCATCCAGCCCTAATTCGTGATAGCCGTCGATAATCTCTTGAGAGCGATCGATTACGCTACCATCGGGCATGGGAAAAGCAAATGGATTACCTTTATTTGTCGTACCGAGGATAGTGCCACCATAGCGCAGAATGCCTGAAACACGTTTGAGGTCGAGCAATTCTGCCCTTACCGGGCGGCTGAGCAGTCCGAGGGTTGAATCCTGGATGCCCATAACTTCGATGTCATAGGCTTGGGCGCGGCGTACTACGGCTCTAGTCACTGCATTAAGCCCACCGCAATCACCACCACTAGTCAAAATGCCGATCCGTTTTGGCTTACCCATGAATACCTCTTTAAAAAATCTATGGCTAATTTACGACACTAGCAAACTATAGAGGGTAAGACCTATGCGATCGCTTCTCAGGAAATTGCAGTTTGTTTTTAGGATCGGTGGCAAGATAGTCAACATGAATATGCAAAAGTTGCAAGTAGAAATATAGTTATACCAATTCTCTAAAGTAAAATTACAGATTGCTGGAGGGGCGAACGGCCGTTCGCCCGTACTTAGATTGATATGTAGTTTGATTTTGAAGAATTGGTATTACTGTATGTCAGCATCTGGGGGAGGTAGTTGATAGTCACGCTCAGTTTCTACATGTTGTATTCCTTCAATCTGGTTGAGGCGATGTACTTGCTCCGAGCTAACGGAGCCACTTATAATGCCAATACTTGGTAAAGTTTGCTCGACATCCACACCCATAGCCTGCAAGCTTTTGGCAATTTCGGAAATGCGATCGATATGGGCATCGTCAATAGAGATAGATACTTTCACCTTAGACATATTCAGTTAGATCCGTCTTGTTTACTGTTTAAATTGGTATAAAAACATGCTCGCAAATCCACTGTTTGCGAGCAAGCTGGAATTTCACTTATAGCTATAGTCAACAGGCTTAGGATGGGGTGCAGGGGTTCCACCCCTGCGTGGGGGCGCAGCCCCCACACCCTCTGTCCTCAAAGATCTGTCAGTGGCTATAAGGTAAGATTCTATAGGGGGGCTTGAACTAAACCAACACCAACATCAACGGAGGGCAGTGGTAGCCGCTGAGCATCGCGCAGTAAATATCCCCAAAGAGCGTAGCCGCTTAGTTTTGTTGCTTCAGCATAGAGAGCAGCAATCCCTGCAACATGAGGAGTAGCCATACTCGTACCGCTAATGGATCGATAGCGAGTTGACATCGGCCAGGTTGAGTAGACATCAACTCCAGGACCTGCAATATCCACTTGTCCGCCATTAGGATTAATTGAGCCATTAGAGAAAGCAGCTATTTGCAGTTGGGAATCTAGAGCAGCTACGGCCATTAGGGAGGGGGCGTTGGCCGGATAGCCTACCGGATTTGGGGGGGAGAAGCGCTTGCCAGTGCTTCGATCCATACTCTCATTCCCAGCCGCAGCGACAATCAGAGTTCCTTGACGAAGCGCGCGCTGTCCGATTTGTTCGTAAACTCGGGAGTAAGTATCTCCAGGTCTTGTTGGTGCACCTAGCGACATCGATATGACTTGACACCCATTAGTAATAGCCCAATCAATTCCCGCTAAAATACCTCCATCAGAGCCAGATCCTCTGTTGCTTAGAACTTTGCCAGCAAAGATTTCGGCATTGTAAGCAATCCCATAACGCGGTAAAGCAGACGGATTTCGTGGTCCACATGCGGTTCCAATACAATGGGTTCCGTGCCCATTTTGGTCTTGAACTGCTTCACCACTGATAAATGACTGACTGGTAATCCTGCGTCCAGCGAAATCGGGATGAGTAAGATCTAGACCAGTATCTAATACTGCCACTTTAATACCAAGACCGCTGTAAGGACTATTTACAACTTTAGTAGCTTGCAAACCCCAGGTAGCTGAGCCATTCGCAAATGCGGCAGCAGTATCTAGTTGACTTTCTGATGGAGCTGCGCGATCGACTAAATTGTCGATCGCATCTCGATATCCTTTCAAATAATCAAATGTAAGACTTGTATTTAAACTAGTTGCGATCGCATAAACAACGCGCTCTGGTTCGATCGCTAATCCCATTCCTCCTGCAACTGTAGCGGCTCCAAGCGACTGAACTTGATCGGGATCTAAAGCGACAACTGCAACTCCCAAGGTATCAAAGACGGAAGCGCCTGTACTCTCTAACTGTTCGGCAGTAAACGTACGACCCGCGAAGTCCGCAGATCTGGCAACCGCGCTAATTCCCGTGGAATCTGTAAAAGCTCTGATGCCAGAGTCGATATTTCCTTCTGGTAAAAGAATCAGGTAGCGCCCTGTTGTTTCTGGCGATGCCATTGAATTAGTCATAAAAACAAAATCCTCAAATCTCTTTAAATTTGCCTTAAATTAATATCTCTGCGGAAACAAGCAGAAGGTTGGATATGGAGCCAGCTAGCTAGTTATCGTGCAGAAACTCTCTTTGCCTTAACTTTACGATCGCTCGCTGTGAGTGTCAGCAATAAAAAGTGATAAAAAGTGAGGTGTTTAGTTGGAGAATTGTTATGTTATCTGTTTCTGGCTGCAATAGATTAGTCATTCATTTCGCCGTAAATGGCAGCAGTAGATGGTGATGACTGACGCAGATATTGGAAGATCCAGAACTTAAATAGACCGTCTAGGAATACTGGAATTGTGGCAATAAAGGCCATGACGAAAATACGGTTTTCATGGATGCCAAAGTGCTGGAATAGCGAGGTTAGCAGCGCATCCCACCCTTCACTGGAATGAAACCCGACAAAGGTATCTGTAGAAACAATAATCAGAAAGGCTTTAGCATTGTCAGTGAGGCTGTATAGCACTTCATCGATAAAATCCTTGATCACCATGATTTGCTTCTTGCCCGCCACCAGGATGATATTGAAGGCCATGACCGCTGTAAAATCCGCCAGTAGGTTTTTGACCCCCTCAAAGCTAGCATTTCTGTAAAACTTGACGATCTCGATCGCCTCACTGCGTAACTGATTATCTATTTCCGCTTGGGTGAGATTTGGAGTTTTTCCAATTAGTCTTTCAAATTCTATTCTTTGCTTAACCATAGCAAAGCGTTTGAGGGCTTCTTCGTCAAATTCAGGATTTAATTGAATTTCGGAAGGTTTCTGCGCAGTCCAGTAGTCAACGATTGGGCTGTAAATCAGATTTTTAGAAACTATTTGTACGGCAATAGTTGCCAGTACCAAAATTACGCAATATCTAATGGCAGCATTGGTGCGACGGCGCGATTGTCTTAATTCGTCAACTACATCCTTTTCATAGGAGCTATACGAGCGGGTAAGGTTGCGTCTGACGCGATCGAAGGCACGGGTAAAGGATCCAGGTAAAATACTCTTCTCAATAGGAGTGACGCGGCTATGTTCTTCTTTTTTATCTGAATGCGGAAATAGGACAAATTTATGTTTATCCTGTGGTTCTAGTGCCTCAACGTCGAGTAGTTGAATCGTATCTGGTTGAGTCGCCACACCTTGAGCTGGTTTAGCTCGATATCTCGATAAAATAAAGTCAATAAAAGCCAGCTTTTGCGTAATGGAAGGATTAGTATCTGAAATGTTTGGATTGCCAAGCGGTCTGACAATCGGCTCCACAGGATTAGGCGGTAAAAGGTAAGGAACCCTGGCACTCAGTTTATATTCTGCCAGCCTGGTGTCAATAGTCCTGAGATGCTTTTGCAATTGGATATTGAAAAGGCTAAATGTATTGTCGCTGTATCCTGAATTCTCTGATATAGGGTTACCACCAAAATACTCGTCTTCGATCCTCTTAATGTTCGTAGCCGCTTGATAGGCTTCATTAATAGCTCTTTCTGGGGTTTTTTTAAACCATTGAGTTGCCCTAGTTAGGATCGCCTGCAGTGGATTGTTAAAACTTGAAGTCATTCCGCGCCTTAGTATGCAGAAATAGGTATTGCCAACTTAAACAGTCGAGGTTGCGGATGGCAGTGCGGGCGGGTTGCTCCACGCGGAGGCTGCCCCTTCACTCCATACAAGTTGTCCTCGTTGCTTTTTAAATTGGTGTGAGTTTGCGATCGCATAGATTAAATCATAGTGCTTCGTCAATAACACATATGATTGTGTCCTATTCTACAAATATCTTAGGATTCCTATAGGCTAAGCCAAATTGCTTAATGAAGTTGTAACGTGGAGTTTTAAGCCGGATGCAGGTGGAATTATATGCTGTCAATGCCGAGGCTACTCAAACAATTGCCGAGGTACTGGCTCAGTTGCTAGAACCGGGCGCGATCTTGTTGCTCAAGGGTAACTTAGGCAGTGGCAAAACTACGTTTGTGCAGGGGTTAGGTCGAGGGTTAAATATTAAAGCTGGGATTACTAGCCCCACATTTACCCTGATTGATGAATACCACTGCGGGCGGCTACCCCTCTACCACATCGATCTCTATCGGCTGGAAAGCTCGCAGGTAGGTTCGTTGCACTTGCAGGAGTATTGGCGTGGCGCAGATTTTCCGTTGGGGGTAGTAGCGATCGAGTGGGCGGAAAGGTTGCCTACATCACTGCAAGATTACCTGCAAATCGAGCCTATCCCCCTATCTATTGATACGGACGAGCGTAAAATTAAATTTTCAGCTCGGGGCGAGGCGCATACTAAATTGCTTGAGAAATTGGCTGATGCTGCCACCAGTCGAGGATGGCAGCCCCGATCGCAACCCGGATAGTCTCTAAACGAAACGAATGGGCTTCTTGTATATAACTCTTTTGGGCGGTTTAATTGTTTGAGGAGCCGAGGGTAGAGCATAGTATTTGAGCCGAGCTAGAGCGCTACTGGCAGCTTTGACCAACTTGCTGGACGGATCGTGCAGAGCTGCTGTCAGTATTGGTATGGCTCGATCGGACTTAAGGTGCCCGAGGGCAACGATCGCTTGGTAGCGGATCTCCAGGTGGCGATCGCGGCTAAGCTGCTCTAAAACTGGTATAACCTGTGGCTCGTAGGCATGCAGATTGTGGATGGCAGCAATTTGCCCCAATGCTTTTGCCACATCCGCGCGCACGTTAGGGCTGGGATGATTGACATATGGCAATAGCTGGGGAATGTAAGTAGGGCTGGCAACCTGCCCCCATGCAGCAATTTTGTCTTTTAAAGGTTGTCTAAAAGGTTGATTTGGCACTGTAGCAAGTTGTTGCTGGGTAGAAGCGGCAACCCAATCGGGTGCGATCGGTGGCTCGTCAAAGATTTGCGTGACCAGCGGCGGTTCCGCTTGGATTTGTGTGGGTAGTGGCAATGAGGGTTCGGTAATTTGGGCAGGAGCGGGAGGCACCTCAGATAAACCGATCGATTCCGTTGACGCGCTGGCAATTTCTGGCTTGCCAATCGGCTCGACTACAGGCTCAGTAAGTGGCTCGTCAATTGTCTCGTTGACGATCGCTTCGTCGCTCGTTGGCTCAGTAAGTGGCTCGATAATTGCCTCGTCGACGATCGCTTCGTTAAAGATCGCTTCGTCGATTGTTGTCTCGTTGACGATCGTCTCGTCCATCGTTGGCTCGATTACTGGCTCAATTACTGGCTCGCTCGAAACTTCTGGCGATCGCGATGCAGGCACAAACTGCTCGGTCGGTGCGATCGCTGACTCGGTTGCCGCTTGCATAATGGTTGGGGATAACCCCTTATCTGCAATGGGAGGGGGAGTCAGTCGATCGACAGTATTTGAGCTACTTGAGCTACGGGAAGCAAAGTTCTGCCTCTCAGTAGTTTCGATTACTTTGCGCAAAGCTCTTTTATGGTCGATTTTGAGTTGCTTGATGCGGTCTTCTTGCCACCAGAACATTAGACCTGCACCAACGACAGCACCTACCAACAGCAGTAAGATTTCTAACCCGCTCATAGCAAGACTCCCAATTCAACAATTTCCTATTCTCTGACGAAAATAGCACTTACACGTCATTTCTGCTGCCAAGTTATTGCGATAAACAGATTATTTAAAACAGGGTGGGGGGCTGTACCCCACGCAGGGGTTCCACCCTGCACCTCGTTATGACTGTTAGCTATTGCTGTAAAATATTAAGTAAGATTAAGAAAATTTAAGTATTGGCAAAACGATTTTATGAAAGCATTTGTCGCAGGTGCAACGGGCGGTACAGGTCGTCACATCGTCGCCGAACTTATAAAGCGCGGTATCCCTGTCAGAGCAATGGTGCGCGATCTTAAGACGGCACAGGCAATTCTGCCTCCAGAAGCCGAATTGGTAGTAGGCAATGTATTGCAAAAAGCAGCGATTGAGGAGGCGATCGCTGACTGTAATGTCATCCTTTGTGCCACTGGTGCCAGACCGAGCCTCGATCCTTTTGGCCCCTTGCAGGTGGATTATTTGGGAACGAAGAACCTGATCGACGTTGCCAAAGCCAAGCAGATCGAGCATTTTGTTATAGTTACCTCGCTTTGTACTTCCTTGTTCTTCCATCCGCTTAATTTATTCTGGCTGGTGTTGTTTTGGAAGAAACAGGCGGAAAAATATCTCAAAGCCAGCGGTTTGACCTACACGATCGTCCGCCCTGGTGGTTTAAAGAATGAAGATTCAGGCGGAGCAGTAGTAATGTCAGCGGCTGATACGCTGTTTGAAGGTAGTATTCCACGCATTAAGGTGGCTCAGATCTGCGTTGATGCCCTAACCCAACCGGATGCGCGCAATAAGGTGGTAGAAATTGTTGCCAAGTCTGGTTTGGAAGAGCAGACTAGCGATCGCCTATTTGCCAGCGTAGCCTAGTATAGCTATAGCCAATAGGCTTAGAACGAGGTGCAGGGGTGGAACCCCTGCGTGGGGGCATAGCCCCCACACCCCCTGTCCTAACAGATCTGTCTACGGCTATATGTCGTCAGAAATTGCGGGATAGTGAAACTATCCCGCAATTTCTATGTTTTAGGGCTGCTAGCGGGGTGTCAGGAAGTTCTGAATCACATACCTGCCAAGATTTCTGCCTGCCATCAGACCATCGCGATTGTCAGACATCCAGTGCACGCCACCATAGATGCGACTCATGCCAGCTTCTTCTGCAGCCTCTTTAAAGTTACGGAAAGTGCGCGGCGCAAGATTTAAGGATGGGTCAGCATTGGTAGTAAACCCTGTATTGCGACCAAAGACGCTGGTTAGTACTATCTCTGCTGCACCGCCGAACGTACTGTGTCCCGATACATACGAGGGCGAAGATGGTGTTTTGAGTAACGGTGTCCAGTTTGGATCTGGAATTGTTCTGGCGTTGTCGTCCTTGTCAGCAGCACGGATAGCAGTAATCGGTCGCCAGCGGCTAAACGTGTATTTCTGATCGGCATCAATAATACTGGCATCGGCTAGCGCAATATTTAACAATGCAAACAAACGAGCGTTTTGCAGGAGCGTGTTACCTCGTTGGACAGCGAGATCGGCTGCAATTTGATTCCATCGTCCTGGAGGCGTGACTGTTCCAGATTCATCAAGCCAGAACTTGGCAATTACAGTTTGATCTGGCGTACGCACTTTACTGTCTTTGCTACCAATGTCTTTAGTAATCCGATATTCCTGAAGGTACTCAGGGCTAATCAAACTTGGAACGTTAGCAATGCGAAATTGAGAGCTACTGCTCATGCTAAATGGTTTAACATTTTTCCATTGCGGCATGGAAGCTGGTTTGAGATCCGGTGGAATTGGTTGCCAGAAGCCAACTTGCTCTCTGGGTTTATATTCTACTTTGGCATCTACGCCATCATCTTTACGCAGTGCCAGGATCCGATCTGCAACAGATTCGCCCAGTTTGATGCCATCAGTTTGAGGTCGGCTAATTGAGACTTTGGGTTCGGCAATGGGACTTTTGCCGCTAAATAGATCGGCAGGATTGATTGATAACCCAATAGATACTGAGTTATTGTTGGCAGTGGGTTGACTGCTCGCAAGTGCGGTGAGAGCTTCGGCTTTGGCAGCATCGAGCTTGGCTACCTGCTTCGGATATAGAGCAGTCAGTACGCGGTGGGCAGCAGCGATCGCGGCAGCCTCTTCGGATGTACCATCTGGAGCTTCGATATTGACTTGATAAACTTTATATTTTTTAGAGATAGCATTGACGGCATCGTACATAGCAGTATGCAAAAGGGCGAGATTCCTTGCCGCCATTTGAGGAGATGTCTTCTCAGTCTGAATCATCTCTAATGCTAGCTTGTTCCATTTGAGAATGACATCCTGGTTTTTTGTAGCAGGCGCGGTGGATTGAGCAATGGCTTGAGTGCGGGCATCAATCGATTGTCCCGTCAATGCTGAATTCACCAACGGCTCCGTCGCAATTGCCATCAGCCCTGCAACTACACCAATTGCTAATTGCCCGTATGCTCCCTTTTTGAAATTCGCAGTATAGCAGCAGGCATCTCTGTTAGTGCGGGAGGTATGGAGGCTGTGCCCCCATACAGGGATTCCACCCCTGTATCCCGTCCCCAGCCTGTTGGCTATAGTTATATTTAAATGTGGTTTCATCTGTTTTTTGGTATAACAACATTACAGGCAATGATACCTATTAAAACAATTTACCGCAAGCGATGTTGATTCTAAGTGGATGTTTGGAAAGGTTCCCAAATTTCTATATTAGCCTCCCTAGGTTTCCTGAAACTTGCGAGCTTAGGGAAACACGGCAAAATACGAACAACTTCTCAAATAGACTCTAATAAAGTGGGAAAGATATCAAATCCCCATCCATAGATTTATCTTCAAGACTTTCTATTCGATTCTAATTGACTGGCAAATTTCTTTTGTGGGTTGGGTTGAACATCGTGAAATCGAACAACATCAGCGGTCTTGAAGCCCGCCTGCGCGGACTTTGCTCGTGCAGCCGCGACTTCAGTCGCCAGGCAATATTAGGGATAATTAACGCAGATTTGTGATGACGCAACAATTGTCATAATAAAAAGGGGTAGGAGGTATTCCTGCCCCAAATATTAGGAGTTATGACTAGAAGTGCTGTTGGGCTTGCATAATTGCTCGTCCACTACACTGCCATTATGCTAAGCGCTCAAATTCCATGCGTGGGTGATCCTGCTCACTGCTAACCTGCGATCTCGATCGCTAATACCCCAAACCTCCCCCACCCAAAATTTATCTACCTGTAAAGCTATACCAGTTATCCCGCTTAAAGGTTAAGATCGAGACTTAGACTTAACAAATAGTTTGAATTTTATTTATGGTTGCGGAGTTCTATGCTTCTGAGTCGACTTCTATTGCCGTGCCATCGCGCTCTATACCGATCGCGCATTATTTGCGCCAACCGCAACGAGTGGTAAATGCCGTAACTGAAAAGTCCAGGGTAGAGTTAATCAAGCATAGCACTACGGATGGTCATAGCATTTTCCGCCTCAAAATGCAGCCGCTTGGCTTTCTCCAGGTTACTATTCAGCCTACGGTTGACCTGGATGTTTGGGCAGATCCCGACGGTACCGTCCACATGCGTTCCATGCGCACGCAAATTCGCGGCACCGACTGGATCGATCGCAGGTTTGCCCTTAAGCTAGCAGGCAAGATCGCACCTCAAGTCGATCGCCACAGTCGCACCAGGTTAGTTGGCAGGGTCGAGTTAAAAGTTAATGTCGAGCTACCACCTATTTTCTTCATGACTCCCGCAGTAGTTTTGGAAGCTACGGGGAATAGCTTGCTCAGAAGCGTTTTACTCACCATGAAGAGGCGTTTAGTCCAACGTCTTGTTGCCGACTATTTAGACTGGGCGAAAAACGGTTACGACCTCGCAGCAACTAAAGGCTCGGCGATCGAAATCATCTAAGTGCCTCTTCTAGTCAAGACGATCGATCTCTACAGGTTCCAGAATATCAGCAGGTTCAAAGCCGAAAATACGAGAGTAGAAATAAAATTCACCGTCAAGAGCGCGTTTGATATTTTCGGCTTTGCGAAAACCATGTTGCTCTCCTGCAAATGCCACGTATGCTACGGGCAATCCCTTCGTTCTCAAGGCATCGACCATCATCTCAGCTTGATTGGGCGGCACTACTCTATCCTCCAGTCCCTGAAAGAAGATTACCGGACAGGATAGTTGCTCGGTGAAGTGGATGGGCGATCGCGCCACATATAAATCCTTTCTCTCTGGATATGCGCCAATTAGACCGTCCAAATAACGCGCCTCAAATTTGTGAGTGTCGCTAGCTAAAGCCTCTAGATCGCTGACTCCATAGTAGCTAGCTCCTGCTTTAAAGATATCCTTAAACGTGAGGGCACAGAGCGTGGTATAGCCTCCGGCACTGCCACCTGAGATGGCTAAACGGTTCCCATCTACCAGTCCCCTGTCCGCTAGATATTTCGCCCCATTCGCGCAATCGTCAACGTCAACTATGCCCCAGTTATTATGCAGTCGTTGTCGATAGGCGCGGCCATAACCAGTACTACCGCCGTAGTTCACATCCAAAATCGCAAAGCCTCTACTTGTCCAATATTGGGTACGGAGGCTGAACGAACTCGATGCGGCTGCCGTGGGGCCGCCATGACTTTTTACCAGTAAAGGTGGTTTCTCATGGTTAGGCGCGACGAAGTCGCCGTTGGTGGGCGGATAGAAAAAGGCATAGGCAGTCTGACCGTTTTCAGTGGGAAATTCAATAGTTTGCGGGATGGATAAATATGCTTTATCTACTTGTAATTCCGTTGAGGAGCGCAATACTTCTATACGATCGCTGTTTAGATCCAGTTGCACGATCGCTGTCGGTTCCGTGGGCGAGCCAGCAATAAAGACAGCGCGATCGCCATGAGCTTGCAGCGATGAGATATCCGTGTAGGGTGTGGGGATTGGAGTTAATACCGATTGTCCAGATCCTGACGTATCTAAGGTAGCCAGTTGCCATTCGCCATTGCGATTGTAGGCACAGATAATCCGATCGCTCGACAGGAAAGCATAGGTGGACATGCCAAATACCCACTGCGGCATCCCAAATTCTGCCTCCATCTTGCATAGCGGCTCGATGCGATCGCCGTGCCAGCGATAGAGATTCCACCAACCACTGCGATCGCTGACAAAATGCAACACGCCATGCGGCGACCATTGTGGTTGAAAGATCGATTCCTCCATTCCACCTGCCACTAGCTGACAGTTGTGTAGTTCTGTCTCTGCTAGATCGGCAACCCATAATTCCGTACCATCCCAAGGCATATTGGGATGATTCCAACTCAACCAGGCCAGTTTGGTGCCATCGGCATTGAGTTGCGGCGCAGCATAGAAATCCGCACCCCTCGCCAAAACTTTCACATCTTCACCATTGAGAACATTAATACTAACTAGAGTATTAATCGGTTCGCAGTTGGGGTCTTGCTGTTCTTCGCGCACGTAAATCAAGCGATTGCGAACGCGATCGAATACCCCATCAGCATAGCGAAATGCGCCTGCACTCGTTAAGGCAGTGGGTTCGTTATTGGGATTTACTTGCAACCACTGGCAATAGATGCGCTGGTCGGCAAAATTAGCAAAGTAAACTTTGCCATCTACAACCAGGAACGAACCACCACCGTATTCATGGACGCGACTACGGGCATTATAGGGCAGAGGCAGCACGTCTGCGGTTTGTCCGTGCGCGTAGCGGACGATCGCGTTCCTGCCACCTTCAGATGGACGACTTTCACTCCAGTAAATTTCTGTGCCGACGAGAGCCACCTGTCCGAGACCGATACTGGTGGAGACAATTAACTCCGACGTAATTGGCGATTTCCACGCACCATAGGGTGCTACTTTCTTTGCATCTATTCCCATTCGATCGTGCCGGGTGGTTTGGACGTAATATCTAGAACGACGCGATTGACACCTTTGACTTCGTTGACGATGCGATTGGAGATAATTTCGAGCAGATCGTAGGGCACTCGCGCCCAGTCGGCAGTCATCCCATCTTCGCTCGTGACCAGGCGCAACACGACTGGATAGGCATAGGTACGCTGATCGCCCATTACCCCCACGCTTCTAATTGTGGGTAGGAGGACGGCAAATGCTTGCCACAGGCGATCGTAGGTGCCGCTGCGATTAATTTCCTGGCGCACGATTAAATCCGCATCTCGCAAAATTTCCAGGCGATCGGGTGTGATTTCGCCAATGATGCGAATTGCCAAGCCTGGGCCTGGGAATGGTTGACGCTTCACGATTTCTTCTGGTAGCCCCAGTGCCGAACCAACTTTGCGCACTTCATCTTTAAATAGCTTGCGGAGCGGTTCGATCAGGGTAAAGCGCAGGTTGGGCGGTAGACCGCCGACATTGTGGTGGCTTTTAATTTTGACGGCAATGCGCTTACCCGTAGCGGGGTCGATATTGGTATCGGCGGATTCGATCACGTCAGGATAAAGCGTACCCTGGGCGAGAAAATCAAATGGTCCCAGTCGCTGAGATTCCTCTTCAAACACGCGAATAAATTCATGTCCGATGCGCTTTCGTTTTTCTTCCGGCTCGGTAATGCCTTTTACTTCGGCGATGAAGCGATCGCTAGCATTGATATATTCGACGGGGATGTGAAATTGTTCTTGGAAAAGCTTGAGCAGGCGTTCCGGCTCGTGTTTGCGCATGAAACCTTGATCGATAAACATGCAGGTAAGCTGCTCTCCAATCGCCTTATGTAACAAAAACGCCAGGGTAGAAGAGTCCACACCACCGGACAACGCCAGCAGGACTCTTTTATGTCCCACCTGCGCCCGCACCTCGCGGATCGCTTCTTCGATAAACGTGTCGGTCGTCCAGGTCGGCTCGCACTCGCAGATGTGGTAGACAAAGTTGCGAATCAAGGCAATACCGCCAATAGAGTGAACTACCTCGGGGTGAAATTGCACGCCATAGATGCGTCGTAACGGATCGGCGATGGCGGCGCAGGGGGTATTCGCGGTATGCGCTAAGGTGGAGAAGCCCGATGGTGTCCTCAAGACAGAGTCACCGTGACTCATCCACATGGTCGTGCCATCCTCTACGTTAGTGAGCAGATCCGTAGGGTCGTCGATAATCAGTTCGGCTTTGCCGTACTCGCCATGCTCGGCACGTTCTACTACGCCCCCCAGTTGCTTCACCATCAGTTGCATCCCATAGCAAACGCCCAGGATAGGAATGCCTAGATCGAAGATAGCCGGGTGACAAGTGGGAGCACCCTCATCGTAGACGGAATTAGGCCCGCCAGAGAGGATAATGCCTTTGGGATTGAGCTGGACAATGTGCTCGATCTCCGTGTAATAGGGCAATACCTCGGAATAAACCTTGGTCTCGCGAATGCGCCTAGCAATCAGTTCAGAGTACTGGGAGCCAAAGTCAAGAATAGCGATCGTGGGACGATTCCCAGGGGCAGACATATTGCTGCCCAAATTGCTATTAATTATGGATGGAGCTTGTGTAGTAGAAACCAAAATTTAAACCCTCGCGTACCAGAGAGCAAAAGTTATTCCCACAATCCTAGCAAACCTGACATATTAGGTATCATTAATATCTGTGTTGTTTTGAGCGAGCGATCGCATAATGCCACCAACAGACCGAGGGACAAAGTTTTTGCAGATCGAGTTAACTGCAGAAATTTACGATGCCTTAATGGCTCGGGCACAATTATCTGGCAGTAGTGCTAGCGAACTGGTCCAACAAAGTCTTTGCAGCTACCTTGGCTGTGGTAACGATGCGCCGAACCAGATCGAGACTCGTTTGGCAGAACTAGAGTCCGCGATTATGCAACGAGTCCAGGCTCAAGTTGAAGCGCAAATGCAGCCAATGCGATCGCTGTTACAGAACCTTCAAAGTCATATGAAATCGCAGTTAGAAGCGATCGCCAATCTTCAAGCTAACCTTAAAGCCGAGCCAGCTAACCCCGCACCGATCGTGGAGTCAGGGGTAGCAGATACTTCTGCTGTGTCATGCGATCGGAAGAAGGCAGAAACTGCTTCATCTTCCCAGATTAGGCAACTACAAATCGGCGATCTCGTGCAAGTAAGGGATCCTGATAGCCCGCACTATATGGAACACCTGCGTATAAGCGCCGTAGGGATAATCAGAGCAACTGTGCAGACGGATGCGGGCGAGCAAACTTTTTTAAAACGCGACTTACGATTTGTAGAGTCCAATTTAGCAAGCAACTTGGGATCGGATTAACAACATCTGATTGGTACCTCCGTGCCTGCCCTGAAATAATTGATTTCTTGGTTAGTGGCTATCGGTTTGGGTTTTAATAGTCTTGATAGGCATACAAAAGTTTGGGTAGCAAAAATGGGACTTGCGCGGCGGCAGTTCTTACAAATGGTTTCGGCTGGCCTCTTAGGCTGGCAGATCGTGCCACCGCAGCAAATGGCTAGGGCAGCCGAGTTGTACGCTAAAAAATTGAACCAATCTACCAAACGCAAGCTAGCACTGCTGATTGGCATCAATCAGTACGATGCTAAGGGTGATTGGTTGCCCCTCAATGGCTGCGTGACTGACGTAGATCTACAGCGCGAGTTACTCATGCACCGATTTGGCTTTAATCCTGCTGATATCCTCACATTGATCGATCGAGAAGCGACCCGAGCCGCGATCGCCGAGGCATTTACAGAACACTTGATCGCTCAAGCCTTGCCCGGTGATGTAGTGGTAGTGCATTTCAGCGGTCATGGCTCTAAATTGGGGCAGAATAATACCTTTGTGCCAGTGGATAGCGGCATGCCTGAAACAGGCATGCTCGTTAAAGATTTCATGGAAGACACGATCGCGTTATGGTTGCAAGCGATCGCCACAGAGAATACGACCTGCATCCTCGATATCGGTCATAACTACCCGGGCACGCCTGTAGTGGGTAACTTTCGCATTCGTTCGCGCCCCAGCCGTCACGATTGGCAGATCGATCCAGAGGAAATCGAACTGCAACGCCATCTCAGAGAACAGAGCGATTCTAGGCAAGTTTTAGCTAAAGGGGATAAGTTAAACGCGCGATCGTCAAAAGTATCAATGCCAGGAATGTTGCTGCGTGCTGCTAGCGGCGATCGCTTATGCGCCGATGCCCTATGGCCGGGATTTAGCAGTGGTGCGTTCACCTACGCACTGACCCAACAACTATGGCAAATGATGCCCGCCACATCTCTTTACGTGGTAATAGATCGCGCGATCGCTACGTTGGAGCAAAAGGCATTTGCATCTCCATCTCTCACCCCAGAACAACAATTAACCTCTCTCGTCTCTGGTAGTAAGATCGATCGCAATACCGATCGCAAAACCACGACTCAGGCTACTTACACCACCAGTTTTGACGATCTACTGATGGCATCTCCCTCCGCAACGAAGGAGTTACTTGATGGTGCCGATGGAATCATCAGAACTGTAAACAATAGTCGGATAGGGGATATCTGGCTGGCCGGTCTGCCAATTGTACCGCTAGGCTACTATGGTGTTGGTTCGATCCTATCGACCCCAGATGAAACCTTGGTTCAACTGCGATCGCACAATGGCTTGACCGCTAAAGTAGAAGCTCTACCAGGGCAGAGCGGACTGCGCGTCAACCAACTATTGCAGGAGCGAGTAAGGGCTTTGCCGCGCAACATGACTTTGATTGTCGCTCTGGATCTAAATCTGAGCAAAATCGAACGGGTGGATGCCACCAGTGCCATATCGGCAATGCCAGGAATGTTAGGTGTAAATGCGACGGAACAGTTTGCTGACTGTTTGTTTGGAGTCCAGGCGACTAGCTACGGTCTGTTTACGGTGGGACGCAGTCCCATTCTCGGTTCCTTTGGTTCGGTGGGCGAGTCGGTAGGTGCTGCCCTCCGCCGCCTACAGCCTTTGTTGGAAGGCTTGCTCGCAACCAAGTTGATTTATCTGACTGCTAATCAAGGCTCTTCAACTTTAGGATTGAGAGCTACCTTGATGACTATGAGTCCAACGAGTACCGCTCCAGTTGCGATCGCGGCTCAAGCTACACAGCGGTCTGGGAATCAGTCCGCTCCTTTGGCAGCTAGCGGTAGAAACGCTTTACCATCACCAAATATTTTAAATAAGGCGATCGCGATTGGCGATCGCCTCTGTTGTCGGTTGGAGAACTTTACAGACAGTCCTCTCTACGTGCGTATTTTCAGCTTCGATCCGCGTGGCAAGATCATGACTCCCCACTTCTTCACCAGTCCCTATGCTCTTGACAGCGTGGTGCCAGCCCAACAAGAGTTGCTGATTCCGCACCCAGCAGCACCATTCGATTGGGTAGCCTCGGCTCCACAAGGACTATTTGAGATTCACCTGGTGGTAAGCCGGTTCCCTCTGACCGAGACCACTAAACTCCTGGAACAATCTTCACGACAAGCCACATCCCCAGCCGGAATGGTCGCAGTATCCAATCCCTTACAAGTAGCTCAAGCCCTATTGTCAGATCTCCATAGCGAGCTGGACATTCCTGCTTCTACTAAGCCAGACGATATGTGGACGCTGGATGTGAATGATTGGGCAACTCTTAGCTTTACCTATCGCGTATCTTGAAGCTCCAGTCTAGCCGCAGACAGATCATCGGCTATTACGGGGAGTGTGAGGGCTGCGTCCCCACGCAGGGGTTCCACACCTGCACCCCGTCCTAAGCCTATTGGCTATAGCCATACTGAATGAGACGGCATTATCAGAATAGAAGCTTTGTAGCTAGCTCGCAGTCAATAGTAATTTGTTGTTTCAGTGCTTCTAAGGACTCAAATTTCTGTTCGGGGCGCAGAAATTTGACTAAATTGACGCATAGCTCTCGACCGTAGAGATCGCCATCCCAGTCTAATAGATGTACCTCAATCGTGCGCGCGCGATCGCCGGTGACGGTCGGGCGCATACCAATATTCATCACCGCAGGGAGCGGCTTATCCCCCAATCGCAGAACCTGTACGGCATAAACGCCATCTCTCGGTAGGAATTTCTGGGGGGGTAGCTGGAGATTAGCCGTAGGGAAACCTAACTTCCGCCCCATCTGCTGCCCCGCCACTACATTACCAATCAGGCTATAGGGGCGACCTAGCAGAGTGCGAGCAGCGTCGATCTCCCCCTGCTCCAAAGCGCGACGAATCGCCGAACTGCTAATCCGAATTGATGGATCGCTCGTGTCACATACATCGTGCATGAGTTGCTCAGAGACAATATGCAAGCGATCGCCCCACATGGCTCTTAAATCTTCCACCGAGCCGCAGCGCTGACAGCCAAACCGAAAATTAAAGCCAACACTAATCGAACGTGCCTGGAGTCTCTCGATCAGGATTTGTTGCATAAATTCCTGCGGCGTAAGCTTGGCGATCTCGCGGTCGAAAGGCAGTAGAACTAGCTGTTGCACGCCCAGAGCCTCTAGTTGAACGACTTTCTCCGCAATCGGTGTTAGTAGCAGCCGCGAAGTACCTGTAAAAAACTCCTGCGGGTGTGGATTGAAAGTTAAGACTGTCGAAACCAAATTCTCTGTATTGCCAACTACTGGAGCAATTACACATTGGTGTCCTCGATGTATGCCGTCAAAGTTACCCATGGCGATCGCTGTTGGGGTACTGGCTTTACTTAGATCGGAAATAACTAGCACGCTTATATTAGGTTTATATTTGGCAGAATTGACTCATCATGCTTTACATTTTGACACATTTGTTATCTTATAGCCTGGAGGCGCATTTATCGTAGTCACCGCGATCGCCAAAAAGTATTTGCATCAGGTACTCTAACCGCTAAGATTGTAGATTAGCGGCATTTACCAGCAATGCCGATGTCGTGTTTTAAGGATCTCATGGACCCCAGTCCATCTGGTTATTTTAGTTAGGTTCCGATGCAATGGTGTGAGTATCTCCCAGCGCGTCGGGAGATGTAGGAGGTTCAATGCTCACCCAGGAAGCTCTGACTTCACTGTCGGATATTACCGACTGGAATCAACTCAAATCGGAACTCAATGCGATGCCAGCTATCGATGTAGGTGACTACATTGACGAGCTTCCTTCCGAGCAAAAAGCGATCGCCTTTCGCCTTCTCAATAAGTCCAACGCCACAGATGTATTTGAGTATCTGCCGCAAAAGTCCCGCGAGGAATTACTAGGGTCGCTGCACGACATCCACGTACAGCAAATTATCGAGTCGATGCGACCTGACGATCGCGCCGAACTGCTGGACGAGCTGCCCGCCGGTGTAGTAAAGCGCCTTCTCCAGCAACTCAGCCCCGAAGAAAGACATGCCACCGCCACAATTCTCGGTTATGCCGAGGGTACGGCAGGTCGGGTAATGACCACCGAGTACGTGCGACTGCGACAGGGACTGACTGTCGAAGAAGCGATCGGCAAAATCCGCCTGAACGATAAGGACAAAGAAACGATCTACTACGCTTACGTTACTGACGACAACCGCAAGCTCAAGCAAATTGTCTCGCTGCGGCAGCTTCTATTCTCTTTACCTAATGCCCTAGTTAAGGACATTGCCAGCGATCGCGCGATCAAAGCCCGTACTGATATGCCCCAAGAAGAGGTGGCGCAACTGATGAAGCGCTACGACCTGCTGGCATTACCAGTGGTAGACCGCGAAGATCGGCTTGTAGGCATCGTCACCATCGACGATGTGGTTGATATTCTCGAAGAAGAAGCCACCGAAGATATTCAAAAGCTGGCAGGGGTTAGCGGCGACGAGGAAGCGCTGTCACCACCACTAATTACAATCCAAAAACGTTTGCCCTGGTTGTTAGGTAACATCGGTTTGTATGTGGGTGCCGCCAGCGCGATCGCCCCATTTCAGGGCACGATTGCGCTTGTCCCAGTCCTGGCCGTAATTATGCCCATCCTATCTAACACGAGTGGTAACGTCGGCATTCAAGCTCTATCAGTAACCGTGCGAGGTTTAGGTGTAGGGGAAGTGACACCCCAGGATACTTTGGCGATCCTGCGCAAGGAAATTTTGGCAGGTTTAGGTACTGCCCTCGCGTTGGGTCTGGCACTGGCAGTTCTGTCTTTGATCTGGTCTTCTGCTGTAAATCGTTGGGTGGCTCTGGTGGCTGGCCTGGTCATGGCGATTAACGTACTGGTTGCTGCCACCCTGGGTACGTTACTCCCGATGGGCTTAAAGCGCTTGAAGCTAGATCCTGCCTTGATTAGCGGCCCTTTGCTCACTACAATTCTAGATACAGTTGGATTCTTAACTTTTTTAAGTTTAACCTCTCTGTTTCTGCATGTATTTCGAGTTTGATGAGATGTCATAGCCATAGACAGAATCTATCAGGACAGGGGGTGTGGGGGGTACGCCCCCACGCAGGGGTGGAACCCCTGCACCCCGTCCTAAGCCTATTGGCTATAGCTATAAAAGTTGGATAGTATCGATAACGATCGCCATTTCTCGTACAGATTGAGAAGTATGGGTTGAAGCTGTGCGACATAAGCTCGACCGTCCAAGAAGTCAGGATTTTGTTGCATTTTTTGCAGAATTTCCCGATTCTTTTGCCTGCGGAGATCGGGGTTCTCCGCTAGAGCCACGGCTAGTTCTACATACGTTTCCTCGCGACGGGCAATTAGATCCTGCATGGAAAGAGATTTCAAAATCGCTGCTCCCATGCGCGATCGCAGTGTATTGCCCTCCCACGCGATCGTCGGCAAGCCAACTTCCAAAGCATCGATGAGAGAAGTCGTACCCGCATAAGGAAAAGAGTCCAGATAAATATCGGACACCTTTAATGCCTCCTTCACATCAGCGCGATGCGGAAGTGCTTTTAAAACGCGCAGGCGATCGCCACTCACACCATACTTTGCCAATACGGCATTCATATCATCCACAAACGTAATTCCTGGATAATAGCTCATCCAGTTTGGACCAAAGGGCATGAGCATCAACATAGAATTGGGCACGGTGGCTAAGATCTTTGCCCAGGTTGCCCTCAATTCGGGCACGAGTTTGAATAGATTAGCTGTGGAAGCAAACACGATCGCACTGTCGGGAATTCTCAACTTTTCTCTATTAATGCGATATTGAGTTGCAGGCGGCTCCACGCCATAGCTAAAGCAAAAACCAGTACCATCTATGGCGATCGATCGCTCGCGATAGTGAGCTTGAGCGTCGGGCAGTGGCTCCATCAACTTCCCGGCAATATAGTAGTCGATATTTTTGATGCCAGTTGTAATGGGAGAAGCAAAGTTAGTTAGCTGGACTCTGGCTAGTCGATAGTTGGCAAGCATTGTCACTTGATGGATTGCAGCAGTAATATTTGCACCAACCAGGAGGATGTCTAGATCGTCGCTGCGAATTGCTTCAGCTTGTTGGTTAAGTCCATCGTTAGGTAACTGAATCAGTTTAGCCGTGCGTTCTCGACAGTAGTCTTCCAGTTGATGTCCCGCAATTTGCAACACGTACAGGATAATTTCAAATCGATCGCGATCTAAGTGTTCGACAATTGGGAGCGCTAAATAAGTCTCAGGTGATGGGTTGCATGATTTCAGCAATATGCCCAGTCGAATCTTTTGACGATTAGGGGGAGGGATAGAGAAATCGTGCTCGATTTGAGCGCCTTTTTGCCTTAATGCAAGTTCAATGATATCGCCTCGCTTGCTCTGAATATCTCTCAGGTTTTCTTGGGTAAAGTATAGTTGAATGGGATTTATTTGCTGCGCGATCGCTAAGGTGTCCTGTCCGATCTTTGAGTTGCGATCGGTAAAAATCGCGTTATACAGCGCATCGATCGTAGTCTGCATGAATTGGAAATACCGTTGAGATTCGCCGACAGTTCGGAAGTAATTGGGACTGGCGAGGATGAATCTCAGATAGTCGTGCATAAACCAGTCTGGAACATCGACTTTTCCATGCCATCGCAATGGTAACTCGTGCGGATACAAGTAGAGCATGAAGGTCAAGAGATACCCGATCGCTCCTGGTTTCTGATGATTGTTTTGCAGTTGAGGTAAAACTTCCTGCTCTAAAAAATGCGTTTCGACATCAGTTAGCAGTTCGTATTTGAGACCGCTTTGCAGGAGAGTCTGATGCGCTTTCCCCAAATAGCCTGCATATGAACTCTCCAGCAAGTCCTCGGGAATATCAATCCATCTGTGTGCTAACTGCTGACGGGCATCGCGCAGAGAGGCGATCACCTCGCGATCGCTTGGCTGATTTCGGTACCGATCTACAAGATCGGATAAACGATTTAGCTGTGTCTCCGTGTTTCTTGAAATATGCTGATACATCGATCTCCCAATTGGAAAATTCTAGCTCGAGATACGTATCGATCCCATTACGCCGATCCTGCATTTTTGCCGCAGTCAAAGACTCTCAGGTCATGTGAGAGATTTAGCAATTATATGAGAATTTTACCGCAATTATCCAACATGTCGCCGCGTGATGCGCGCTATTGGACTAGCGGCGAAATATGCCGCTGCGATCGCTGCGATCGTAGAAGTGCAAGCGTGCGTAGCCCAGGAACTGACCGTGAGGCTTTTCCCCTAATGGGAAGGCGGTAACGCCAAATAAATAAACGCCGCCGTATCTGGGATTGTTGTAAGGGCGCAACCCAATCGAGATCGTACTGCCAGGAGGAATGGGAGGAGTAAAGTCAACTGTTACCTGTTGCGGTTCGGTGTCGGTTATTGCGATCGCTGCATTTAACCTGGTGCGCTCGCCCGATGGCGCGATCGCGAGTGCCAAGCTCTCGTTGCGATCGAATGCAATTTTGTCAGTGCCCTCATACTGGCTAATAGTTACCCTTTGCAGTGGCTCGCCAGCATTCTCTGGAAGTCTCAGGTTGAAATAGTAAGTTGCCCCCCACGCATAGACGGAATTAACAGTTGTTTCCGCATCGACTAAAGTGGGTGGACGATCGAAGTAAGTCCTGCCATCGCGGAGTCGTACGGCTCCAGCAGTGCGATCGGAAATTGCCCCAGTTGGTATATCGACCAGCAGCACGCTTGTTACCGTTGCTAATAGCAATATTGAAATCCCCGTGAAGTTTGACATAGGCTACCTCTCGCTCGGCAACTATAATTTTGCCAAAAATGCTAGGACAACCTTTCTCCAGGTAAAGATCGCCCCAGCATGTTTCCTATATTCTACTTAGCTTGTAGCGGAAACAAGAATTTGAGCAGCTTGAACCCGATAATTCGGATCCAACCAGCAACGAGGTAGCGGTTCTCCTGATGGGAAAACCATATCTAACTTATCAAAAGACTCAGGGTCTTGCATCTCTTCGCCAGCATGCATTCTACCGACAATTGCGTGCTGGCAAGGGTTGTAAAGTTCCTGTAGTGTAAGTACTTCTACCAGATCGCCGCTTCGTTTGTGCTGTAAGAACATAGTCCCTCCTCAGTCATCAAACGCTAACAATTCTGGTATAACACAAGCAATCTCAAGCGATCGTCAAATAATGTGAAGCTGGCGATCGCTAGCTTCACGCCCTAGATATTTCCCACCCCATTATCGCAACTATTTTTGGGCATCCTGACGAGCCTTAATGGCATCGGCAAAATCAGAGCGCAGGGCGATCGCTTTATCAAAAGAAGATGCCGCATCCTGATATCTCTTCATCGCAAAGAGCGACATTCCGCGCTCGTACAAAATAAGTTAAAGAAGGGTATTTATAGTTTTAATTACTGTAATAATTACCTCATTCAGAATACTCTCAGTTTTCCGCACCGATCGCTTTATGACAGAATTCTTGACAGAGTAGTCTCGCGATCGGCGCGATCGCTTACAATACAGCTAGAACGCTTTTGAGGTTTTCCCATGCTTCAAATAGATCTAAACCAACTGCCCACCAGTGACGAATTACCAGATTCGGACGACACACCTGTGGATAACGAAGACCAGAATCTATTGCCCAACATTCTGCTGTTTTTGCTCAGTTCGATTTGGGCAGAGCGCATGGATTGGTACTTCGGTGTCGATATGGCGGTGTATCACACCACAGGGCTAAATCCGCGCGTCCCTGTCGTGCCTGATGCCTTTTTAAGCTTGGGTGTAGAGCGCAAAAAGGGTGGTAAGTCGCGTCGCAGCTATGTGGTTTGGGAAGAGCAGGGAATTGTGCCCATTTTCACTCTAGAGATGGTGTCCCATAAACCGGGTGGGGAGTATGACGAGAAGATGGCAATTTACGCTCGCTTGGGGGTACTGTACTACGCGATCTACAATCCAGAATTTTGGCAGCGGGACGGACATCAACCGTTTGAGATGTATAAGCTGGTGGATGGCAAATACGAGTTACAAAGAGGCGAACCCTATTGGATGGCAGAAGTAGGATTAGGCATTGGCCGCAATCAGACAGTGTTTAGCAATCTGTCGCAGGAGCAACTGGCATGGTTTGACGAACGGGGCGATCGCTATCTCAGTGCAGATGAACGAGCAGATGCAGAACGACAGCGGGCAGATATGGCTCAAAGACAGGTGGAGTCATTGTTGGCGCGACTGCGTTCGCTAGAAATCTCCGAAGGAGAATCGCTCGATTAGGATTTGCGATCGTCCGATCTCAAATACTTCTACAGAGAAACAAGATGGTTTTCATGAGTTTTGTTGAAGGAGGTCTCCAGCGAAAAATCCAAACAAGGGTTTCTACATGCGCCAATGTCCCTGCTCGCATTTTAAGAGGCGATCGAGAGTAGCGATCTGAGTAGGATTTTGCGAACTGCGAATTTTACTTTCCACGCTAATTGAAATCAACTCCATTTGCAAGCGAGTTAAATATGCTTTTTCCTCAGGTGAATCTAAACCAGGTTGGGCAAAGATTAGATTTTCTCTATTCTTTTTAAATGAGAAGCTAGGGTTCAGATTCAGTTTCTCGATCAGAGAATTGACAACATAGCGCTGTTCGGGACGGGCGGTTTGCAGCAGCGCCGCGATCGGTTGGCTGAAGGTGCGATCGCGCAGTTGCCGGGATGATTGCCCCTGCAACCACACCTCAGAAGTCGATACAGGAAGATCGGTAGATTTTTCGTCAACCTTGGCAAAGGCATGGGCTTCGAGATAGGAAACTTTGCCATCCTTGTTGTAGTCCGCTGAGGGTACTGCCTCGCCAGTGCGGCTGCGTCCGCTCAAACCCGCAAAGAAACTGGAGCTATAGTCGCGGTAATCGGATTCATTTACCTCTGCCGTACAGCCCACTGACGGTAGAGTCTTAATCGTAGCGTAGAAGCCACAGCGGTTCTGTTTCGCTAATGGCTTTTCGGGATCGCCATCGGCGTAAATAATATTGGCAAACGAACCGGAATAGCACTGGGCCATCATCATCGCGATCAGTGTCTGGGCGGGCAGGAGATCGAGCAATTGCGAAAATTCCCTCACGCTAATGTGCTGCTCTTGCCACAGTAGGAGCGAGTTATCATCGGGATTTTGCTCGTTCAAAATCCCATGACCTGTAAAATAAAAGAAAAGCTGTTTGTTGTGGGGATTAGTCTGGACATATTGACCGAACCATGACCTCAGGTTGGCGAGCGTCGCAGATCCCTTGAGATGGGGAATTTCCGGCGGCTTGAATTTCTCCTTATCATGGTTATCTACATAGCGGATAGTGGCGGAGCGGTCGTTGCCATTCGCAAAGAAAATCGATGCTTCCGCTGGATTAAACCCCAGACTTTTTAAAGTGCGCTGAAAGTAGAGCAGGTTTTTCTCCAGGGCAATTTCGTTATTGGCAGGCGAGCCGCCACCACCAAAAGCGAGAAAGGTAATACCTGGTTTAGATGCTTGCTTGGCAACGCGATCGCCAGTTATCAATTTTTGCGCCACGCTAAGGCGATCGCTCGTCAGAGGTAGTGACTGGGAAACCAGAATCGCAGCATAAGTCAGACTTAACGAAAAAAATTGTTGCAGCATGGAAAACTACCTGGGGTCGATGACATGACAATGGTTAACCACTTAAATTTAAATAATTAATTTATTGAGGGATGCGTGGCGATAAAGTATGCGATCGCATCTAAATTGTCTAAACTCGAACAGCCTTTACGAGCACGGAGTACGCAAGCGCTATGAAACTGGCAAAGAAAAACCTGGATGAAAGACTGAACCATACCTATGATGCCATTATCGTCGGCGGAGGTGCGGGTGGGTTGTCAGCTGCCATTTATTTAGCACGGTATCGCCTCTCTTGCCTCGTGATTGAAAAAGGCAGAGGGCGATCGCTATGGATGCAACACTTAACCAATTACTTAGGTCTGCCACCGGATACACCAGGTAGAGACATGCTCAAGCAGGGGCAGGAACACGCTCTTTCAGTGGGTGCAGACTACCTGAATGGCTACGTCGAACGTGTAACGGACGAAGGCGATACGTTTGCGGTTCAGGTCAAAGTGGGCAAGAAAGATAGCATTTATCCCGTGTTTCGCTGCAAGTACCTGGTTGCTGCCAGTGGGATTATCGACAACCTGCCCCAACTGGGTGACATGCAGAACGTCTACAACTACGCGGGCTACAATCTCCACGTTTGCTTGATCTGCGATGGTTATGAAATGAGCGACAAGCGTTGCGGGCTGTTTGTGAATTCCGAAGGTGCCATCAATACAGCATTTGTACTGAATTGGTTTACGCCCTACATCAGCATCGTCACTGGCGGTACCTGTACGGTAGGCGAAGAAATGCGTGCCAAACTAGCCAAACATGGCTATCCCCTGTACGAACAACCAATTGCAAAATTTTTAGGTCGCAACCATGAGATGACTGGTGTAGAATTTACCGACGGTTCCGTATTGGAGTTAGAAACTGGTCTGGTGGCAATGGGATCTCACTATTTTAGCGAGTACCTGCAAGACTTTGACCTCAAGCGCGATGGCAACAACTTAGTAACGGATGAAATGTGCCGCACCTCGCATCCCCGCATCTTTGCCCTTGGCGATCTAAAACAAGGGTTAAATCAGGTGTCAATTGCGGTGGCAGATGGTACATTAGCCGCAACTGCAATTTGGCGGGAAATTCGTCGGAGTTCGCCCCCCAGAATTTGGACAGAAAATGTCAAGCAGCGCGACCTGAGCTTAATCTAGAACTAAATCTGGAACCCAATCTCGTGCGATCGCAAACTTAAGTCCCTAAATCCTAAAAGTAGGTGTAGTTATGCCAACGGTTGAATTGCTAAGTGAGGAAATCGGTCAACTTAAACAGGAGTTACAGCAAAAAGATTTGCTAGTACAACAACTGTCTGAGGAACTGTTCAGGCTGATCAAGGGTAATAATGTTTTCGTAACTCCCCAGGAGGTTTCGCATCAGCATCAAGAAGAACTCCTGGCGCTTTCTCATAAGCTAGCTGCTACAGAGGAAAAACTGTCGCGATCGCAGGATCAAATGGAAGAGCGCGAACTGGAGGCAGTCGAGTTGCGTAAAACTTGCCAGGAGCTAACCGATCGCGCGCGCACTTTAGAGCAAGTAGTGCAGGAGTTACCGCAGGTTTATCGTGCCAAGTTTGCCGAGCGCATGGTGCCGATCAAAAACAAGATAGAACTGTTGCAAAAGGAAAATCGCCAACTGCACATGGAGTTACAAAGCCTCAGTTATCGTTTGGCCATCCGCAGCAAGCCCCAAAAAAGGGTAGAGCTACCCCAAATGATGAATAATGGGCCTAGTTTGCCAGGTTTCAGTAATGCTTGAAATCGTCGCCGCTTGTGCCGATCTCGAAGGTAGGCGCATCTGGGCGAAACAAATACATGGCATTGACGCGATCGACACGGGCAACTTCTGGTTACCCGTGGTCTGGACTGTGCGGGGGCCTTTGTACGCTGAAGTAATTACTCGCCGATCGGACGGTCGCTACCATCAGCCGTTTCACCTTAGCGATCGCTTCAAGCAGCCACTTTACCATTTCGCCTATAGCCTCCTCACTTCCCTCTCAGCCCCCCCTGCCGTTTATCTAATCCAATTCACACCCCAACCCCCAACCATCGGTTTCACCGATAGTAAGGGTTTAGCATTTGGCAGTCAATCTCCGCATCAAACGCAAGAATCCATACCAAATGCTAAACCCCTGCATCCACCCCCAATCCTCTTCGATCGCCTGATTCCCTTTCCCGACGAACCCGCGATCGCCAGCATTGGCGTACAGGAACCCAACCTGTTCGCCTGCCATTGGCTCTGCCTTACTCAGCAGCCAATCCTGGATCTAAAAATTAAAGGCTAAATTATGCTGGTTCAGCAATCTCATCGCGCTCCCAGACAACCGATCTTTCGATCGTGCCAAATTCTGCAAAGGATTTGGCTACCTTGAGGGCAGTCTTTTTGGTATATGGTAGAGCAGGCGACTTAAACTATGGAGACAACCCATGTTGAAGCTTTATCACCAACCCCTATCGCCCAACTCGCGGCGCGTATGGATTGCCTTGTTAGAGAAAGAACTGACCTTTGAGCTAATCGCGCTCAAACTCGATGGCGATCAGTTTACGCCTGAATTTATGGCGATCAGCCCTTTTCATCACATTCCCGCACTTGTGGATGATGATTTCAGTATTGTCGAATCCCAAGCCATCTTGGATTATCTGGAAGCTAAGTACCCAGAACATGCTTTACAACCAAAAGATCCTAAATCCTTAGGGATCGTACAAATGGTGCGGATGGTGACAATTAATGAGTTGTCTCCGGCAATGAGTCCCTTTGTCGGACAGATGATGGGAATGGGTGCACCCGATCCTGAGAAGGCGGAGCAGTCCAAGCAAAAATTTGCCATAATTCTGCAACTCTTCGATCGCCTGCTGGGAGACAATGCCTTCTTTGGCGGGGAGCAGGTATCTCTAGCCGATATTACCGCTGGCGTTTCCATTCCCTGGCTGCCCAAACTAGGAATACCGATCGATAGCTATACTAGGGTACAAGCCTGGTGCGATCGCCTGCAAAGTCGCCCTGCTTGGCAAGCTACCCAGCCCACACCAGAGATGCTGGCACAGCTAAAAGCAATGATGCAGGCGCGTATGGCAAAGGCTCAGTAACTAGCTTCCGCAAGTTGTAAATCATGCTTGACAATCTGAGTATCGGGTTCATACCCCAAGTGAGTGGGCTAACCAGTCCAGTCCATATTACTAATGCAGGCGATGGCAGCGATCGCCTGTTTATCGTGCAGCAAGGGGGCGAAATTCGGGTTGTCGAGAATGGTAGCTTGCTACCAACGCCTTTTCTGGATATTTCCGATCGCATCAGCACAGGGGGAGAACAGGGGCTGCTGAGTATGGCATTTCCCCCTGAATATGCCAGTAAAGGCTATTTCTACGTCAACTATACGGATATCAATGGCGATACCGTTGTATCTCGCTATCGCATTAGTGGAGACCGAAACGTTGCAGATCCCAATAGCGCAGAAATTATCCTCACCATCGACCAACCATTTGACAATCACAATGGCGGGCAGTTAGCCTTTGGCCCCGATGGATATCTCTATATTGGCATGGGAGACGGCGGTGGTGGCGGTGACCCATCCAATTTAGCTCAAAATCCCGGATCGCTTTTAGGAAAACTCCTCCGCATTGATGTGGAGTCTGGTGTATTTCCCTACGCGATTCCAGCTAGCAATCCCTTTCCGAGTCAATCTGACCCAAACAATGCCATCCGCGATGAAGTTTGGGCAAGCGGCCTGCGCAATCCCTGGCGATTTTCGTTTGACAGGCTGACTGGCGATCTATACATCGGCGATGTCGGTCAGGGCGCGGTGGAAGAGATTAATTTCCAACCCTTTTTCAGTACTGGTGGAGAAAATTATGGCTGGAGAATATTTGAAGGATCTAGTCGCTTTGCAGACGATCCAGTTAATGAAGGTCTGATGTTTCCTGTAGCAGAATACGAACATCCTGGAGCCAGCGCTTCCATTACAGGTGGATTAGTCTATCGTGGTAGGTAAGAGAGTTTGAATGGGATATACTTCTATGGTGATTTTGTTGATGGTAGACTGTGGGGATTAGCCCTCAACAATGGCACGTGGGAAAATAAACTACTGCTCGATACCGACTATGGGATTTCCACCTTTGGCGAAGATGAAGCAGGTAACCTGTATGTCGCAGACTACTTTAGCGGCGATATCTTCAGGATAAACGCTGTATAGTTTGAATAGACTGACATCGAAGCTTTCAGTCCATGTTAGGGACTTGCGGTTAAATAATGTCCCAATCGTAGGGTATATTATTTTCTTGACAGTCCCTTATTGAGAATATGCTCGGCTATTAGAAGTGACCCTACATTTTTTCATATCTACTTAACGATCTTTCTAGCCTGTCTAATCTTCTTTGCCGACTACTTTGTCCCAAAGCAGCAACAACCCCATCAATTTCAAGCATAGCAGCCTCAATCTTTGCCGAAATTCTACGCAGTTTAACAACCGATCTTTTCACTGTTTCCATATCTGGCATAGGCTTTTGCACTTTCATATTAAATCCCAATCCTTCTTCACTTCTTGAATACTTTGTTTCATTGCAGGCAGATTAGCTTGGATCTGTTCGATTGAGCGTTCAATTAAATACAGCATATCAGAAGCAATTACTGGTTGACTGTCCGCAGAAAGCAGTTGCAAACTTGACAGGCGCTCAAACCAGCTACTGGCTTTTTCCCTAACATTAGACAACTCGCCAAAAATAACCTCCGTCAGCTCATTTTCACCGAAAAGCTCTAAAACCATGAACTCAGTAGCTGTTGTATCATTGACAAGACTTAGCAATTCTCGCTTCAAATGCCAGATGATGTCTGCCATATCTTGAGGTAGATCGGCCATAGTAAGGTTTCAATAGTTTAGATTATTTTGACTTGGCAAGGATCGTGTCGTCGATCGCAAAATCAACGTAAGCCTGTTGGCGACCTGATGCCAGATAATCTTGCTGAAATGAAGTTTCCAAACCTGCTAGCAAATCGAACTTTGGCTTCCAGTTCAAATCCTGCATGGCTTTATCGACGGATGTGAAGAAGTGTTGCAGGCGGAAGGGGAAAGCTTTTTGCTTGCCGAAATCAAATTCTTTGGGATTGTAGCGCACGATTTCCAGATCGGAAGCCGACTTTCCGGCGGCGGTGGCGCAGAGTTTGGCCAGTCCATCAAATGTGACGAAGCGCGTATCGGATACGTTATAGATTTGATTAACTGCCTGCGGTTTACCCAAGACCGCTGCCATTGCTGCAACGAGATCTTCAACGTGGCCTAATTGAGTGATGAATTTACCATTGCCAGGAATGGGAATCGGACGATCGCGCACTATGCGGTCGAAGAACCAGGCTTCTAAATCGTTATAGTTCTGCGGCCCATAGATATACGTGGGGCGAATTGACGTGTAGGGAAAAGCATAATTGGCGTAGGCTTCTGCTAGATATGCTTCGGTATGTAATTTGCCCTTATGGCGGCTTTTGGGATCGATCGCATCGCCTTCGATGTAAGGCAATACATCCGATTCCAGATATACACCCGCCGAACTCATGTAGACAAAGTGCTGGATGCGATCGCGGAAAATTTCTACCAGTGGTTGCGTATCGGTCAGTTCCCGCGCGTTATTGTCAAATATGGCATCAAACTGCTCGCCGCTGAGTTTGTCCTTGAGTTGTTGGGCATCGGTGCGATCTCCCTTAATTACTCTCACTCCTTCTACTGGTGCAGGTTTGTTACCGCGATTGAATAGCACGACCTCGTGTCCCCGGTCTACCAGTTTCTTTGTCAACGCCACGCCCATAAAGCGCGTGCCACCCATAACCAAAATTTTCATAAACTTATTCTTAGTCCTGCTTTCTTACCTATAGGATTTTAATATAGCTATAGACAGATCTGTTAGGACGGGGTGCAGGGGTAGAACCCCTGCACCCCGTCCTAAGCCTAGTGGCTACAGCTATACCAATTTGAAAAGCAATACAGAACGGATCTCATGGGGTGAAGCAATTATCTTCAAAGTCAGCCCTTGCTTGGCGATCGCCTATGGCGGAGCCAAGCGCTTGAGTTCGACAAATTTTATGCGCGATCGCGCAACCAGTCTTCTAGATCGACAACGCTGGCAGTCAAAGCCTATACCACATCCATAGGGTCAAACACAGTCACAGAAAGAGAATCGCTACCCTCATTCCCCGTTGCATCCCTCGCTTTCGCAATAATGCGGATTGCACCCGCCTTAGAACCCATTTGGGAAGTCAAGAAAAGCTTCTTTTAGTCACATTGCTACCATGTAAGAAGTCAGCATTTCAGTACCATACATCCCCTGAAGCAGCAAAAAATACTAAGTATTTATACTTTCTTAAATGAGTTCTTAGAGCCTGTTTAAGAATTCAAGGGCATCGCATTGTATGGCGCAAGGATGCTACTCCTGGTTGATTTAGGCAGTTGGCTTAACATCAAGAAGAATAAAACACATAAATATTTAACTTTGCTGCCACCCATAACTTATCTTCTTGGCGTAGCCTTATTATGGCGATCGGCTTTCGGCAGTAAATTGCAACCTGTTATGTAAGCGCCCCAAGACCGGATTGCGATCCGAATTCTTTATCTATAGATTTTTTGATATCCCCGTTAAAGATGAAGCTATGCCCGTATCAGTAGATCGGTTAATTACGCCAGAAATCCTCAAACCAGCACGTTATCTTGGTAACGAGCTAGGGGCAGTGCATAAGCCTTGGCATCACCCAAAAAATGAAATGATGGTGCGTTGGTGCCTGACCTACCCCGAGTTATACGAAGTAGGGGCTTCTAACCTGGGCCATATTATTCTCTACAGCATCCTCAACGCCCAAAACAACCAGTTGTGCGATCGCGCCTACCTGCCCGCTCCCGATCTCGCAGCTAAACTACGCGCTACCCAAACCCCCTTATTTGCGGTTGAATCCAAGCGATCGCTCCTCGATTTCGACATCTTGGGCTTTAGCCTCAGCTACGAACTTGGAGCCACCAACATCCTGGAAATGCTCGATTTAGCTAATAGCCCCCTCACCTGGCAAGCTCGCAACGCCTCCAATCCCTCCGATTCCCTCGCATCTTCTTATCCCCTCATCTTTGCTGGCGGACAAACTGCAACCTCGAATACCGAGCCTTTTGCTGACTTCTTTGATTTTTTTGCTTTGGGTGATGGTGAAGAGGTATTGCCCGAAATTGGCGAAGTTGTGAAAGCGGCAAAGTTAGCAGGAAAGTCTCGCGTGGAAACTTTGCTAGATTTGGCAAACGTACCAGGTGTATACGTACCGCAGTTCTACGACATGAACCCTGAAGACGGTTCCGTTCAGCGCAATCGCGATGATGTTCCCCATCGGATTTTGCGCCGCGTCGCTCCACCCATGCCAGAGCATAGTATTGGTTTAGTCCCCCTGATAGAAACCGTGCACGATCGCCTCACGATCGAGATCCGACGAGGCTGCACGCGCGGCTGTCGGTTTTGCCAGCCGGGGATGCTGACCCGTCCCGCCCGCGACGTTAAGCCTGAAGATGTGGTTAACACAATTGAGAAGGCGGTGCGCGAGACTGGATATAACGAATTTTCTTTACTTTCCCTTTCTTGCTCGGATTACCTGGCTTTGCCTGCCGTAGGTATAGAAATTAAAAATCGCCTCAAAGACGAGCGCGTCTCCCTGTCACTACCCAGCCAGAGAGTCGATCGCTTCGACGAAAACATTGCCAATATCCTCAAAGGTGAAGGCAGGCACCAGGGGCTGACCTTTGCACCGGAAGCAGGAACGCAGCGATTGCGGGATGTAATTAACAAGGGATTAACCGATGAAGAGTTATTGCGCGGTGTTAAAACTGCCTACGAGCAGGGATGGGATCGGGTCAAGCTCTACTTCATGATCGGCTTGCCAACGGAAACCGAGGAGGATGTGGCAGGCATCGCCCGCACGATCGCCTGGTTGCAGCAGCAATGTCACATCCCAGGGCGCAAGCGTTTGGGCGTAACCGTGACGATTTCCAATTTCACGCCCAAGCCGCATACACCTTTCCAATGGCATAGCGTTTCCACGGCAGATTTTATCCACAAGCAAGAATTGTTAAAAGCTGAATTGCGCCGTCTGAAAAGCGTTAAAGCCAACTTTACCGACGTGCGCATCTCAGCAATGGAGGATTTTATCGGTCGGGGCGATCGCCGCCTCGGTGCCGTCATTCAACGCGCTTGGGAATTAGGGGCTGGAATGGATGCCTGGTTTGAGAGTGCCGATCGGGCGTTTCAGGCATGGGCAGAGGCGATTGAGTCTGCTCGCCTGCAATGGCAGATGCCATCGCCCCGAGTCGAACAAGCCCTTGCCTGGGATCACATCGATACGGGTATTGACAAGCAATGGCTAATTGATGATTGGCACAGGGCGATCGCGGCAAAAACCGTGCCGGACTGCTCGTTTCACGGGTGTTCCAGATGCGGCATCTGCGGTCCCGATTTCGGGCATAACGAGATCGTGCCGCCGCCACCAATTCCTCAATTTATCGGCGATCTGGGTGCGGCGAATCCCCCTAGCGTTCAGAGATTGCGGATTACCTTTGGCAAGCTGGGGAGTATGGCTCTGATTTCGCACCTCGATCTGATGCGCCTGTTCGAGCGCGCCGCCCGGCGCGCTGCTATTCCTCTCTCCTTTACAGGTGGATTTCATCCCATGCCTCGCATTGCCGCTGCCAATGCTTTATCGTTAGGATGCACCAGTAGCGGTGAATTAGCTGATTTCGAGCTTACTAATGCCCTACCCGTAATAGAATTTCAGTCCCGATTAGCCGCGCAACTCCCAGCGGAAATTCCCATCTACGCCATTGAGGAAATCGACTTGAAGTCGGCATCGGCGGCTTTGTTGCTCGCACAGGCTGCCTACACGCTAACATTAAAGCTGAAAGAGGAATGGCATCGCGATTTCATACCTGATATCGCAGAGGCGATCGCCGCTGTCAAGTCCGCAAATTCTATTCCCATGCCCAAAACATCGAAATCCGGCAACTTACAGATACTGGAGTTATGCGATCGCTTGACGGAATTGGAACTCATCGATCGCGATCCGCTCGCAATTAAGTATGTGGGTACTTGTTTTGCGGATGGGAATACCCTCAAACCCGAATACGTGTTATTCATGTTGCATCAATTTGTAGAAGGTACACCCTGGCAGATCTCGCACGTCCATCGCGATCGCCTGATTCTACAGCAAGCTCGTAGCTGATAAAGTATGTAATTAATTCTGCCTATGTACTTGGTTTATTTATGGCAACCCAAACCGCATCTCCACTTCAGTCTATTCTGGCTAGCGATACATTTGCCTACATCACCAAGCGATTGGCGCAGGCAGCGATCGTGCTGTTCTTAGTGTCGGTCTTGAGCTTCATTATGCTCAAGTTATCGCCTGGCGACTGTTTCACGGAGTTGCTGGCTAATCCCAGCACGCCAAAGGCGGTAATTGCCCAAATACGAGAAAGGTTGGGGTACGACAAACCAATACTCGAGCAGTATTTCCTGTGGTTGGGCAATACCCTACGCGGCAATTTAGGGGTTCGCTGCCAAGGCTTTTCACCCGTCGCGCCATTAATTATGGAGCGGGCGGGCAACACTTTGCTGATGGCGATCGCTTCATTCATTACGACCTGGGCGATCGCGATTCCGTTGGGCATTGCCAGTGCGGTCAGGCAAAATACTTTCTCGGATCGGGCAGTGCAGGTGTCGAGCTACGGTTTGCAGGCTTTCCCCAGCTTCGTCTTAGCCATTATTTTCCTGATGGTGGCGCAGAATACTTCGCTGTTTCCCGTGGGGGGTATGACTAGCATCAATCACAACGATCTAAGCTGGTGGGGCAAAATCCTCGATATTGGCTATCACCTGATTTTACCAACCATGACCCTTACAGTGATTAGCTTGGCAGGCTTGCAGCGGCTCATGCGTGCTAATTTACTAGACGTGTTGCGGCAGGACTATATCAAAACGGCGCGAGCTAAAGGTTTACCGGAGAATCGGGTGATCTACGTGCACGCACTGCGTAATGCAGTTAACCCCATGATTACATTACTGGGATTTGAGTTTGCTGGGTTGCTTAGCGGCGCTTTTATTACGGAGTATTTCTTTAACTGGCCGGGGTTAGGGAAATTAATGTTACAGGGCATTTTGGAAAAGGATGTCAATCTGGTGATGGCAGGTTTGATGCTCGGCACGGTCATGCTTGTCATCGGTAATCTGCTGGCGGATTTGATGCTCAAAGCTGTCGATCCGCGCATTCGTCTAGAAAACATGGATTAATCGCTGCTATGACTTTCCTCCTTTCACCCACCGAGCTTAGCTCGATCTCCTTTGAAGAGGCGATCGCTTATACCCACACGCTACTCTTGCGAGCGGACGAACTTAGCGATCGCGAATTCCAACGGGCGATTGCCGACCTGATTGACTCTGCCAATGGTGCGAGGGGATTCTTTGTCGGTTACCTCACGGAAGATTGGGAAATAAGCGATCGGCAAATTAACGCAATTATTGCAGCGATTGAATCCGTGCCTTTCCCAGCCTCAGAACTGCTGGTTAAAAACTTGTCAATGTCTACAGCCATGGCGATCGCGCATCGCCGCGCGGGCAACGACAGTCAGGCTGAAGGCTCAGATCGGGTGGCTCGTCGCAGTACTGCATTAATACGATCGGCTAATTTAGAGGAGATCGAACGCATTGCCGCACAGATGCAATACTCCGCGCAAACCAGTGAGGGGGAGTATGCTGATTTCTTGCAAAAGTGGGGCTATGATGCCGAGCAAAGGGCAGCGATCGACATGGCTCTATTAGCAGCGTCTCAGCCCCAGGGATTGTAAGTACGTCAAGATATTAAATATTTCAGGCAAGAACTTCCCCATAATTTCCCCATAATTTCCTCATAACTTCCCCAAGACTTCTTGAATCATTCGTTTTAAAGTATAGCTAAGCCAACAAGCTTAGGATAGGTGGCAGGGGTAGAAGCTCCTTGCGCGGGAGCGCACCCTACACCTCCTTTACTAACGGATAACGAAAGAACTATAGCGGTTTTCAGATCGGTAAAGAGCAGGGAGTTTGGGGGCGTTGCCCCAGGAAGGGGTAGAACCCCTTCACCCCGTCAATAAAACCCGTTCTCAAGTCAAAACCGCTATATGTCATGACAAATATCATGTCTGACTCATGACATTTATACGATGTTTCCCAAAAACTCATTTCGTTAAAGTGATGCTACCGAACGATTTAAATTTACGAGGTTCAACCAAAAATGCACGATATGTACTCAGCGTAATATTCCGTTAAGGATTTGCTTAATGTAACGTAATTTACCAAATCTATTAATAGAGATAAAATTAAAGCTTATATATGGGTAAGAGAGAAAAATTTATCCAGGGTGGCAAGGTAAAGGACTAACGTTTAAATTAAATAATGTCGCAATTGTAAATGTCGCAATTGTTAGGGTGTCTTAGGCATTAGCCGTAACGCATCGCGGTTATCTTAATTTTCCTATCAGTTCTTAAGTAGAAAAGCAATCTGAAAAAGCGGAATGGGCTAGGGTTAGTACCGACTGAGTAGCTAAGTAGTCTGTGCGATCGCTAATCGCACGTTGCCGATCTCACAAAATCTCACAAAATCTCACATCATGTAGAGTGGAGTGTCTGAGTTTTGGATAGAGTTATCCTGAACCATTTCGCCGATCCTACGGTCTCGCACAAAATCTCACAATAAAACACCTGAATTTTGGATAGAGGTATCCCACTCCATGGATGAATTTATTTTCGGTACGCCCAACCCCGACCTGCTTAACGGCTTGCCTATCAACAGTATTATTTCGGGTCTAGGAGGTGCGGATACAATATTCGGAAACCAGGGAGCCGATCAGCTCTCTGGTGGTGATGGGAACGACCTCATCGATGGCGGCCAGGGGATAGATATTATTAATGGCGGTATAGGCAACGACATCCTTCATGGCGGTGAAGATGCAGACGAAATCTTTGGCAGTCAGGATAACGATGTTATATTCGGCGATCTCGGATCCGATAAGCTTACAGGTGGGGCAGGTGCGGATAAGTTCGTGTTCGAGCGAGTGTCAGGCGCAGCCACAAGCACAACTGGCGGCCCTAACTTCTCCGATGCCGATCGAATTATGGATTTCACCAAGGGTTCCGATCTAATTGGACTGGGAGGAGGACTGAGCTTTCAAGATCTAGACTTTATCCTGGTAACAAGAGCGCTCGATTCTACAGGTACTTTCGTCAATTCAACCGTAATTCGGGACAGGTTGACTGGGGAATATTTAGGAGTTCTGCGAGCAATCCAACCCAACCAATTAACGGAGAGCGATTTCACTACAGATCTTACCCCCGTAGGCACGTTTAGACCCGACTTAACGATCGCCAAGAGAGATAGTGCCGATCCCATTAGAGTTGGCGATCCGCTCGTCTACACGTTAACTGTCAGCAATAACGGCACCGCCGCCGCCAGCAACGTTACGGTGCAGGACACCTTACCCACAGGATTCGTGCCTGGAGCCACAACTGTATCCAATGGGTTCACTGCCAGTACGTCAGGGCAAACCGTTACCTTTACGGGTGGAAGCATTGCCGCAGGCGGCAGTACCACGCTGACGATCGCTGTGTCTACTACCACCGCCACGGTAGGTACAAAAAGTAATACTGCCAGGGTAGATCCGCTAAATGCGATCGCCGAGAGCAACGAAACCAACAACAGCGTCACGGAAACCACAAGAGTAGACGCGGCACCAGCACTGACCCCAGAGATTAACGTTACCGATGGCGGCTTTGGCGGTACGACTGACAATATTACCGATGGCGATACCACGCCGATCTCTGCTGACGGCACCGATTACGGCAGTACCGTAGTGGGCACGCCCGTAACCCGCACGTTTACGATCGAGAATACCGGTACGGGCGCTCTCACCTTAAGCGCGCCTACCTTGCCTACTGGCTTCAGCCCGATCGGCGCGTTCCCCACCAGTATCCCAGCAGGGAACAATGCCACATTTACGGTCAGACTGAATGCCACAACCGCCGGTACTTTCAGCGGTAATATTAGCTTCGGCAACAACGACAGTAATGAAAATCCCTACAACTTTGCTGTTACAGGAGCAGTTAGTGCTGCCCCTACCCCAGAGATTAACGTTACCGATGGTGGCTTTGGCGGTACGACTGACAATATCGCCGATGGCGATACCACACCAAGCACTACAGATGGCACCAACTTCGGCAGTACTACGGCTGGTACGGCTGTAACCCGCACGTTTACGATTGAGAACGCGGGCACAGCCGATCTCACCTTAAGCGCGCCTACCTTACCTACAGGCTTCAGCCTGGTTGGTGGATTCCCGGCCAGTGTGGCAGCGGGCAGTAACGCCACGTTTACCGTGCAACTGGATGCCACGGCAGTAGGTACTTTCAGCGGTAATATCAGCTTCGGCAACAACGACAGTAATGAAAATCCCTACAACTTTGCGATTACAGGAGTAGTTGGTCCAGCTCCTACTCCAGAAATTAACGTTACCGATGGTGGCTTTGGCGGCGCGACCAACAACATTACTGACGGCGACACCACGCCCAGTACTGCCGATGGCACCGATTACGGTTCGACCGCGCTTGGCGCAACCCTGTCTCGCACATTTACAATTCAAAATACTGGTACGGCTGAATTAACTTTGAGCGCGCCCACCTTACCAACAGGCTTTAGCCTGGTTGGTGGGTTCCCAACCAGCATCGCTGCGGGGGGCAATGCTACATTTACCGTGCAACTGGATGCCACGACAGGCGGTATTTTCAGCGGTGAAATTAGTTTTGGCAACAACGACAGCAATGAAAACCCCTACAACTTTGCCATTACAGGCACCGTTATTGCCCCAGAGATAAATGTGACCGATGGCGGGTTTGGCGGTACGACAGACAGCATTGCTGATGGTGACGCTGCGCCAAGCACTGACGATGGTACCGACTATGGCACAACTCTTGTTGGAAATAGCGTAACGCGCACGTTTACGATCGCGAATACGGGTACGGCCAATCTCAATCTCACGACTGGCAGCATCACCATACCCGCCGGTTACACGATTACCACTACTCCATCTGCAACGGTAGCGCCGGGAGCTAGCACCACAATTGGCGTACAGCTTACAGCGGCTGCCACTGGTACGTTTGCTGGCGACATCGTCATTCCGAACAACGACAGCGACGAGAATCCCTATAACTTTGCCATTACAGGCACGGTTACCGCACCAGAGATCGACGTGACTGATGGTGGGTTTGGCGGTACAACTGACAGCATCGCCGATGGCGATACCACGCCGAGCGCTACGGACGGCACCGACTATGGCAGCACCCTGGTCGGCACGGCGGTGACCCGCACGTTTGCGATCGCGAACACTGGTACGTCCGATCTCAATCTCACCACTGGCAGCATCACCGTACCCGCTGGTTACACGATTACCACTACACCATCTGCAACGGTAGCACCAGGAGGCAGCACCACAATTGGCGTACAGCTCACCGCTGCAACTGCCGGTACGTTTGCTGGGGATATCTCAATTCCGAACGACGACAGCGATGAGAATCCTTACAACTTTGCCATTACAGGTACCGTTACCGCCCCAGAGATTAACGTCACCGATGGCGGTTTCGGCGGCACAACCGACAATATTACTGACGGCGACACCACGCCAAGCACCACCGATGGCACCGACTATGGTTCCACTCCCCTCGGTACTGCTATAACTCGCACCTTTACGATCGCGAATACTGGCACGTCCGATCTCAACCTCACGACTGGCAGCATTACCGTGCCTGCTGGCTATACGATTGCGACCCTGCCATCGGCAACTGTAGCACCAGGAGCCAGCACCACAATTGAAGTACAGCTTACAGCTACTGCTGCTGGCACGTTTGCGGGCGATATCGCGATCCCGAACGATGACAGTGACGAGAACCCCTACAACTTTGCGATTACGGGCACTGTAATTGCTCCAGAAATTAACGTTAACGATGGCGGCTTTGGTGGTACGACCGACAACATCCTCGATGGCGACACCACACCGAGCACAACCGACGGCACCGACTATGGCTCCACTCCCCTTGGCACTGCCCTAACCCGCACCTTTACAATTGAGAACACCGGCACCGCCAACCTCAACCTCACGACTGGTAGCATTACCGTACCAACTGGCTATACGATCGCCACCCTGCCATCGGCAACAGTAGCACCAGGAGCCAGCACCACAATCGAGGTACAGCTTACCGCCACCACCGTCGGCACGTTTGCGGGCGATATCTCAATTCCAAACGACGACAGCAATGAAAACCCCTACAACTTTGCCATTACTGGCAGCGTTGTCGCTCCAGAGATTAATGTCACTGTTGACGATATTAACGGTCGTCCTACCAGCATTCTCGATGGCGATACCACGCCGAGCGTTGACGATCGCACTGATTACGGTACGACCACAGTTGGAACAGCCCTGACTCAAACGTTTACGATTGAAAATCTCGGTACAGCAGCATTAACTCTAGGCGCACCCACCTTACCAACGGGTTTCAGTTTGGTCGGCGCATTCCCAACCAGTATTGCAGCAGGAAGTAACGCTGCCTTTACCGTTCAACTGGATGCCACAACACCAGGTACCTTTAACGGTGAAATCAGCTTTGGCAACAACGACAGCGACGAGAATCCCTACAACTTCGCGATCGCAGGCATTGTTACCGCTCCGGAAATCAATGTCACCGATGGTGGCTTTGGTGGAGCAACTGACAGTATCGCGGATGGCGACACCACACCAAGTACGACCGACGGTACCGATTACGGTACGACTTTGCTGGGTACAGCCGTGAGTCGCACCTTTGCGATCGCGAACACTGGTACGGCTACGCTCAATCTCACAACGGGTAGTATTACCGTTCCCACGGGTTACATGATTACAAGTACACCAGCCGCCACCGTAGCACCAGGAGCCAGTACCACGATTACGGTACAGCTTACTGCTGGTGCCCTTGGTACGTTTGCTGGCGACATCGTCATCCCGAACAACGACAGCGATGAGAATCCTTACAACTTTGCCATTACAGGTACGGTTACTGCGCCGGAGATTAACGTCACGGATGGTGGCTTTGGCGGTACAACTGACAACATTGCAGATGGCGATGCCACGCCGAGTACTACAGACGGCACCGACTATGGCAGTACTCCAGTTGGTACTGCTGTAACTCGCACGTTTACGATTGAGAACACGGGTACAGGCACCCTCAACCTCACGACTGGTAGCATCACCGTACCCGCTGGTTACACGATTACCACCACGCCAGCCGCAACAGTAGCACCAGGAGGCAGCACCACAATTGGCGTACAGCTCACCGCTGCAACTGCCGGTACGTTTGCTGGGGATATCTCAATTCCGAACGACGACAGCGATGAGAATCCCTATAACTTTGCCATTACTGGTAGCGTTGTCGCGCCAGAGATTAACGTCACCGATGGCGGCTTTGGCGGTACGACTGACAACATTGCCGATGGCGATACCACGCCGAGTACAACCGATGGCACCGACTATGGCAGAACTAACGTTGGTGCTACCGTGTCCCGCACCTTCACAATTGAGAATACTGGTTCAGCTCCGCTCAATCTCACAACCGGCAGCATTACCGTACCAACTGGTTACACAATTACGACATTGCCATCTGCAACGGTAACGCCGGGAGCTAGCACCACAATAACGGTACAGCTAACTGCTGCTGCCTCTGGTACGTTTGGCGGCGACATCACCATTCCGAACAACGACAGCAATGAGAACCCCTACAACTTCGCGATTACCGGAGTTGTCAACGCACCACCAGTTTTGGGCGCGGCTGCTGTGGGTGCCATTACGATTAACGAGCAAACGCAAACAATAATCAGTCCTACCGGATTGGGGATTACAGACGACGAGCCAAACGCAGAAAGTGCCACGATTAGTATTACGAGTGGGTTCGTGGCTGGACAGGATGTCCTCTCGGTAGTCGGCGCTCTTCCAGGTGGGATTGTCGCCAATACTTCCGTGCCAGGTACGATAACCCTTACGGGGTCGGCATCGCTCGCCAACTACTCGACGGCTTTGCACCAAATTGCCTACACCAACACCAGCGATAACCCCAATACTGCTACGCGCACGGTCAGCTACACGGTGAATGATGGCGATGTCAACAGCAATACGGTAACGCGGGATATTAACGTGCAACCCGTCAACGATCCGCCTGCCCTCACCCCCGCTCCGACTTATACCAGCAATGCTAACTTGACCCTGACTGTCCCTGATGGTGCGAGCGATCTGCTGACGGGAGCGACAGACCCCGATGGCACAACGGTGAGTGTGGTGGCAGCTACGCTGACAAGTGCAGCAGCGGCAGCCACGGCAACAACTGCGGACGATAACAACGTGACGGTGAATGCTGATGGTAGCTTTACCTATAATGCTGTAGCTGGCTTTGTTGGCAGCGATACGTTTGTCTATCAAATTCAGGATAGCGGTACGCCTCTGCCTCCTGCGACGGCAAATATAACCGCAACGATTAACGTCACCGATCTCGATGGTGCTGGTGCTGGGAACAGCGTGTTGTGGTTCATCGATGAGGATGCCATTGATTCGGCTAATTTAGGCACTCAGGCCGATCCATTCAGGACTTTGGCAGCCTTTAATGCGGCAAATACTGGTGTTGGCAATCTCCCTGCAAACACCGATTTTATCTTTATCGATGACGATGCCACCAATGCAAATGCTGATGGCGCGGGTACCTATGCAGGTGGGATTACGCTGCGAAACGATCAGAAACTGATTGGCGACGGCACAACAGGTACTACGCTGGCAGCGCTTACTGGCATTACGCTGGGCAGCTTTAACAGTCTGGATGCGTTCTCGGGTAACAGACCCAACATCGCTGGAGGAATTACCCTGGGTTCAAACAATACGCTGCGGGGGCTAAATGCGGGCAATGCCAGTGGATTTAGCATTACTGGTGGCGCAGTCGGCAACCTGACAATTAGCGAGGCCATCATCAATAACACCACGGGTGGCGGTTTCAATGTCGGTACTTCCGGTGCTTTGAATGTCGTTCTGGGCAGTCTCTCTTCTAGCGGCGGTACGAATGGTGTCAATCTGGTCGGTAGCTCGGGTACGTTTACTGCCAATGGCGGTACTATTACCAGCCCCACGGGTGCAGCCTTCAATATCAATGGCGGCAGCGTAAATACTACCTATTCTGGCAACATTACCCAGGCAAACAATGCCGCAGCGGTCTCCGTATCTGGAGGTCACACGGGAACTGCTACGTTCCAAACGGGAACGATTAACGCGACCAACGGTACGGGATTGCAGTTCAACAACGCCGACGGTACGTACAATTTCAACGGCACCGCGACGCTGAATGGCGGCGATGCGGGAATCGATATCATCGGTGGTTCGGGCGGAACGTTTGCATTCAGCGCGAATACATCCATCAATAACCCATCTGGCATCGCTTACAACGAAGATACGAGCACGGCAAACGTGACCTATAACGGCACAATTACTAAGACCAACAATGCCAATAATGCCGTCAATATCAATGCAAAGACCGGAGGCACCACAACGTTTAACGGTCAGATTACTGGCACGACGACGACTGCCAATGCGATCGACCTGACCAACACAGGCGGCACGGTCAACTTCACGGGTGGATTGACGCTCAACACGACTAGCGGTGTGGGCTTCAACGCCACGGGTGGCGGTACAGTATCGGCTACTGGCACGAATACAATTACTTCCACCACCGGCACAGCCCTCAATGTCGCGAACACCACAATTGGCGCGAGTAACCTGAACTTCCGCAGCATCAGTTCTAATGGAGCCACTAACGGCATCGTACTCAACAACACGGGTACGAGTGGTGGATTAACCGTCACGGGCACCGGTTCGACGGCTGGATCGGGCGGCACAATTCAAAACTCAACGGACGCGGGCATTTTGCTTACCAATACGGCAAATGTCAATCTCTCCAACATGAACATTTCAGGCGGTGGAGATGACGGTATTCGCGGTACGACGGTTACCGGACTCTCGCTTACGGGCGTGCGAGTAACGAACAACGGCAATGCCGCTGGCGAGGCAGGTATCGATCTGACCAACCTGTTCGGTACCTCGACCTGGTCGGGCATTACCGTCAGTGGCTCGGCGGAGGACAACGCCGTCATCCGCAATTCCAGCGGCACGCTGACCAACCTCACCGTAACTGGTAGTACCTTCAGCAACAACTCGGCGATCGGTAACGACGGCTTCCTGATGGATGCGTCTGGAACTGCCACCATGACGGCAACCCTCACTGGCAACACGTTTACCGCCAATCGAGGCGACCACTTCCAGGCCGCTGCCAGCAATTCGGCAAATCTCAACGTGAAATTCACCAATAATACACTCTCCGGCGGTCATCCCACCGCACTTGGGCAGGGCATCACGATCAACGCAGCTACTGGCGTGGCGTTCGGTGGCTACACCGGGCGGGTCAACTACGATATCGACAGCAACACGATTAACGGAGCAATTCTGAGTGCGATTACGGCCAATCTCGGCACCTCAGGTGCTGCCGGGACGTTCAATGGCTTCATCCGTAACAACAACATTGGCACGGCAGGCACGCCGCTTTCCGGTTCAACCCAAGCGAGCGGGATCGTCGTTGAAGCCCACGGCAACGGCACTCACACCTCGTCAGTTACGGGCAACACTGTTATCAATGCCTTAGAACGTGGGATTTCCGTCCAGGCGAACGACGGCAACGGCGTCCTCAATCTGACAGTGCAAAGCAACGATCTCGATCAGTCGGTTTCAACCAATCCGTTATCCCTCCAATCATTCTTCCTAAATAATGCATCAACTACGACCAACGTCTTTGGTGCGGTCGATAGCCATACCGTTCGTCTCAACTTCGGCGGGGCTGGAGCGCTTGCCAATACACTCACGAATAGTGCCGGCACGACCGACGACTTCCGCATCCGCCAACGCTTTAACTCGCGCATCGAGATGCCCGGTTACTCAGGAACTCCCTTTGACACTGCAGCCGTGGTTACCTATATTCAGGGTCGCAACACTGGCAGTGCAGGTGAACCTGGCAGCGCCACGGCAAACGATTCCGCAACAGTAACGACGGACGGCTTTTTCGGCGGTACGGTGCCGACACCGACTCCGTTCTAGTCCTGTGGATGCTTTCCTAAGAGGTGCGGAATATCTCATCTCAGCGATCGACACCACCCCTACTGTTCGTAATTTCATCGATTCTCGTCTAGATTTGCCGACTTTTATGCAATACAATAGTTTTTGGATAAGAATTGGGATTACATCGCTGATTTATTGGAGTAACCTAGCGTCGGCGGAGCGCGATGCCTATCCCATCAACATTTGTTAATTATTTTTTATCGCGCTAGGCGCGAAGGAGATGCCTAATGGCCGAACCTTTCCTTTCAGAAATCCGCATCATGAGCTTTGGCTTCGCCCCGAGGGGGTGGGCGCTCTGCGATGGACAGCTTTTGCCCATCAATCAGAATCAGGGTCTCTTCTCATTGCTCGGAACGACCTTCGGCGGCGATGGGCGCGTGAACTTTGCGTTGCCCGACTTGCGCGCCCGGACACCGATTCATGTTGGCGGCAGTCACACGCTTGGCGAACGGGGCGGCGAACAAGCACACACCCTCTCGATCACCGAGATTCCCACCCATACCCACGTTTTGTCGGGATCGCCCTCAAATGCAAACGTTCCGGTCGCGGTTGGTAATATTTTGGCTGCTGCCAACAATGTTTACAATCCTCCCACAAATTTGACTTCGCTTAGTCCTAGCGCGATCGCCAACGTTGGAGGGTCGCAGGCACATCTTAACATGCAGCCTTTTCTAACCTTAAACTTCTCAATCGCCCTCCAGGGCATTTTCCCAAGTCCAAACTAGGAGACATCTATGGCACAGCCTTATATTGGCGAAATTCGCATGTTCGCGGGCAACTTCGCCCCTGCGGGGTGGATGTTCTGCGAGGGACAACTAATATCGATTGCGGAAAACGAAGCCCTCTTCCAATTGATCGGTACGACCTATGGCGGTGACGGTCAATCTAACTTTGCTTTACCCGATTTGCGCGGTCGCTTGCCCGTACACATGGGCAACGGTTTTATCCTGGCGGAGACAGGGGGAGCCGAAGAGATTGCGTTGACGGTAAGTCAGATTCCATCTCATAGTCACCCTCTGTTGGCATCCACCTCAGCGGCAACCCTCGCAACCCCGAGCAAAAACCTCTTAGCTGAGTCGGTAGCGATTAGTCCCTTTATTGAAGACACCGCCAACAGCAATATGAATTCAGCAGTGGTGTCAGCGATCGGTGGTAGCCAGCCACACACCAATTTTCAACCCTATCTCTGCGTTGACTTCATCATTTCTCTATTGGGGATTTTCCCAAGCCCGACATGATTGAGAGGAGTATTTAGCTTTCAGCTTTTAGATTTCAGTATTTAGGAGAATAAATATGGCCGACCCATTTGTGGCTGAGATCAGAATTTTCCCATTTAACTTTCCACCCAAAGGCTGGGCGTGGTGCGATGGTCAGTTATTGCCGCTGTCCCAGAACACGGCGCTGTTTTCGTTGTTGGGAACTACCTACGGAGGAAATGGTAAATCGAATTTTGGTCTACCCGATTTACAAGGACGCGCTCCCATGCACCCAGGACAAGGGCCAGGGCTTTCGTTGCACGATCTGGGCGAAACTGGAGGCTCCGAAACAGTAACGCTGTTGGAGTCGGAGATACCATCTCACAGCCATTCCTTAATGGCCTCTTCGGACGATGGCGATCTAAAAGCTCCCACATCTAACCGCGTGTTGGCACGGTCGGCAAATGGCTTTTTGTACCAGAATTCAATATCCTCTGGCTTGCAGCCAATGTCAGATTCCGCTCTCGCCCCATCCGGCGGCGACGCACCGCACAATAACATGCAGCCCTACTTAACCTTCTATTTCTGCATTGCCTTACAGGGAGTATATCCACCTCGCACCTGAAGTAGTATGGAGCTATCCTGGGAGCGATCGCCCCTTACGATTGAATTCGTTCGCGATCGCATTCCCGTATTCCCATTGCCCTTGGAACCAAGCGATTGCGAACCGCAGATCGATTTGAAAGCACTATTGGATCGGGTGTATGAAGAAGCAGCACTGGATCTGGCGATCGACTATACCTGTCCGCCACGGGTAAAGTTGAAGGATGAAGATTGGGACTGGGTGCGCTCGCGATCGGGGTTGTCCCAGCCATCGATCCTACAGTAAAACTTCACCAGGAGTGCATTCCATCAACCAGTATACCCCATGCTCTCCAATCTTTTGAAAACCCAGGCGCTGATAGAGCCGCAGGGCGCGGTTGTACTGCTCCACGTGAATTCGTAGAGGTAAACCTCGCCGCGTTGCTTCTGCTAGCAGATCCTGGAGTATTTGGGAGCCAATCCCGCGATCGCGATGCTCTGGCAGGATCGCCAGATCGACAATGCGAATCTCTTGCTCCCATCGCGCCACGTACAGGCGACCGATCGGTTCTTCATGTAAAAGAATTATCTGAAAAGATGTTTGCGCGTAGTTTGCCTGGTAATACTTATGCTGGGCTTCAAATTGCATTTGCAGGAAATCTGCTTTGGCGCGATCGCTCCAATCCACCATTGCCATTTCCTCTTCGCGGGTACTGGCATAGAGCCTTTGGAGAAACGGAAGATCCTCAGGTGTAATGTCGCGAAAGGTTACACCGCGATCGCTTAAGGCTTGATGAGATAGTTGGTGAGATAGTTTATCTGCCATAAGTTTAAGTGAAAACCGCTTCGTATTGCATGCCATCCTGGCGGCGGGCCACGGGAACTAAAAAGATATCCAATTTACCCATTTCCGCATGTTCCAAGGTGTAGGTGCGTTGCGGTAGTGCTGTCTCTAGCGGTCCCTGGAATATTAACGAAAAGGGGATGCGTTGTAATACCCCCCGATTCTCAGGCAAAGGATGTGCTGTATGTGGCACGACTTCTACAAGCTGTAACTCTAGTGGTGCTACCGACGGTACGGGCAGTTGAAACACGCTCCCCAGATATTTTGAGAACAGATCGCAGGTCAAGTCTTCTGGCATGGTAGTCTCCTTCTTTTTCTTAGTGTCGATCGCAACTAAAGATTGCGAATATCTAGCTGCATTTAAGAATGTAAACCTGGCTGGGGTAAAGCCACTACACCCCTTATTTACAAACTATTTGCGAACGCTGATGACATTTGTCACGTGCAGGTAGTGACATTTATCAGATGACGTTTAACTCTTCATTAAGTTAGTCTACAATTTATAGAGCATCTCGAACAATTGCCTTATGCTTAATAGCATGGAGTTATACCAATTTGCACTATCGACGGGACAGATCGAGCGAAGTGAAAGGTTCCCACCCCTTTCTGGGGGCAAGATCCTCACACCCCGATCTGGGAAGCTAACCATTTAAATTGGTATTAAAAACTTGATTGCGAAATCTATACTCTCAATAATTTTGAGTTTTTAGAGGTGCTCTTAAGATGCCAGAGCGCGAGTTTAGAGGATTTGCGTTCTGAATCTGAGCTCCATATTCAACTGGAACGCCTAAACCATGAAAATCGCTTCTATATCTTACCGCGTACCTTCTCAAAAATTAACCAATAGCGATCTGCTGGATTATATGGAGCGGAGCAACCCTAAAGTTTCCCCCATTAAGAAAGCTCCATACCTCAAAATCGTTGAAAAGTTGTTAAGTCAAACAGGAGCGAAAACTCGGTATCTTCGCGATATTGAGGCGGGGGAGAAGGCATCAGACTCGATTTTTTCAGCAATCGATGGTGCTTTAGAGAAAGCGAACATGGCTCCAACAGATATCGATTTATTGATTTATTGCGGCGTGGGGCGCGGTTTTTTAGAGCCTGCCAATGCCTATTTTTATGCCAAGGCGAAGGGGATGCATCTGGCTAACTGTTTTGATGTTACGGATGCCTGCATGAGTTGGGTGCGGGCGGCTCACATCGCAGGTTTAATGTTGCAGTCGGGTGCGTTCAAAGCCGCAATGATCGTGAATGGAGAATTCCATTTAGGGCTGCACGATAACTGGGAAATCCGCGATATCCGCGCTCTGGAATATTCGTTTCCGATGTACACCATTGGCGAGGCAGCAACAGCCACGATTCTGTTACCCAGCGATCGCCCCTGGAACTTTTCCTATCTATCGAGACCCGAGTTCGCCGATCTCTGTACGATACCGCTTCCTGGCTATGCTAACTTTGTGGAAGCAAGCGATCGCATGGAACTGAATGGCATTAATCGATTTGTATCCTATGGTAGAGATCTCTTTCGTGAAGGCAGTAAATCCTTAGGGAAAGTCATTGCTGAGTCGATCGACGATGTCAGCCATCCGGTTTGGTACTTTCCCCATACCCCTTCCAAGGCAATTTATGAAGAATACATGCCCACATATGGAGTCCCGATTGAGAAAGTCTACTTGAAGGTTTACCCAGAATTTGGCAACGTGGTTTCAGCAAGCATTCCGGTAGGACTTTGTCTTGCCGAAGATGAAGGGGTACTTCGGAGAGGAGATTCTATTGCATTTGTGCCTGTTAGTGCCGGACTGGTTGCTTCGGTTGTCCAGTTGACGTATTGAAGTTGAGAGAAGTGGATTATGACTCAGAATAGTGGCGGAACGAATCCCCAAGATAATCGCTTTCCAATTTTGAGTAGCCTGGGATATTTGCTCGCCTATGCGATTCCGGCTCTACCGATTTTGAGTGCCTGGCTCGGAGAAGTAAGCGCTCGTCCCAATTTGTTCGCCTTTGCACCGCTCGCGATCGCCTATGGTCTTGTTGCCTTTCTCCAATGGCTCTGGCCCTATCCGGTACCCGCTCGGTTTGATGCCGCCGCGATCCCAAAGCGATCGCCGCTCTATTTCCGCTTGCTGCTGTTTGGAGGAGTGCCCGCCCAACTGGCGATGCTGGCGGTTACGACGCATTACTGGTGCGGTAGCAGCTTGAATGGTTGGGGGAGTCTGGGCTATCTATTATCAACAGGGGTTTTGAGCGGGATTTTCGCCATCACCCTAGGGCATGAATTAATCCATCGGCCTCAGCAATTCGACCGATTTCTGGGTGGGCTGTTACTCTCAACCGTTAGCTTTGGCACGTTCAAAGTCGTCCATCTCCAGATTCATCATTGCCATGTTGGCACCCCTCTAGATTTTGCTACCGCCCGACGGGGGCAAAGTCTCTATAGTTTTTGGTGGCAGAGCCTTGTCGGTAATTTTAGCGGGGCGCTCCGCTGCGAACGAGAGTGCCTCGCCAAAGCGGGTAAGTCTTTTTGGCAAAGCGAGTTGCTAATCTGGTATGGCTTTAGCCTGCTCTGGTTGTCCCTGACGGTTTGGCTGTGGGGGGGGAAAGGGGGGGTATTTTTTATTTTGCAAAGCGCGATCGCTATCTTGAAACTCGATTGGACGAATTACATCCAACATTATGGTTTGATGCGAACCGTTGATGCTTCAGGCAAATACGAGCCAGTTGGCACCCATCATGCCTGGTCGCAGGCTCTATTTATCCATGACTTCGCACTCTTGAATCTGTTTCGCCACGGGGAGCATCATGCTGCCCCCAATTGTCCCTATCCCTACTTAAGGAGCGAGAACCGATCGCCAGTATACCCATACCAACATGTCGCGATGTTTTTTCTAGCATTGATACCACCTGTGTTTCAGCGAGTCGTCCATCCTTGTCTGGAACAATTTGAAGCTCAGCAGGAAATTTCCCCATGAACGTGTTAATTACAGGAGCCTCATCTGGGATTGGATATGCACTGACGCTGCACTATCTCAAACATGGCTGTAGCGTTGCGGCGATCGCCCGTCGCGAGACAAAACTTCAGGCTCTTTATCAAGAACCGCAATGTCGCTACGGACATCTGAAAATTTACGCCGCCGATGTTACCCAAAAACAGGCGATCGCCGATGTTGTGGCGATGGCTGAAAAAGACCTGGGGCCAATCGAGCTAGCGATCGCCAACGCTGGGATTACTGCGCAAAACCTGGAGGCTAAATTCGATCTCGACCGTTTTGAACAGATCGTGAAAACCAATGTCATGGGGGTTGCCAATACCATCGCTCCTGTAATTGATGCCATGCTATTACGAGGTCGCGGTCAAATCGTCGGGATTTCCAGTATGGCGGCCTTGCACGCTATGCCTCGAATTAGTGCTTATAGTGCCTCCAAAGTAGCTCTGAATTATCTATTAGAGGGGCTGTACAGGGACTTAAAGCCGCATGGCATTCACGTCACCACTATTTGCCCCAGCTTTATCGATACAGACATGACTGTCAAGGAACAGGTGCCCGCTCATCTGTGCATGCAGCGGGAAGTTGCGATCGCCAAAATTGTGCGAGCGATCGAGCAGCGACGGCGCTTTTACTGCTTCCCCTACTGGTCTTATCACTTCTTAAACATGCTGAACATTCTGCCTAACGTCGTTCGAGGCTCTATTTTAAATTACGTCGCCGAACGGTGGTTCCCACGTCCAATCGTAATTGATAGATAGCACGCCATGAACGCAAACCCATTCACGAACAGTCAACTCGGTTATCAAATCGGATTAATCGGATTTACGCGACTGAGTAACATCCTGCGGCTAACCCACTATGCGATCGGGATTCATCCCCGCTATGCGTTACGCCTGCTGCTAATTTCGATTACAAGTATCTGTACCTTGCCTCTGCGCCTGTGGGAAAAGATTGTGTGGGAGCAGCGGATTATCAACACCACCATTGCGCACCCCCCAATCTTTATTATCGGCCATTGGCGCAGCGGTACGACACACCTGCACAATCTGATCGCTCAGGATCCAGCATTTGGCTATCTGTCTATGTATCAGTCAATGGTTCCCGATTGCTCGCTAGTGGGCGGAATTTGGCTCAAATCTTTGTTATCAAAAATCGTACCGCTCAAACGACCGATGGATAATATGACTTGGCCGATTGATTCTCCCCAAGAGGAAGAAATTCCCCTGGCGAAGACCATGCCCCATTCCTTTTATACCCAGTTTCTATTTCCCCACAGAACGCTAAACCTCTTTAAGCAGTTCGTGTTATTGCAGGGTGCCTCTGAGTCATTTATTCGGGAGTTTAAACGCAAGTATTACCGACTGCTCCAAATTGCCACTATTCACGCGCATGGGAAGCAACTCGTCTTAAAAAATCCAGTCAACACTGCCAGGATTCGTTTGCTGTTGGAGTTGTTCCCAGGGGCAAAATTTATCCACATTCACCGTTGTCCCTACGATGTCTTTGCCTCCACGCGCAGTCTCCGTCATAGTTTACTGTCCTTAACGACGCTGCAGTCTATCGATCCAACCAATGTCGATCGCACGATCCTCGAACTGTATGAAGATATGATGCAGCAGTTCTTTCGCGATCGCCCCTCGATCCCATCCGGTCAGATCGTTGAAGTAAGCTTTGCAGATCTAGAGCGCGATCCGCTACAAGTCTTACAGCTTGTTTACAAGGAACTTGGCTTGCCAGGTTTTAACGAGGCATTACCAGCATTTGCATCTTATATTTCCTCGCAACGGGCTTATCAGAAAAATCAGTTTCAGCTATCTGCCCAGGAGCGAGAACTCATAGATCGTCGCTGGGCATTTGCTTTTCAAAAACTTGGCTATGCCAATACTCTAGGCGAGCAAATTTAAAGGAGGAAAAATTTACCGATCGACAATTGAAGTTATTGCAATTTGGAGCATACTAATGTCTAAACTATCTGAGTCTAAACTATCTGAGCCTAAACAGCCTTCTGTCTACAAGGATTTTGACGACTATCAAGACTTTCAATCGCACCAACGTCTCAACAAGCAAGAGATGTTTGACGAGCAATTCATGGACTTCATGAAATGGTTCAAAAAAGACATCCACAGTCGTTATTCTCGCAAAGATTTCCAAGCGATCGAGCGCAAAGATCTAGCTCAGTTTATCGCAGGATACCTCGCTCTATTAGTTTGCTATCTTTACCTGCACGCAAACTTTCCCCAATACGCCTTTGGGTGGGGAATTCCTTTATTTATTGCCGCTCTATTTGTCGTGCAAAAGGGAGAAGTCATGCACATGCGGGCGCATTCTCCCAGCAATCTCACAGGAGTTGGCTGGATAGATACGAGCGTCGATCGCTTTGGGTTGCCGCTCACGGGAATTTCTCCCGCCTTGTTTAAGCGTCGCCACTGTGCCGCCCACTATAACGATATTGGCAACGTCTCGCGGATCTTTTCCGAGGTTTGGCTGACGTTCGACCAGATCCCCGTCAACTATTTCGTGCGTCCCTGGATTTTGCTCAAATTTCTGCGCGATCGGCAGTTTTGCCAGCAGGAAATGATTAATCGACGGAAGTTAGCGATCGAAATCATTGGATTCTACGCGTATATAGCAGCTTTAGTTACGGAACTGTTTCATGGTTCCTATTTCCTGTTAGCTTTTCACCTGATTCCGCTCAATGTTTTAGCTGGCGTGCAAATTTTGAGTGCGGTCATCGTTCACTCTGGCATCGATCGCCGCAATAGTTTTGAGAGCAATGGCATTTTTGACTATCGCACTTGTCAGGGATTATTTAAAGTGCCTTTGTGGTTATATAGCGTGCTGGGTAATGGTGGGATTATCAATCACGGCATTCATCATGCCTATCCCCAAGTACCTCTGGATTTAATTAACCAGGATTATCAGCGGCTCAATCGGCACATTCTGGAGCGCTATACAAATGTCCGCTACAATTCGGTGTTGAGTATGGTCATGCATAAGAATTTGCTAGATCGACTACCGCCGCCAAATCTATTCGACTACATTGTCACCTTTTTCCTTTCCATTCTGGCATTAGTAGCTGCAATGATTACAGTTGCGGGCGCGCCGTTTCCGCCAAACATGCTCGAACTCTTACTGGTAGATTATCGAGTTCTACGGTCATCTACGAAAGCCGAACGCTATGCTAACGTTGTTGCCTTTTGGGATCGCCTCAATCTGGAAGAACGCTATCGTCAGGCATCCAATCCCAACACGTACTTCCGGTGGGTTTATCGCCGCTATCAATATCGTAAAGATTATTTGGCGAAACATGCACCATGAAATTATTTGCGATCGCGATTTTATATATCATCAGTCGCTGGATTCTCAGCTTCATAAATCGAAAATCCCTTCAGGCGATCGCCAACGCTGAGGGCGATTTCGTTCCGAATGCCTTCGGCTGCTGTGGTTCGCTCGTTCACAGGTACATCAGGATAGAAAAGACGATTAGCGGCAAGCTTACTGATGTGAAATTTCACTATGTTGAGTCAGCCGATCGGGAACGAGAATGTATCGTTTTCCTGCACGGACTGATGGATACCTGGCGGTTGTGGCAGCACCAGCTTGAATTTCTCAGCGATCGCTACTACGCGATCGCCTTCGATCTCAAAGGATGCGGTCAGTCGTCGATGAATTATCCTCGGAACCTATTCCCTGAAGTCAACGATCCAGGTGGTGACTATAGCTTGGAAATGCAAGCCGATGAGATCGTGACGGCATTAGAAACGCTTGGCATCAAGCAGTTCAATTTAGTCGCGCTCGATCTGGGAACCATCATTAGTGATATTCTCGCTGGTAAATACAGCGATCGCATTCTGCGCTATATTCGCTGTCAGCAACCTTTAGTCGGACACTTTAGATCGTCGATCCCGCAAGGGGCAATCTTACGCAGAAAGAGAGGAGCCAGGATGTTCGCGGCGATGTTGGAGTCAGATCCCAGCATCTTATTGCGCATCCTTTACGGGAGAACTGGGTGGTCTGTTCTGGATCGACAAATGAAAAGGACAAAGCAACCTCTACCAGATTCTGTTCTAGCCTCTGCGGTTCTAGAGGCATCCCATGCCTTCCAGTGGGGGCCGAGAACAGGCAAGCCCGGCATTTTTGCTGGGGCTTGGGCAGGACTCTACCAGCACAATCGCGATTACGGACAGTTCGTTCAAAATAATCTGCAAGCCTACCAAAATTACGCCTTTCCTGTATTTCTATTTCAGGGGATTCACGATATTGCCATGCCTCCCGAGCGATTTGATGGTACGACGGGTATGGCCTTTAAAGTCGTCCGTTCGTTCAACGGCACCAAAACGCTCCTATCTCGGGCTTTCGATCGCAATGGCATTGGTCTTGGGGATGGATATGAACCTTGGGGAACTTTTATCCCTGGCTGCGATCGCCCAATGCAGGCTCAAGAGTTTTTCCCAAATGCTCCCTCGGTCGCTCTAGAATTCTTCGATACCGGCCACTTTATTCCCCTAGAAAACCCCGAATTATTTACAGATCGTTTAGTCAAAGCTCTAAACCCATTATGATTACTCAACCTGCAACCCACGCGACACCTCTACCCGAGTTTGGAGACGACATCTATGCTGGCACCCTGACAGTGCGACTGCCTGGAGCGATTCTGCGGGAGTTGGCTCGAATTGATGTTGGGAAAACTGTAGCGGCGATCGCTTCAGAATGGCTGGCTATTTTTGGCGCGATCGCTCTTTGTCATTTTTTCTGGAATCCACTTCTTTACGCGATCGCCATCCCGTTCGTTGGAGGACGACAACACGCTCTAGCGGTGCTGCAACACGATGCCGCTCACTTCCGACTTTTGCCTAACAAAAAATGGAACGATCTTGTTGCCGAGGTATTCCTGGCATGGCCGATTCTGCTTTCCAATCAATACTTCCGCGAGTATCATTTTCTGCACCATCGTCATATTGGTACTACCAAAGATGGGAATCGCGCCCAATACGGCACGCATACACCAGATGGTGAATTAATACCCAGTTGGAATTTCCCAAAATCCAAAATCCACTTTGCACTTTGGGTATTGCCGCGACTCTCTGGCATTGCAGGCATCATTTACATCCTGAGATCCATACATCGCCTCTTCACCAAAGGGACACTACGTTATCGATTATTGAACCTGCTCTACTATACCAGCATCCTCGGCCTGATTCTCTGGTTTCATGGCGGTCAAATTTTATTGTTGTACTGGTTCGTCCCTCTCTCCACCTGGTTCGTTTTTACCAATCTGCTGCGAATAGCAGGAGAACACAGTGCCATTACCAATTCCGATGAGTTTTACTGCTTAACCCGAACCACGCTGCCATCCTGGTTCGACCGACTCTTTATCGTTCCCCGTCACATTAGCTACCACCTCGAACATCACCTCTATCCTCATATTCCCTTCTATCGCCTCCCAAATCTTCACGCTGAACTGATGAAAGATGAAAACTTCCGTCAACAGGCTCATGTGACTCGCACCTACTGGCAAACTTTAAAAGAATTAGTTGTTTAATGGAGCGATCGCAACTTTTGCAATATAAAAGGAGAACGTTCGATGTTGAAGTACGAGATTGAAAATGAGACAGAAACCTCATCTCAGGTTTCTCAAATTTCACAGATAAAGGCAGATGTTATCGTCGTTGGATCGAGTATCAGTGGATTGATGACATCCTGCTATCTCAAACTAAAGCTACCTCACCTGAATATTCTTGCGATCGGGCCTCGACCAGAACAGGAGAAGCGCGCTTATGTTGGTGAATCTCTGACAGAAATTAGCATTCACTTTTTCTGGGAAATTGGGTTGAAGGATTATCTCGATCGCACCCACGATCGCAAAAATGGGCTCACGTTTTATCATAAGCTGCGGATTGACGATCCCAACGACTATCGTTATTCTGTTCATGCCCCCGGTGAATCTCTTTACTATCACTCTCGGCAGCTCAACCGACCGATCTTCGATCGCGATCTATATCACCATGCAGTTCAGATGGGCGTTCAGTTTCTGGACGGAAAAGTGAAGGAAGTCAACATCGGTGATGGCAAAAATCATCATCAAGCGATCGTGAAGACCGCAACCGGAGAATGCGTTCAGCTATCGGCGCGATGGATCGTCGATGCGACGGGACACCATCGGATTATTGGCAAAAAAGTCGCCACCTACAACCACCCTGAAACAGGACAGCGCAGTGCGTTCTGGTTTCGGCTAGCTGACTTTAACGAGTTTTTACCGCAGTTAGAACTGTCAATGCGGCGACCCCATGAATACGACCTCTTGCACTCTACCCATCATTTCATGGGACATGCTAACTGGATTTGGTGCATTCCACTTCAAAGCAGCGATCGCAGAAATCTGATTAGTGTTGGGATAACCTATCGACCGGATTTGTACGATCGCCCTATGCAAACTCTAGAGCATTTTCTTGCTGCCGTAGAATCCGAACATCCTGCCGTTGCAGCAATGGTTAGGAGCGGTCAGATCTTAGATATGCACAGTTATCGTAACTATCTGTACAGTGCAGATCGAGTCTATTCTGCTAATGGTTGGTTCTTGGTTGGCAATGCCGCTCGCACCGTCGATCCACTCTATAGCACTGGGCTGGCCATGACCGCGTTGCAAATTCAACAGATAACCGAGATCGTGCGACGAGACCTAGCTAATACGCTAGCAATGGATGATGTGGAAGCACTCTCTTCGCTTTGGTGTCAAATTACCGCAAGACGGCAAGTTGATATTACCGATCAATATGTCACCATGCACGACCCATTTTCCGCTCATCTGCGTCGATATTGGAATTTAAACGGCTGGTGGAACGCAATTTTACCGCTCTGGTGGTGTGGGTTTCTCACCAATCCCCAGGGAGCCGACGGTCTGATGGGACTTTTGCAGGGTGGAGAAAAAAGCGAACGTGCTGCCTGGGATCTATTTAGAGATGCTTCAACGCAAATTGGAGCGGCTGAGTCCAGGCACTTCGAGCAAACCTTTGACTTCGACCAGATTATCAATCGCCGCTTCGATCGCCCGATTCATTCAATTCCACAACAATTGTCGAGATATTTTCTCTGGCGTTTGAAGATGCGGTTTAAATTGATGAAACGATTGGGGTGGCAACAACAGGTTCCTCAAATTCGACCTTTACTCCTGGATCTGGTGCGTATGTTAGCTGTAAAGTATCTATTTCGTCTGAAATTTAAATCTCTATTCCAAACAATCGACCCGCCCCTTTGTTTCGATTGTGCCAGTGCTGCCAAACAAGACCATCTCTCTTCAATACAAGCGCTACTACCGTAAACATCTGGAGCTTTAGTAATACAACACCTCTCGTTAAAGCTATAGGTTAACATCTGATATGAAACCCTACAAATTAGCGCGAGGTTGACAAATTTTATTGCTCCGGCAATAATACAGCCTGCATTTTTTAGGTAGTGACCCCTGAAACAACCGTATCTCCTGTAATATCTCAGGTTGCCGGAGCAATAATTATTCTATATCTATTGCCTACATCATACTTTAAGTCAATGCCTCAGTATTTGCTATATCAAAGCGATCGCCAGAATACCCTCAAACAGGAGCAATATTTATGAAGGCGATCCGTGCTGCATTTCTCGATTTTGTTGGCGATCCTTTCTTTGTGCCGGAATCAGAAAGCGTCCGTTACTTACCGGATGGCTTGCTAGTCATTGAGGATGGCATGGTAAAAGATTTTGGCGCGTTTGAAACGTTGGGAGCTAAGTATGCTGAATTGGAGGTGGTTTCTTATCAGGGAAAATTGATTCTGCCTGGATTTATCGATCTGCACGTTCACTATCCTCAAACCGAAGCGATCGGTGCTTACGGCGAGCAATTATTGGCATGGCTGAACAAATACATCTTTCCCACCGAAGCCAAGTTTCGCGACAAGAATTATGCACGAGAGATTGCCTCTTTTTTCCTGGATGAGTTGCTGCGTAATGGCACGACGACAGCGGTAGTGCTGACTACAATCTTTCCACAGTCTGTGGAGGTACTGTTTGAGGAAGCACAACGGCGGCATATGCGGATCGTGGCAGGGCAAATGTTGATGACACGCAATGCTCCCGATTTCCTGATTAATGATGCGAAAACTGCGTACGCGCAGACGAAAGCACAAATTCAAAAATGGCATGGCAATGGCAGATTGCTGTATGCAATTACGCCGCGCTTTGCGATTACATCCACAGATGAGGAACTAGCGCTAGCTGGGAAACTAAAGGCAGAATTTCCTGATGTCTACGTGCATACGCATCTCTCTGAGAATCTCAAAGAGATCGAACTCACCGCAGAACTTTTCCCCCACAGCAAAGACTATCTCAATGTCTACGAGCAATTTGGACTGGTAGGCGATCGCTCGATTTTCGCCCATTGCATCCATCTAGATGATTCCGCCTTCGAGCGGCTGGCTGAGGTGGGTGCGGCGATCGCCTTTTGTCCCACTTCCAATCTATTTTTGGGCAGCGGGCTGTTTAAACTTGGTAAAGCCAAATCGGTCGATCGTCCTATCCCAGTCGGTCTGGCAACGGATGTCGGTGCTGGCACTAGTTTCTCTATGCTCCAGACGATGTGCGATGCCTATAAAGTGGCGCAATTGCAAGGGGAAAGTCTCTCACCGTTCCAGGCTTTTTATCTGGCTACCCTTGGCGCGGCAAAAGCACTGACTTTGGCAGATAAGCTGGGCAACTTTGAGATTGGCAAAGAAGCGGATTTCGTAGTTCTGGATATGCAGGCCACCCCCCTGATGGCACTCCGCAATCGCGGCGGTATTCCCCAGACCTTAGAAACGCTGTCCGAACAAATTTTCGCCACCACGATCTTGGGCGACGATCGCGCGATCGCTGCTACCTATGTTGCTGGCACGCGAGTTAGCGAGCAGCTTTTTTAAAAGCTGCTCGCTAAAAGCTTCCCTACCTTCGCACTAGTTTCTTGCTGAGCTTGCGCAAACGTACCGACTGGGGAGTTACTTCCACAAGTTCGTCGGGGCCAATATATTCCAGAGCGCGTTCCAGATTCATCTCTACTGGAGCTTGGAGCTGTACCAGTTCCTCGCCGCCAGAAGCACGGTGGTTAGTAAGCTGCTTAGTTTTGCAAACATTCAGATCGAGATCTTGAGGACGGTTGTGCTCGCCTAAGATCATGCCCTTGTAAACTCTGGTACCGGGGGTAATGAAAAAGATACCCCGATCTTCGCAGTTCTTCATGGCGTAGAACGTCGCATCGCCCTCTTCAAACGAGATCAAGACACCATTACGCCTCGACTCCACTTCCCCTGCCAACGGTCGGTAGTCTAAAAAGCTATGGTTCATAATGCCATCGCCACGGGTAAGGCGCATAAACTCGCCCCTAAAGCCCACCAGACCGCGAGCGGGGATGACAAACTCTAATTGCGTACGCCCATTGTTACTAACTTGCATATCCTGCATCTCGGCGCGGCGTTGCCCCAGTCGCTCGATACAGCCACCTACAGCATCTTCAGGTACGTCCAGTACCAAGCACTCGAATGGTTCGCAGGGCTGACCGCTAACCTCGCGATAAATTACCTGTGGCTGTGACACCTGAAACTCATAACCCTCGCGGCGCATGGTTTCGATCAAAATACCCAGGTGTAGCTCGCCCCGACCGGATACGGCAAACTTATCGGGAGAATCCGTTTCCTCAACCCGCAGAGCAACGTTGGTTTCCAGTTCTCGCATCAGGCGATCGCGCAACTGCCGCGAAGTCACAAATTTACCTTCCTGCCCAGCAAATGGCGAGTCATTTACGCAGAAAGTCATTTGCAGTGTGGGTTCGTCTACCTTAATCAAAGGCAAAGCCTGTGGATCGTTGGGATCGGTAATGGTCTCGCCAATATTGGCATTGGCAAACCCCGCCACCGCCACGATATTACCAGCCGATGCTTCCTCTAGTTCGATCCGCTTCAGACCATCAAAGCCAAATAGCTTAGAAATTTTAGCTTTGACGATCGCTCCAGTTTCTGTAACTAGCGCAGCTTGCTGGTTGGCTTTAATCACTCCGTTGTGAATTTTACCGATGACAATGCGACCGAGGTACTCGGAATAGTCCAGGGTCGTGACCTGTAGCTGCAATGGCTTGTTGGCATCGCCTACAGGCGGCGGTACGTGGCGCAAAATCGCTTCAAACAGCGGCACCATGTCGTTACTGTCGTCGTCGAGGTCGTTTTTGGCAAAGCCAGCCAGACCAGAGGCAAACAAGTAGGGGAAATCGCACTGATCCTCATCCGCTCCTAGCTCCAGGAACAGATCCAATACTTTATCGATCGCTTTATAAGGTTCCGCAGAGGGGCGATCGATCTTATTTACCAGCACGATCGGGCGCAAACCTTTTTCCAGCGCCTTTTTTAGCACAAATCTGGTTTGGGGCATCGGGCCTTCATTCGCGTCTACGATCAGCAGACAGCCCTCTACCATACCTAATACGCGTTCTACCTCACCGCCGAAGTCAGCGTGACCGGGGGTATCGACAATGTTGATCGACGTATCTTTGTATTTAACTGCGGTGTTTTTTGCCAGGATAGTAATGCCGCGCTCGCGCTCTAGTTCGTTAGAGTCCATCACGCATTCCACGACAGCTTCGCCTTGGCGAAAGGCACCAGCTTGCTGCAACAAAGCATCTACGAGAGTGGTTTTACCATGGTCGACGTGAGCGATGATGGCAACATTGCGAATAGGAAGAGACATAGTAATATGCCGATTGTTTATTTTTTTAGTATTTCTTTACTATTATGCCGCACCTTCACGCAAATTCTTGACATTTCTTAAAAATTAAGCAGGTTAAATTTCAGCCCGTCGCGATACAGATGCGATCGCCACGTATTTGTCTCAAGGACTACATTCTTTTCAGTGAATTAGTGCGATAAATACCAAATATTCCGCGAAAAGTCCATCGGCTAGAGATATAGTTCTTTTTCGCAGCTTCTTGCTATGATTGCCACAAATTCTCCTGTTCCTGTCACTGTAATTACAGGCTACCTGGGTTCTGGAAAAACTACATTATTGAATCGTATTCTAACTTACGAACACGATAGAAAGGTGGCTGTGCTTGTCAATGAGTTTGGTGAAATCGGCATCGATAGCCAGCTTGTGATGAATGCAGATGAAGAAATTCTAGAGATGAACAATGGCTGTATTTGCTGCACGGTGAGAGGCGATCTAATCCGAATCGTTGGCAATCTTTTAGAGAAGCGAGAGAAGTTCGATCGTCTTGTTATTGAAACAACAGGTTTAGCAGATCCCGCTCCAGTGATTCAATCCTTCTTTGTCGATGAGGTCATGCATGCCAGGACAGAGCTAGATGCTGTTGTCACAGTGGTTGATGTCAAGCACATTTTAGATCATTGGGATAGTAGCGAAGCTCAGGAACAGATTGCGTTTGCAGATGCGATCTTGCTCAACAAGATGGATCTGGTTTTGCCGGAGGAAGCTGACGCTCTAGAGAAGCGGATTCGCGCCGCAAATGCCATTGCCAAGATATACCGCACGCAAAATTGCGAGCTAGGGATAGACTCAATTTTGGGAGTTAAAGCCTTCGATCTCAAGAACGCGCTATCGATCGATCCTGAATTCTTGAGTGAGGATGCTCACGAACACGATGAGACTGTCTCTTCTGTGGCGATCGCAGAACCAGGTTGCGTGAATGGCGATAAGCTGGAAACCTGGCTCAATCAATTGGTACAGGCACAAGGACAAAATATTTTCCGGATGAAAGGGATTTTAAACGTAGATGATGAAGATCGGCGGTTTGTGTTGCAGGGCGTTCACATGATGTTAGATGGGAGACCGGGAAAACCCTGGAAACCCAATGAAAATCGCAAGAATGAGATGGTGTTTATCGGGCGCGATCTGCACGAAGCTAGTCTCAGAAAGGGTTTTCAGTCCTGTTTGGTTTAGATGAAGGGGTGCGCGGGTAGAATCCCCGCGCGTGACGCAGCCTCACTCCTACTTGGATTCAGATCATACTGCTGTATCAGTTTTAATCGTTTAAGGTCAAGAATTGACAAGGAGCTACCTTGATGAAGAAATTAGATGCTTACAGTGTCAGTATTGGTGTATTGGGCGCAATTGATACCTATGTAACCGCAACCTGGATTCTCGTACCCGTTTGGGTTACGTTTATTGCCTGGGCTTCCTTCTTTATTTTGGGTGGAAAGTCGGCAGGTTTAAAACAAAGTATTGCCTCCAACCTGACAGGCGTTATGCTGGCATCTCTGACGCTATTAGCGATCGCGATGTTGAATGCTAATCCGATCGTGGCGGCTATCTGCGTTGGGGTTGGTAGTGCAGCAATGGTGCAAGCTTCTAAAGTTCCCCTACTCGCCGCAACTCCTGCGATTGTTTGGGGATTTGCCTCTACTGTCGGTACGACAGTGGCGACTGGCAAAGCGATCGCAACTCCTGGTTTAGAAAATCCAGCGCTGGTGGCTGCTGCCGCCATGATTTTAGGTGGCGTGTTTGGCTATCTGTCAGAAGTTTGGGGCGATGCGATGACAAGCGAAAGTACATCTATAGGGGAGCGCGTCTAGGCGCGATCTCCATACTCCCTTAACTCACATTCTTAATTCTACAGTTTAGCGAGGTTAGTAAATGAAACTACAGCACTACATTGGTGGCATTGAAGGGTTGGAACCATCGTGGTTTGAGAAGCGCGTCTTCGTACAGCCTTGGGAAGAGCGCATCTTTGGCATCCACGTCGCTATGATGGCTTTAAGCAATCATTTGGAAGCTGTCAAAACGGTGCCGACTAAGTTTAAAAGTTTTTGGACGTGGGGGCATCTGCGCAAGGGTGCTGAAGGTATGAACCCATTTGACTACTTCAAATATCGCTATTACGAGAAGTGGCTGGGAGGTATTTCTGGATTTTTTGTGGAGTCGGGATATGTCTCTAAAGAAGAACTGGACTCAAAAACGGCTACCTATTTGGAAAATCTAGAAGCTCCTTTATCTCAAGGGAAAGAACCCGCGATCGACGCACAGGTAATGGAATATTTGCGGGTAGGAGACTCTCCCAAATGCGATGTGGAGGTTCAGCCCAAATTTAAATTGGGGGATGTGGTGACAGTGCGAAATCCGCCTCCTGTAGACCATTGTAAACTGCCAGGGTATCTGCGCACCAAGAAAGGTGTAATTGATGAGGTCTACAAGGGGGTTTACAACTACTATTTCCCCACTGGCGATGGGATAGGCAATCCGATGCCGATTTACAACGTTAAATTTGATTCGCACGAGATTTGGGGTGACCTGACCGAGCCAAAGACGTGGATTTACGTGCAGATCTTTGAAGCGTATTTAGAAGATCCTGCTTGACTGCTTGATATAGGGTTTTTCAATTGAGAACGGGTTTTATTGACGGGGTGAAGGGGTTCCACCCCTTCTTGGGGACATTGCCCCCAAACTCCCTGCTCTTTCCAATTTAAAAACCGCTATAGGATTTCATAGGACTAGATAGAAATGGATTTGATGCATTGAGGAAATGGCGTTATGACTGAGAATATCGATCGCGAAACCTATAGTGCTGCTCGCGTGCGAGCGTTGGAGTCGCTGTTGATCGAGAAAGGAATTATTACAAGCGAAACTGTCGATAAGGTGATCGAGTTTTTTGAGCAGGACATGGGGCCGTTTAACGGTGCCAAGATTGTGGCTAAAGCATGGGTTGACCCGGCATTTAAGCAACGGTTGTTGGAAGATACGCCATCGGCGATCGCGGAAATGAATTTCCCACGCGGTATGGCAGGTGCCGAAGGGGAACACATGAAAGCGGTAGAAAACACCCCAGCGGTGCATAACTTAATTGTTTGTACTATGTGCTCGTGCTACCCGTGGCCAGTGTTAGGATTGCCGCCCTACTGGTTCAAAGATCCAACATTTCGCGCTAGAGCGATTCGGGAACCCCGCAAAGTTTTGCAGGAGTTTGGGCTAGACATCCCCGCCTCAACTCGCGTAGATGTCTGGGATACGAGCGCTCAGATTCGCTGGTTTGTCCTGCCAGAACGCCCGGTAGGAACAGAGGGCTGGACGGAAGAGCAGTTAGCCGCGATCGTCACGCCAGAAGCAATGCAAGGCGCGGCAAAAGTTGTCGTACCAGCATAGATTTTATAGCCGTAGACAGATCTGTTAGGACAGGGGGTGTGGGGGCTGCGCCCCCACGCAGGGGAGGCAGGGCAGTCTTGGGGGTTCCCCGCTAGAGCCACTGCCGTGTGTAACCCCTGCACCCCGTCCTAAGCCTATCGGCTATAGCTATACGTGTAGTTCAGTGAGGTATAAGTATGCAGGTTAAGTTCGAGCAGTTTGCAGCAGCTAGTATGCTGGTGGATGAAAATGCCCCTCCTCGCAGCAATGGAGAGATTTTATTTCAAAGACCTTGGGAGGGACGTGCTTTTGGTATGGCGATCGCGCTCTCTAAAAAAGGTCACTATGAGTGGGAAGACTTTCGCCAGGGACTGATTGCATCGATTGCCGAATGGGAAGCAACCCATTGTAAGGACGATCCTAGTTGGGACTACTACCAGCGCTGGTTGCTGGCTTTGGAGCGGCTAACTCTAGAGTCTAACCTGCTCGATCCGGTAGAACTAGACCGGCGCACTGCCGAGATTTTAGCGCAAGCAGAGTAGATGGTCTAAACTATCGATCGCCCCAATTGTGTTCTTCTTTGTGAGGGTTTAATTCATGCATCAACAGCAATTTTCATTACTCGATCTCGGTCAAAGATTTTGGCGGACAAAGCTTCTGTCAATCGTTGCGAGTGTTTTCTTACTTCTGTCCGCTTCTCCTGCAATGGCTCACCACGCCATGGGCAACAAAATGCCGAGTAACTTCTTGGAAGGCTTTCTGTCCGGGTTAGCGCATCCGCTCATCGGCCCCGATCACTTTGCTTTCATTGTTGCGGTTGGTTTACTAGCCGCCATTAAGCGGCAGGGCATTCTGATTCCAGGTGCGTTTATTTTGTCTGCCATGCTGGGCACTGGCTTCCATATGCTTGGCTTCGGGTTGCCAGGAGCCGAATTGTTTGTCTCGGGATCGATTTTGCTATTCGGTATCCTGCTGGTAAGTCAAGATAGTCCCAACACGTTTGCGATCGCGCTCTTAGCAGCGATCGCGGGTATATTTCACGGCTATGCCTATGGTGAATCGATCTTTGGGGCGGAGACGACTCCCCTAATCGCCTACTTGATTGGGTTTACGGTGATTCAAATGGCAGTGGCTGCGAGTGCGTTTGCGATCGCTAAAAGACTATTTCGAGACAAGGAAGTCCAAAAGCTGCCTGCTAACTTGCGATCGGCTGGTTTAGTGATCTGTGGCATTGGCGCTGCTTTTTTCTCGTCGCAACTGATTAATGCCATTCTGCCAGTACCAAAAGGTTAACGAGCCAATGACCTTTTAGTAACTCACCTTACGCGGAAGATCCTGAAACCCTCACCCCTGGCCCCTCTCCCTCAGGGAGAGGGGAAGAAAACCAGAGCGGGGGCTGTGCCCCTGCGACCCTTATGTGTAAAGATGCGTGCAGGTTAAAAGAGATGAGGATTCCGCGTAACATCAGTTAGTAAATAATACCAATTTGAACGGTAAACACGACAGCTCGAACGGGGTGAAGGGGTGGAACCCCTTCACCCCAAAAATAAAACCCGTTCTCAAGTGAAAACCGCTATACACCTAAGATTGCCTGGCGACTGGAAGTCGCTGCTATACGAGCAAAGTCCGCCTGCGCGGACTTCAAGGAAAAAGAGGTTAGCAAACCAGGATTTGGTATTACGCAAATGCATTCAAAAAACAGATTGCATTTTGGGTAAATCGTCAGATTGCTTGCTCTATAGGCATTCTGAGGATTTTTTGTAAATTGTCATGAATAATGCAGGCTAAAATTTTTAGCCTTTTTTTATTTTTCACCGCTTTTTGCGATCTTAATTTTACGAAACCTGCTTCATTTTTTAACAGTAACACAACGTAGGCTTAACCTTCAGATGCGATTCTCTTGAATGGCACGAATTTTCGCATCCTTCACACTCTAAGTTTAAGGATATTTCACTCCTTTACCCTCAGAATGTGCTGCCTAAATTAACTGTTAAGACTTAGGAGTCACTCAAAATAATGACCAACGATCCAGCGATCGAGCGGACATCGCAGCCGCCGTACTTTGTTAACATTCCTGGCGGTTCTGATTACAACATCATCCCTTTACTTTCGACTGGCGACAAAATTCCTCTTCTAGAAGGTGCGCTAGGTAATGAGACAGCCAGCAGCAGTAAAACATATACATTCAGTGGTATTCCTGATGGTACTGGCATTACTGAAATTAATGGCTTCTACTACGTTTTTGTCAATCACGAATTAGGTTCGACATCAACAACCGATCTCACAGGTGGGAAAATTACCGGAGCGCGAGTTTCACTCCTGAAGTTTAACAAAGAGTGGGAAATTGTTGGTGGGAAAAACCTGATTGATTCCGCTGAATCTGATAATTCCAATTTTAAATTAGATACCACAACAGGACAGTACAAGGATTCCAGCGGCAAGGTATTGAGCGCCTTCGGTCGCTTTTGCTCCGGTTACTTAGCTGCAAATGGTTTTGTCGATCGCAGTGGTAAGGAAACTCCCATTTGGTTTGCGCCCGAAGAGTCTAGTGCTTCCAGTCGGGGTTGGGCAGTAACCTCATCCGATGGAAAAGCCTTAGGTTTGGATGGCTTGGGTCGATATGCTAAAGAAAATGTACTGGCAGCTTCCCAATATCGTGCCACTAACTCCACCAAAACTGTTTTGATCTCGCCAGAAGATAATGCTGATGGCGAGCTTTACATGTGGGTAGGGCAACAAACAACCGAAGATCCCAATGGCTTTAAAAACGGAGATTTGTACGTCCTTAAAGTTGATGGTGCTGATTTTGAAGGGCAAGTAACTGAAGGAAGCAAGAAAGCAGCAACCTGGACAAAAGTTGATAAATCAGCAGTCTTCAATTCTGATGGAACTCCAAAAGCAACCGGAGCCGATCTCTCTACTTTCGTGAATGGTGCGGGCAAGTCTACAAACTTTCAACGGATTGAAGATATTACGGAAGACCCAAATAAACCTGGAACTTTCTATTTTGTAACTACCGGGACTAAAAAACCACTTGGGAAACCTTCCGATCCTGATGTCGCCACTCCAGACGCGGCTGAGAATCCCTATGGCAGACTCTATCGCTTTAGTTTAAACGCTTCCGATCCTACTGCGAGTATCAATAACTTTGAACTGATGCTGGTGGGTGGCCCTGGAAAGGGTGTCAGTTATGACAACGTCGTGGCCGATAAATCTGGCAATGTCCTGATTATGGAAGATGAAACTGCTTTCGGCGGTCAGCAGATGGATCTAGAGAAGCGCGATGGTCGCATCATCAAGTACAACATTGCTGCTAACGAAGGTAAAAACGGTAACGATCGCGTTGAATTTATCGGAGAGATCGATCAATTTGCTTACGGCGAGCAGTTTGATAATGGTACGGGTGGATGGGAAACCTCTGGTATTGTCGAAGTACCGGGTACGAGTTCGGGCAACAGTGGATATCTGTTCGACGTTCAGGCTCACGGTATTACGCCAAGTACCGACGACGGTAATGCTCTCGCTGGCGGTCAAGCAGAAGGCGGTCAGCTACTCCTGGCGCTTCCTACCAAAAATTCCGGAGTAATTGGCGGTAATGATGGCAGCGATTTCCTATTTGGCAATCGTTCTGATAATACTATATGGGGCGACCTGACCATCCAGGGTGCGACTGGTGGTAAGGATACCATTATTGCCGGACGAGGCAACGATATTGTCTTCGCCGGTGGCGGAGATGATATTGTTTTTGGTGGTTCTGGCTTTGGCAGTTCTGATGAGGATAATGATATTCTCTATGGTGGAGCTGGCAATGATTTTATTGACGGACAGCGTGGTGACGATCGTCTCTTTGGCAACGATGGAGATGATACACTTTACGGCTCCAGAGGTGACGATCTGCTCTATGGTGGCAAAGGCAAAGATGTCCTTTTTGGCGGTAGGGGTGCAGATGTTTTTGCCATCGGTGCCGGTGATGGTACGGACGCGATCTTAGACTTCAAGATCGGCGAGGACTTCATTGGTCTGATTGGTAACACCACCTTTAAAGATCTGACGATTACTAAAGTTGGTAGCAATACCCAAATTGCGCTTGGTAGCGAAGTCTTAGCAACACTACAACTTCCTGCTAGCGGTGTATTAGATGAATCATCGTTCAAAACAGTCGTAATCTAGCGGCTGTTGCCACCTTATTAATTCCTAGCTTTTGCTAGACTTATTTGCGGTCGAGGATGGTTTGAATCCTCGACCATTTTTGTTGTAGATACTACGATAATTGCAATATTTAACGCTTGATTTAACATGACCCACTTACCCGATTCCATTGAAGAAGCCGCACAACAGGCGATCGCTGCCACATTTACCGCCATTGCAGAAGGGCATCGTCGCCTCCTGGTAGACCTGCACTTCCCCGAACTCAAACCCATGCCGATCGCTCGCTATTTTGCGCAAGCGTGGCAAGAGCGTTACGGACAGGCATGGCAAGCCTTATTTTCCGACGCGGGTGCTGCCGCGCTAGCAAAACGCGATTGGGCAGATATGGATATTTCCATGCGCGGTGTCAATGAAGGTAGAGCCGCAATCCGCGATGAGGACGAAGCATTTTTGCTAGTAGCACCTACCTCGGTCGAAGTAGATCGCGTTGAGAAGTTGCTACAACTAGCTGGCGATCGCCCCTTTCTCTTACTCAATCCTCGCCTGGAAAATAGCGAAGTGGGTTTAGGGCTATCGACGCGTAAAATGCGCGATCGCTTTTTATCTACTTTTGAGGTTTGCTATTACGTGCTACCCCTAGAACAAGGGGCATTATGGCGTTGCTATCCTCAAGTATGGCAGGTGTGGCAGCACGGCGAAACCGAAATGAAGATGATATTTGAGAGCGAACAGCGCCCCAACAGCGACGATCTCGATCGCATTTTCATGAAGGCTACCGGCAAGCGATCGTCCTTTATGAATCGCATGCAGGAACTATTCAATGCCTTAGGACGCTAGCACAGTCGATTCCTGCAAGATCGTCGTCGTAGGGGCAGTGCCCCCGTGCCTGCCTGCGCTTCCCGTGCCTGCCCTGTGCCCCGTGCCTGCCTTGTGCCCCTGTGCCTGCCTTGGGGCGATTCCTTATTTCCTTCGGAAACGCTTCGTAAGCAGGGTACGTAACGCTGTCGGGGGGATTGTCCCTACGGATATTTTATTTACGAGGCAACCGAAGATCGACTAATCTGCGGTCGGCTTGATTAGCAGTACCGGACAAGGGGCTTTGACGCGCACGTAGTCCGATACGGAAGAACCGAGTAATCGATCGAGATCGGGTAAATTCTTGGCGATCGAGGGGCGACGATCTGGAGAGGCCAGCATCAACAAACTCGCACCACTCTCATCAGCAGCATTGCAAATCTCGCGCCCAGGATCGCCACTACGCAGGAATGTTCGACAGGGCACGTTATATCTTTTCGCCTTATTCGCTGCATTCTCCAGCACCGGATCTGAGTCATTGGTGGAAGTTGACTTGGTGACGCGCACCAGGAGAATTTCAACATCTTCCCGATCGCTAACCATATTCAGGGCTAGATCCAGGCATTGCTCGGAAGCCGGCGTTCCATCCACTGCTACCATTACATTCCTGATGCTTTTGATATAAACATCATCCTTAACCAGTAACATAGGTGTGGACGAGAGCTGAAACACGTACTGGCTGACGGAATTGGCCAGGATTGCTTGCAAACGTCCCATGCCTCGCGAACCCATAACCAGCAAACTAGGGCTGAGTTCTTCAGCTACTTTACAAACAACATCCTTGGGGTCGCCTTCTTTGAGTACTGATACAAAGGAGTTACCGGAACTTACGTTAAGACTATTGGTTTCTTTTTCCAAAACCCGCTCGCCCGCCAGACGATACTCGGTCAAGCCGTCTCGGCTAGCAGGTATAGGAATGACGTGCAATACGGTGATCTGGGACTGTTGCATGCTGGGTAATTGCAACAACATATTCATCATTTCCCGCGATCGCCCCGATCCATCTACCGCTAATAGTATTTTTTCAAACATTTGTCTTCACCTAGCGAATTTTTATAGCTATAGCCAATAGGCTGAGGACGGGGTGCAGGAGTGGAACACGGCAGTGACTCTAGGGGGGAACCCCCAAGATCGCCCTGCTTCCCCTGCGTGGGGGAACAGCCCCCACACCCCCTGTACTAACCGATCTGTCTACGGCCATATCAATTATTGTTTGAGTCAATAACAACTGGAAGTCTTTGTTGGCAAATTGTTGATAATCTTAAAGATTGGGTATACCTGATTCCCTTAATTACAGAAACACTATGTTTGCGATCGCAGTCGAGCAAAGACAATTCGAGACCTATATCCTCACCGATCCGAGCGCGCAGTCAAGCATTGAAGTCGTTCCAGAGCGGGGTGGCATCGTTACCAGTTGGCAAGTAGGCGGCAAGCCCATTCTATACATGGATACCGAAAGATTTGCCGACCCATCGCTCAGCATCAGAGGCGGCATCCCCATTCTCTTCCCAATTTGCGGCAACCTGCCCAACGATACCTATATCTATAACGGTCAGGCATATAAGCTCAAGCAGCATGGCTTTGCTCGCGATCTAGCTTGGCAAGTATCAGCGCGATCGACTGACGATTGCGCCAGTCTGACGCTCGTCCTGGAAAGTAATGCCCAGACGCGCCTCAACTATCCCTTTGATTTTCAAGTTGCTTTTACTTACCAACTCCAGGGCAATCGTCTGACCGTCCAGCAACGATATACTAACCTCTCGCAATCGGTAATGCCATTTGCAGCGGGTTTTCATCCCTACTTTGCAGTAGCAGATAAGCGGCAATTGCAATTCGATCTAACCGCCACGCAATTGTGGGATCATATCACCCAATCGGCTCAGCCTTATCCAGGTTATTTCGACTACGATCTAGACCAGGTTGACGTGGCATTTCTCGATTTTCCCTCCACATCAACGACAGTGCGCGATCGCAACCAAAATTTAAGCCTTAGTCTTAACTACTCATCATCTTTCACCACCCTGGTCTTTTGGACAGTCAAGGGCAAGGACTATTACTGCTTGGAACCGTGGACGGCTGCCCGTAATGCGATGAATACAGGCGATCGCTTAATTCAGCTCGCGCCTCAGGCTAGTCTAGATGCAAGTTTTAGTCTCGCGGCGACATTTGGGTAAAGCATGGGGTTACAGGGGGTGTGGGGGCTGTTACCCGACACGCAGGGGTGGAACCCCTGCACCCCGTCCTCAGCCTGGCCATACTTTTCGCTGAAGTATATGTGCCCTTATGCTTGTCCTAGCGCTCTCTGTAATAAAGCCAGATCTTCTGACTTAACTTTAAAGCGACCTCTTTCAATATCGCGAATCCAACTTTGGCTTTTACCCGTCATTTCCGCCAGCTTTCTCTGGCTCAAGCCCAAATCTTTGCGTGCTATGTGAATTTGTTCGCTGGAAAGACTCATCCGATCGGCTATTGACGTTACTGTGTGAGGTTTACTGACTTTGCGTTGCTTCTTCTTCTCTTTCTCTGCTTGATGCTCCCATCCCTCCGGTAACTCAAAGTATAAAATGCGAGCATTCATTAACCGACTCCATTTACCGCGCGGGCTAGCATCGGTTAACCTTCTATCCTTACTCCCATCATTAACCCAGAACTCCAGAGCTGACTCGGCATCGTCGGGAATATCTTGCAATCTAGCCCATAGTGGTTGAATCTCAGTTGGATAGGTTAGTGGATCGAATATTGGGATTAGTCCGTAGTGGCTGAGCGCTTCTAAATCGTTTTCAAAAGCACGAACGAGGCGCTTGCGGCTTTCGCGATCGCCACTTATCTGTGCAATTTTATCTGCTCCATAGGCAACCCGCATTAGAGTTGGCACCGTAATGCGCTGTTCGAGACCCATTTTGGTTTTGAACAACAACCATAACATCATGCGTACTGCACCTTCATGCTGTTGCCAGAGTCTCATTACTGCTGCGAGAAGCGACTTGGGTAAACTACCATACTGGTAGAAAGAGTTTCCCTCTTTATACCCCTGCTGATTGAGAAAATGTTGCGACCATTTCCCTGCTTTTACTCTGAAGGTCAAACCAACCAGGTGTCGGCAACCCATATCGTCTTCTTGAAAGTGATGCTGGATTTCTTGCATGTGCCATAAATGACTCCACTCCACTGAAAATCCTGGGACTCTACCCTGTTGAGCCCATTCCAGACTAACCTGAATTTGGCATGGTTGCTGCGCCAATTCCTTGATCAAGGCCAATTTGGCTATTTTGCTCAAGTCCTTGCGCTTGTCCAATCCCAGATATTCTTCAATCTGACGATCGTTGATAATAATCTCCTCTTCCCAAGGTTTCTCTAAATTTGTAGCATATGCTGCATAAATCAAATGCATGCAAGCCGAGCGGATGTCAAGTCCGTCCAGCACTGCTTCCGCGTTGAGGCTGGCTTCGTCAGTAACTCGAAAGGCAATTTTGTTACGCCCTTGTTTAACGGAGCGCTTGTAATAAAGATTGTTATCTGTCTCCTGTTGCCAGGGCAGCGATCGCCGTTGAGTCAAAACATTACAGAGTTCCCAGATCGCAATTGCAGAGGCAAAGGGACTATTAACACCATTTGAGAAAATCTCGGGACTGGTTATGGGCCTGACATCAGCTTTATATCTACCTTTTTTGGCTTGATATGGTACAGGAGTATCGTTTTCGCAGGTCAGCAAGCATTGAGGTTCTGGATAAAAACCTTCACAGTTGTTGCAAAGGGTGGAGTCGATCCAATATTGACCATTATCAATTTTAATAGCTCCAGTGGGACATTGCGGGCGGCAAAGATCGCAGCCAACACATTGGTTTGTAATACTATAAGCCATGACATTAAGCTATTTCGATCGGTTGAATTAAGCTGGAACAAAAGATAAAATAACCTGAACTCAGAAGGATGCGTCACTGGAAAGTTTTTGCTATCAGCCTATATGTTATCGATTGATAACATAATTACACGACATTAAAACTAGAAAATTCTAAATTAGCTAACGATCTTAATTTAGTTAAGATCGCTAACAATACACTTTTAATAGAAATATGCAGGTAATATTGTCCAGTATGAGCCAATTAATAATTTTTTAACAATTTTTAAAACTCATATGGTATAACCATTTCAGCTTCGAATTTGGTAACAATGGTTGCATTTTTGATAATGCGTTAAAAAGCAAAATAAATTTAGATTGATTTGTTTGCGGCAAACATTTTCAGCTCTTAAATTCGCTGGCGGAATTACTTGATTGTGAAGTAAAGAGATTTTATTGCTCTTCTCATTTTGCGATCGCCAATCTGGGATTTTTTAATGTCTATAAGCTAAGAATTAGATTACAATTAAACAATAGAGATAGAATGCTTTATTGGTATGCAAGTTCTCGAACAAAAATTTTCCTGGTACGCAGTCCCTGAAGATATCAAACGCTTGCTGGTACTGGCAGCAGAATCTTGGGAAGATCGGACTCTGTCCGAACAGTATATTAACCAAGCATTGGAGATCGACAATGCTACCAATAACGATAGTGTAGATGTTTTAGTAACTGCCTATCGCTATTTTTTTTACAAGAATAGCAACGATCTGGCGCTTAAAATGGCTCGTAGAGTCATCAACAAGGTGATAAATTCAGAGCATTTACCCGATCGCTGGGAAGAACTTAAACCCATTTTGCTCGATCGCAAAGAAGATCCTGCGATCCGCCTGTACCTGAATGCCTATACGGCCTCTGGTTTTATGTTGGCAAGACTGGGGGAACCCGAACTAGCTAAGGAGATTGCCAATAAAGTTAAAGAGGTTGACAATCGCAATGAATTTGGAGCTTCCCTCGTACTGGATATTCTGACCCGTCCGCCCGAGGAAGAAGATGAATAATCACGCAAATATAAATCTTTAGAACCTATGCAAAATCGCGACTGGCACGTAGATGCAGATGGCTGCTGTCGAGCCTGCAAATCGCCTAGATCGTGGGATTTGCTCAAAGAGAACTATCGATTCTACAGGTTCCTTACGGAGGTAGAGGATGCGCTAGAACTTGCCGATCGCGAAGTGGATTGCCTGCCCACTATCCGCAAACTGGTGCGGAAGTTGACAATTAATTCCTACTGGCTGCAAACTCAATACTTAGAACCTTCGCCTAAAAAGGGAGATGCCATTTTGCTGCTCTATGACGAAATAGGTTTTCCCCTCACCGTACAGACCGAAACATTGATGCAGGGGCAAAAATCGTCAATTCACAATCACGGTACCTGGGGGGTAATTGCCATATTAAAAGGTCAAGAGAAAAATTCATTTTGGCACAGAACTCCAAACTCAGAATTCGATTGTAAAATTGAACTTGTAGAAGAGAAAATTCTGCATCCTGGTGATATAATAAGTTTTACGCCTGATGCTATTCACAGTGTAGAAGCAGTATCTGTGGAGCCTACGATCGCCTTTAATATTTACGGTGAAACCACTCACTCACAGCGCTTTGAGTTCGATCCTGTGAATCATACAGCGAGAAATTTCTAGTCGATCTCCGTCGAGCGATCGCTTCATTATGTTTACTTCAGAACAGCTAGCACGTGAATTCATTGCCGTTGTGGAGGATTTCTATCCGCAAATAGGTGTATTGCTACAAAGATGTTGCGTCAGAGCGATTAACGCCTACTCTAAGACTAGTCGCAAACATTTCCGATATATTGGGATTTACTGTCCCGAAGATCTGATGGCTGCCGTGCAGTTGCATAAGTATCCCCTTAGGGAAATAGCAGAGAATATGGGATTAGTCGAAGTGGTTTGTATCAACGCCACGCGACTGTTACGCGATCCAATGTCTAATCTCAAGTACACCGACCCGCGCTTCTGGTTGGAGCTGCATCTTTTACTGCGAAATTAGAGAGCGATACCAAATCCGCATTAATTACCCTTAATATTGCCTGACGACTGGAAGTCGCAGCTACACAAACAAAGTTCGCCTGCGCGGACTTCAAGTAAGGAGATTGCTACGAAACAATATACCTAGGTGTAGGGGCAGGTTTTGCCCAATCCTGATGGTTTTAACCGAAGATAAACTGCAAAACCTGCCCCTAAGTGGATTTTATTTGCTAGAAATCTCCTAAAAGGGGGTTGGCAACCCAGGATTTGGTATGAGATGGCAGATAACTCTAAGATTTCACAAATAACTTATCTAATGACTGTTAGGACAGGTCTGTAAGTCTTGATGGGTTAAATCTTCAACTTTAGATCTTTGAGAGGCATCGATAGGTTGCAAACCGATCCATTTGTCTATTCGATCGACATCAAAACCCACCTCGCGCCGATCGCCTACTTGCATTAAAGGTCGACGAATTAGCAACCGATCTTGCAGCATCAATGATAGCGCAGTTTCAGTATCGATCTGTTCGGGAATTACTTCTTGAGACTTTATCTTAGGAGCTGAGCGATTGAACCAATCGGCGACGGGTAACTGACCGAAGAACGATCGCAGGCTCTCGGCAGTCCAGGTCTCAGCGAGTAAGTTGCGAACCTCCAGATCGTGCCCTGCCGCCTTGAGTAGAGCTTTCTGTTTGGTATTATTGATGCAGCCAGGTTTTTCGTAGAAAATTACAGTTGCCATCTCTAGTATTTCAATATTTCAATACTTCAATATTCCAAACGCAACCTAAAGGTGTTTCTCTAAAAGAGTTGGGATATCTCCGAATTTGACTCCACTACAATGCTTTTTCCCAGGCATAAACATGAGATTAGGACTGCCAGACGAACAGCGCTTAAGACAGCCTGTAGTTTCGATTGCTACCTTGCCTAGCAAGCCGCGATCGCGCAGAGCATCTTCTATCGCATGATACAGCTTCTTGCCGCCGCGCTTGAGACAACTAGACTTGTGACATACCAAAATAGTCCGTACTTTAGTTGAGATAGTCGGAATTTCTGTCTCAGTCGGCTCTTGCACTGCAATTTGCTCGACCGTTTCGGCAGAGGGGCAGTTAAGACAGTCGGTAGGTACGATCTGTTGGGCTTTGAGCTTTATATCCCCGGATTCGGGATCTAGCTTTCCTAAACCCGTGATGCGAATGCGCTCTCCTAAACTGAGGTTAAATCTGGCAAAATGGCGTAAATCTTTGGTCAGCTTGACCTGCACCGTCTCATCAAGAAATTTAAGACGTAAATACTTCAGCTTATCGCCGGCATGACCGTCAAAACCTAAAAACTGCCCTTCAAATTCAAATTGCCAGGGCTGCTGATAGTTAGAGTTGCCCATATTTTTGTTCCTCCACGGCTCAGTTTGCTTGAATCGTTCAGGCCAGTCGCCTTGCTTCCACAGTCTGCGGTAGAGTTAAGGGATCTGCCAAATCCGCGATCGCTAACTCCCAACCATTAGACAGGGTGAAGATTCTGGCTCCATTGGCATCAAAAGTTTGATTCACTACTTCTTCTTCTAGATCCTTCTTCGCCACGTAAGCTAATAACTTACCTGCGGAATTGTTGCGAAGCATTACTTTCATGTTCCCTGTCCTTCCTCTGCGATTTCAAGTTCTTTCTTTTTACAACCGACAACAAATCCTCTACTTATGAAGTGCACGGCATAAATATAGGAGCTTTGTAGATACGTGCCAATCCCAACTACATAGCCAACGTCACCCTTTTTTGCCAGCGTTGCTCCTATTTCCTGACCGGGAAACGTGCCGTCATTGCGAATTAGCTTGCGAACCCGTACTTTTTCACCGATCTCAAATACAGGTGGGCTTTCAATTTCTATTTCATCCCTGAGCACGAGCATACCTCCCTTTCGACACTAAGGCGATCAACTCGTCAGCAGTCAGGCCCCTCTTTAGCTTAATGGATAAGCTGCGCGCTGCTTCTAAGATGACCTGAGTTTCTGCCGAACCTACATTAACACCCTGCTGTTTGAGCGCATCGAGCACCAAATGCCGTCCTGAATGCTTGCCCACCACAAAGCGCCTCTCCCAACCGACTTCTTCGGGAGCGAAAGGTTCGTAGGTAACGGGGTTTTTCAATACGCCATGAGCGTGAATCCCCGACTCGTGGGCAAAGGTATTTTCTCCCACCACAGCCTTCCACGGTGGCACCTCGTGATTAGATGCTTTAGCTACCAATTGAGATAGTCGTAATAGTCTCTTAGTATCAATTCCCACTTCTATTTCATAAATCCGTTTGAGAGCCATAATCACTTCTTCTAAAGCAGCATTACCGGCTCTTTCACCCAGACCATTGACAGTTGTGTTAACAGATATAGCTCCAGCCTTAATGCCAGCTAAAGCATTAGCAGTAGCCAAACCCAGGTCGTTATGCGTGTGCATTTCCACTGGGATAGATAATTCTGAAACCAGTTTGCGAACCTTGCTGTAAGTTGTAAATGGATCGAGAATGCCGACTGTATCGCAAAAACGGAACCGCGATGCACCCTGTTGTTCGGCAAATAACGCCACATCCAGGAGGAAGTTTTCATCGGCTCTAGAGGAATCTTCTCCTCCCACAGCCACCCACAGCCCGCTATCGAGCGCATAGGCGATGCTTTCATGCAGGCGATCCAACATCACGCGCCACTGCCCGTGAAATTTAGCTGCGATCTGAACTTCCGAAACGGGCACTGAAATATGCACGCGTTTCAACCCGCAGGCAATCGAAGCCTGAATGTCGGATTTCACAGCGCGATTCCAACCCAATAGTTGAGCTTTTAATCCCAGGTCGTTAATCGCAGCGATCGCCATTGCTTCTTCCTGCCCGATCGCGGGAATACCTACTTCGAGTTCGCGAATGCCGATCTCATCTAAAAAAGTTGCGATTTCTACCTTCTCCGCAACGTTAAAGGCAACACCAGCAGCCTGTTCGCCATCACGCAGAGTTGTATCGTTGATATGAATTTGACTCATGTCTGCTCCGAGGAAATTGCAAAATTGGGATGCTTCTATAGCGTTTTTCAATTGAGAACAGGTTTTATTGACGGGGTGAAGGGGTAGAACTCCTTCTTGGGGGCAACGCCCCCACCCCCCTTCTCGTTTTGATCTGAAAACCGCTATATAACTTGATGGCATACATTTAAGGGCAGTAGGGGAAGGTTTAGCTAAATGCTGTTTTTTTGCTAGCAGCACCTGTCAAAAAACTGCCCCTACAACAACAGATTGTCATTGGCTGTCTACTTAGCTCGTAGTTTAGGTTTGGAGTGAGGTTCTGGATGAATTTTTACCGCGAGGTAAATTGCAAATGTATATGCACATGTGTAAAGTGCGAACATGCTGAGTGCAGAGAGTAGTGTAAGCATAGTAGCCTCCTAGAATTTAATAGTCGGCGATCGTCCATTTAGTAGCAAATCGCCGAACGAGTGTGAGTTTTTAGCAGATACTTCGGATTATTTTTTAGACGATACAAAGCTTACAGTCAGGCTGTCTTCTGCTAAGAAGTGAGCGAGATGGAAGGCGCGATCTTCCGCAGGCAAGAGAATGGTTTCGTACAGATAGCGAGTGGCGCGATCGCCGATACTTTCAGCCTGTACTGCTTGTCGCCGCAGTAAATCCAGAATAGCCTGTTCCATTTGCAGATCGTGTTCGACCATTTCTCGCGCTGAAAAAACTCCATCGGGCTCCTGGGGAGCGCAAGATAACTCTGCGAGTTTTGCAAAACTGGCTGCTGGCGTACCGCCCAGACCATTTAACCTTTCCGCTATGGCGTGAACGTGTCCTGCTACTGCCCCGTAGCTTTCTTGAAAGTACTCGTGGAGGGAATAAAACTCAGCGCCATCCACGACGAAGTGATGTTTTTGATATTGGAGGTAAAGAGCTTGATAGCTCGCCAAGGCAATATTCAGTCCTTCGCAAATGGGAACTGTAACCTCAAGTCCCAATCCCACAGCATTATCCTGTACTTGTCCGAACGGTACAAACGTTAACTGGGTCATCGTTTTCTCCTTTGATAGTTGAAGTGATATGGCGTTTTTCAATTGAGAACGGGTTTTATTGACGGGGTGAAGGGGTGCCACACGGCAGTGGCTCTAGCGGGGAACCCCCAAGACCGCCCTGCCTCCCCTTCTTGGGGGCAACGCCCCCAACCCCCTTCTCGTTTTCATCTGAAAACCGCTATAGTTGTCGATCTAGCGATTAATGAGGGAAGCACGCATCACGTTGCTTCAGCATCCCAACAGCGTTCTAGCCAATCCACCAATTCTTGGCGCGAGGCCGTAAATTGCTCGATCGTGCTGCGAACTAGAATGGCAGCAATACTATGATTTATCTCTACCCATAGCGAGCCGTCCGACGGACACCAACAGGGAATCGTTAACTCTTGCAAGCGACGATAAACCTGCCAGCGATCGCTCCGTGCAATTTTGACAATTTGACCAACCAGGGCATTAGAATCAGAAGGCTGAAACATCGCGATCACCTCAATTCTTCTCATTAGTTAGGGTTTGCAGTTGTCGCTCTAGCTGTTCAACCCGTTCCAATAAGGCGCGAATTACACTAGCTTCGGCATCGGGCATTTGTCCGTGTTCGAGCGGACAAAAACGCTCGGGCAAACGGCAGAGATTGCGACCCGGTACGCCCACTACCGTGCAGTCAGTCGGTACGTCCCGCAATACGATGGAGCCAGCACCTACGCGGACGCGATCGCCAATATGAATATTGCCTAAGACTTTTGCTCCTGCACCCACAACCACATGCCTGCCGATGGTAGGGTGGCGTTTACCGCTTTCTTTGCCAGTGCCACCGAGGGTTACTCCCTGGTAGATTAGCGCGAAATCTCCCACGATCGCAGTTTCTCCAATCACGACACCCATACCATGATCGATAAATACACCCCTCCCAATTTTGGCACCGGGATGAATTTCGATGCCTGTCAAAAAGCGGGCGAGGTGAGACATCAAGCGCGGCATGAATGGTATGCTGAGGTTATGCAACCAATGGGCAATGCGATGCATAAACAGGGCATGCAGCCCTGGATAGCAGAACAGTACTTCCAGCCAATTCTTGGCAGCGGGATCGCGTTTAAAGATAATACGAAAATCTACCAGCAATGTCTTGACCGTAGAGAGTAGGGAATTAGTTTCCGACTCTATGCGATCGCCAAAGTCAATATCATCCATGAGTGAATAAATACGATTCACCCCACTCTCTGTCATAGAGTTAGTTGCAGATGTACTGGGACTGGCGACGAGATTAGGATGTGACATGGAATTGCGGTGTAAGTGCAGTATAAATAGCTATTACTGCTTATATCAGGTGGCACCGCTGCGATTGCGATCGTTGGGTTCGATTGAAGATATTAGAATTATTAAGAATGTACTCAAAGCTTCTCAAATCAAAAATATCAAGCTTTTGAGAATTTTTTTGGGTGGGGGTACGAGTATTTTACACTTGAGATACAGGTATTTGGAGGTGAGGGTACGAGTATTTATGTACTCATCCCCTAACCCATACCAGATAAGGGCTTAACATTTTCTTTATATCTGTTTTGAGAAGATTAAAAATGTACTCACATACTTGCTTTATGGAATATTTTTTAGTAGGTTTGTAGCAACATATACCAGGTCTCAATCAAACGGTTCTACTTTAACACTTAAGTTCCCAAAATGCTACATTAGATACAGAAAATATTTTTATAACTTCTCTGAAGTTTGAGGTTGATACGGTCTGTCATCAAAAGTTCAAAAATTTTCTTGCATTAAATTCAAAAAGTGCTATTTTAGATACAGAAAAATTTTCTGTATCTTCCCTGGAGTAGAAATTAAGTGAGTCTGCTCCAGTCTTTTCCTTATTTTGAGTACTAAATCGCGATTTGCGAGAGATGCATGAAAATCCAGTCAAATCTATGCTAGGACTGGGTTTTGCCTGAGTACAGAAATGCAAGCCCCCCCATGCGAAAATACTAGAACCCATTCGCAAAAATACCAGTACCCTTATCCCAAAATATTTTTGGAATGCTTGCAGGTCAAAGATTTTATCTATTGAGTACATCCTTAATATATCAATAACTCTGATTTGCGCTCTTGGAAATTCCCTTCATTGGCCTACTGATATAACCTACTTAACAAGCCGCTCGAACACTTAGTCTTCAATACAGAACAATATTCAATTGCGTCCTGGTAGCTGAAGTGTTTAGATGCCCTCACTTGCATCACTGCGGTGTCGTCCACATTACTCAAGGGAATTCAATGCAAGCTACAGAAAAAACATCAGCGCTAGATTTGCTAGCAAAGTCTGGCATAAACGTATCTTCAACTGAAGCTGAGAAGAAAACCAGCGGTTGTGCCTCTTCAGGCTGCGGCACTAAAACAGAAGGGCTAGATGAAAGACTAAAAGAGCGGATTGCAAAACATCCATGCTATAGCGAAGAAGCCCATCATCACTACGCTCGCATGCACGTTGCTGTCGCACCGGCTTGTAATATTCAGTGCAATTACTGCAACCGCAAATATGACTGCGCGAACGAAAGTCGTCCTGGAGTTGTGAGCGAGCTTTTAACTCCAGAAGAAGCGGCTCATAAAGTATTGGTAATTGCCGGCAAAATTCCTCAAATGAGCGTCTTAGGTATTGCTGGCCCTGGAGACCCACTGGCTAATCCCGAAAAAACTTTCCGCACCTTTGAACTAATTGCAGATAAAGCACCAGATATCAAGCTGTGCCTATCAACAAATGGCCTGGCACTAACCGACCACGTAGATCGGATCAAACAACTAAATGTCGATCACGTTACGATCACGATCAATATGGTAGATCCGGAGATTGGTGCAAAGATCTACCCTTGGGTGCGCTTCAATCGCAAACGCCATACGGGTGTAGAAGCTGCTAAAATTCTCCACGAACGTCAAATGGAAGGATTGCAAGCCCTTAAAGAGGCAGATATCCTTTGCAAAGTTAACTCGGTAATGATTCCGGGCATCAACGACAAGCACCTGGCTGAAGTCAATGAAGTAATTCGTTCGCACGGTGCTTTCCTCCACAACATCATGCCTCTAATTTCTGCTCCAGAGCACGGCACTCACTTTGGCCTTACTGGACAACGAGGACCTACGCCAAAAGAGCTAAAGGAATTGCAAGACAGTTGCTCGGGCAATATGAATATGATGCGTCACTGTCGCCAGTGCCGCGCAGATGCAGTGGGACTGTTAGGAGAAGACCGCAGTCAAGAATTTACCAAAGAGAAATTCATGGAGATGGCTCCTGAATACGACGTTGAAGTGCGTAAAGAGGTTCATGCTGGTATTGAGCAGTTTAAAGACGATCTGAAGTCTGTCAAAGCCAAAGCAAAAAGAGGATCGGGCGATCGCTCTGCAACAGAGAACAGTCCCAAAATCATGGTGGCAGTGGCGACAAAAGGCGGCGGTATCGTCAACCAGCACTTCGGTCACGCTAAAGAATTCCAAATCTACGAAGTGGATGTCAATAATATTCGTTTTGTCGGGCACCGTAAGGTCGACCACTATTGCCAAAGTGGATATGGAGAGGAAGCAACTCTAGAAAATATCATTAAGACAATCTCTGATTGTCGGGCTGTCATAGCTTCCAAGATTGGCAGTTGTCCGCAGACAGAATTGCGGGCAGCAGGACTAGAGCCGGTCGAAGCCTACGACGTAATTGAAAAAGCTGCTCGCGATTTCTACGAACAGTTTCTGCAAGATCTAGAACAAGATCGACTTTTGAAGGAACAACTACAGGATCTGTAAAGAGCTAAAAGGAGTTTAGTCATGCCTTACACGACTAGGAATCAGTACATCTCTTGGGAAAGCTGTCAAGCGCAATGTCCCACCCAAGCTATCAAACGGTTTAACCATCACTATTGTATCGATCGCGAACTTTGTAATGGTTGCAAGGGCAGTGCTGTACGGATGTGCGGGTCGGCATTTCTCAGTGGCGATCGCTGTGTTTCCATCTTCGATGATGAAAACATCATTCCCAACCAGGACATCTATCCCAGGGACTCCAATGACTATTGGGAATCATGGTTTACTACCTACGCTCGCCTGGTGAAAAGACTCAGAACGATCCAACAACCGGCAGTCTAACACGAACTACAAAGCCACTAATACAGAGGTGCAAGCATGAGCGTGATTTATCTCGATAACAACGCCACTACGAGAGTGGACGATGACGTACTAGAGGCAATGTTGCCGTACTTGATCCGTTACTATGGCAATCCTTCCAGCATGCATACCTTCGGTGGGCAAGTTGGTCGAGTAGTGAGTGAGGCGCGATCTCAGGTTGCAGCTCTCATCGGTGCCGAACCATCGGAGATCGTGTTTACCAGTTGCGGTTCGGAAAGCAATAATGCCGCGATTCGCGCTGCATTAGCTGCTAATCCCAACAAGCGACATATTGTAACCACACAAGTGGAGCACGCTTCCGTACTCAATCTCTGCAAGCTTCTAGAAAAGCAGGGCTATACTGTCACCTATCTCTCAGTAGATGAGAAAGGACAGCTAGATTTAGCAGAGCTAGAAGCCTCCCTCACGGGAAATACTGCTCTCGTTTCCATCATGTACGCCAACAATGAAACAGGTGTGATTTTTCCCATCGAGCAAGTAGGGCAAATAGTCAAAGAACGCGGCATCCTCTTTCATGTCGATGCCGTGCAGGCAGTAGGGAAAATCCCCCTGGACATGAAAACCAGTACGGTTGATATACTAGCGTTTTCAGGCCACAAGCTCCACGCTCCTAAAGGTATTGGGGCTCTGTACTTGCGCCGTGGTGTGAGATTCCGTCCCCTACTTGTAGGCGGCCATCAGGAGAGAGGTAGAAGAGCAGGTACGGAGAACGTTGCGGGTATCGTTGCTTTGGGTAAAGCAGCAGAACTGGCAACTTCCTATCTCTGGGATATCGATCGCGAAGGAAGGTTGCGCGATCGCCTCGAACAAGGTCTTCTCGCTACCATTCCTAACTGTCAGGTTAACGGGCATCCCACGCAGAGACTGCCAAATACTACCAACATTGGCTTCAAGTATATTGAAGGAGAAGCAGTACTGCTGTCGCTAGATAAATACCGGATCTGTGCTTCTTCTGGTTCAGCTTGTACTTCGGGTTCTCTAGAGCCTTCCCACGTCCTCAGAGCATTGGGATTGCCATACACCATCCTGCATGGTTCTATTCGTTTCAGTCTCTCTCGCTATACCACAGCCGAAGAGATCGATACAGTCTTAGAGGTGATGCCTCAGATCGTCGATCGCCTGCGCGCCCTCTCTCCATTCAATAGCGATGAAGCAGAGTGGCTGCAAGATCGAGGGCAAGCTCTAGTACTCCAGTAAATGGCAACCAGCGATCGGTGAAAAAATTAAAGCAACTCAAATCGCTGAATCTCATCCCCGATCGCGAACAAACAACTACTGAATAACTGATAACTAATAAACTGATAACTGGTGAATTGAATTATGTGGGACTATACTGAGAAAGTAATGGATTTCTTCTACAATCCCAAAAACCAGGGGTTGTTCGAGGGAGAACCCGAATCTGGCGTAAAAATCGTAACTGGCGAGGTGGGTAGCATAGCCTGCGGCGATGCGCTCAGATTGCACCTTAAAGTTGATGAAGCCACAAACATCATTCTCGACGCGCGCTTTCAAACCTTTGGCTGTGCTAGCGCGATCGCGTCCTCTTCCGCTCTAACCGAATTAGTGAAAGGCAAAACCTTGGATGAAGCCCTCAAAATCACAAATCGGCAAATAGCTGAAGCTTTAGGCGGATTGCCAGAAGAGAAAATGCACTGTTCGGTGATGGGACAGGAAGCTTTGGAAGCAGCGATCTTTACCTATCGCGGCATCCCTCTCGATACCCATGAGGACGATGATGGTGCCCTGGTCTGTACCTGCTTTGGCATTAGCGAAACTAAGATTAAGCGCGTTATTGCAGAGAACAACCTGACTGTTGCCGAGCAGGTGACAAATTATGTCAAAGCAGGTGGAGGTTGCGGATCTTGCCTGGCTGATATTGACGATCTAATTGCAGCAGTGCAGATGGAGTCATTACAGATAGAGCAAGAAAGGCAGAATCTAACTGTGGCCTATAGAGCAGAGAAAGAAGGTGAGGGAGCAGTTCTAACCAGAGTTGCGCCTCCTCTAACCACAATCCAGAAGATCTCTCTGATCCAGAAGGTCATACAAGAGGAAGTGCGTCCTCTCCTGGTTGCCGATGGTGGCGATGTGGAACTCTACGATGTAGAGGGCGATCGCGTCAAAGTGATTCTCAAAGGTGCCTGTGGTTCCTGTCCTAGCAGCACGGCAACTCTGAAAGGCGCGATCGAAGCTCGATTGCAGGAGCGAGTCCTGCCCACTCTAGTAGTTGAAGCTGTTTAAATTCATTCACTACCTTGATTATTATGAAACCTATTACTTTTAGTTCAACCCAACCTGGGTTGTGTGGCGAGCGATCGCCGCCAGTATCAAAACAATGGAAGTAATGTGAGATTCGTATTAAGAGCGACGGCGAATCACTAGACCAATTTTTCTGTCAAGCAAACCCAAATTTCACTCAGGAGAATAAATACTATGTCCTTGCGTCAAATCGCATTCTACGGTAAAGGTGGTATCGGCAAGTCCACAACCTCCCAAAATACAATCGCTGGTCTAGCTGAACAAGGCGAGCGCATCATGATTGTAGGCTGCGACCCGAAAGCAGATTCCACCCGTTTGATGTTACACAGTAAAGCGCAAACCACAATTCTTCACTTAGCAGCCGAACGCGGTGCTGTAGAAGATTTGGAAATTGAAGAAGTACTGTTAACTGGTTACAAGGGAGTCCGCTGCGTTGAATCTGGCGGTCCAGAACCAGGGGTTGGCTGTGCCGGTCGTGGGATCATCACTGCCATTAACTTCCTTGAAGAAAATGGTGCCTACGAAGATCTTGACTTCGTCAGCTATGACGTATTGGGCGACGTTGTTTGCGGTGGATTTGCCATGCCAATCCGCGAAGGAAAAGCTCAAGAAATCTACATTGTCACCTCTGGTGAAATGATGGCAATGTATGCAGCCAACAACATTGCCCGAGGCATTCTCAAATACGCTCACTCTGGTGGCGTGCGCTTGGGCGGTCTCATCTGCAACAGCCGCAAAGTCGATCGAGAAGTCGAATTAATCGAAACCCTGGCGAAGCGTCTGAACACGCAAATGATCCACTTCGTCCCACGCGACAACGTGGTGCAACATGCAGAGCTGCGTCGCATGACTGTGATTGAATACAATCCCACCCACTCACAGGCAGACGAATATCGCACGCTTGCCAAGAAAATCAAGGAAAACACGAATCTCACCATTCCGACTCCTATCTCTATGGATGAATTGGAAGAGCTACTTGTGGAATTCGGTATCCTTGGCGATGACAAGGAATTCGAGCATCTAGTTGGCAAGACAGCAGCAGAAGTTGCAGTTGTCTAGGTAAGTACTGTATTCCCACTCGGGTGGGCTGTATTATAGCCCACCCCCTGCCCCTCAGTTATATCAATCGGAGAGGAAGCTATGACATTGAATATTGATGAAAAGAAAGCGGTTATTAAGGAAGTCTTAGAGGCTTATCCTGAGAAGAGTGCTAAGAAGCGAGAAAAGCACCTGAACGTCTATGAAGAGGGAAAATCCGACTGTGGTGTTAAGTCCAATATCAAATCGCTGCCAGGCGTGATGACTACCCGTGGCTGTGCCTACGCTGGTGCGAAAGGTGTGGTTTGGGGGCCTGTTAAAGACATGATTCACCTCAGTCACGGACCTGTGGGATGTGGCTACTACTCCTGGTCTGGTCGTCGCAACTACTACATCGGCACCACAGGCGTTGATACATTCGGTACGATGCAATTTACCTCTGACTTCCAAGAACGCGACATTGTCTTTGGCGGCGATAAGAAACTAGCTAAGCTGCTTATCGAAATGGAAGAACTCTTCCCTCTCAACAAAGGCATCACAATTGAATCAGAATGTCCCGTTGGTCTGATCGGCGATGATATCGAAGCTGTATCCAAGAAAGCCAGCAAAGAAATTGGCAAGCCCGTCGTACCCGTACGTTGTGAAGGTTTCCGTGGTGTTTCCCAATCGCTCGGACACCACATTGCTAACGACACGGTGCGCGACTGGGTACTTCCGATCGCCGATAAAATGGCAAAAGACGGATCGCTCAACTTTGAACCTGGCCCCTACGACGTAGCAGTAATCGGCGATTATAATATCGGTGGTGATGCCTGGTCTTCTCGCATCTTGCTGGAAGAAATGGGATTGCGCGTCGTGTCACAATTCTCAGGTGATGGCACTCTAAACGAAGTGCTACTTACACCGCAGGTGAAACTCAACCTCATCCACTGCTATCGGTCGATGAATTACATCTGCCGTCACATGGAGGAAACCTACGGTATTCCCTGGTTGGAGTTTAACTTCTTCGGGCCTACTCACATTGCAGAGTCACTGCGAGCGATCGCCGCTAAATTTGACGAGAAGATCCAAGAAGGAGCCGAACGAGTAATTGCTAAATACCAAGCCCAGAGTGATGCCATCATTGCCAAGTATCTCCCTCGTTTGGAAGGCAAGACCGTGATGTTGATGGTTGGTGGCTTGCGCCCGCGTCACGTCATCCCAGCCTTTAAGGACTTAGGGATGAAGGTGATTGGAACTGGTTACGAATTTGGGCACAATGACGACTACAAGCGCACTGCCGAATACGTAGATGATGGCACGATCATTTACGATGACGTTTCTGGTTACGAATTTGAAGATTTCGCCAAGAAACTGAAACCAGACCTGATTGCTGCTGGCATTAAAGAAAAGTACGTCTTCCAAAAGATGGCTCTACCATTCCGCCAGATGCACTCCTGGGATTATTCCGGCCCTTATCACGGCTACGATGGTTTTGCCATCTTCGCCAGGGATATGGATTTAGCCCTGAACAGCCCTACCTGGGGTTTGGTCAAGGCTCCGTGGAAGAAAGCCGAAGCAGCCGCATAGAGAGCTTGGAGGCAAGGGGCGGCAGAGAAAATTCTAGTTCATTCTTTACCTCTTCCTTGCTTCCATAGCAGTTTTCAACCTGAAAAGCAGGGGTTATTGGAGGCTATGCCCTTAAGAAGGGATTCTATCCCTTCGCCCCATAAACACCCTTCACAACCGAAAAGTGCTATTAGCGCGATCGCCAAAATTTATGAATGGAGAAAAACCATGGCTCAGAATGTAGAAAAGATCAAGGATCACGTCGACCTCTTCCATCAACCAGAGTATCAGGAACTATTTGAGGTCAAGAAGGAGTTTGAAGCCAAGCACAGCCCAGAAGAAATAGCACGGGTAGCAGAATGGACAAAGGGTTGGGACTATCGCGAAAAGAATTTTGCTCGCGAAGCCTTAACCATCAACCCAGCTAAAGCCTGTCAGCCCCTGGGAGCAATCTTTGCCGCCTCCGGTTTTGAAGGAACGCTACCCTTCGTACATGGTTCGCAGGGCTGTGTTGCCTACTTCCGCACCCATCTAACCCGCCACTTTAAGGAGCCTTTCTCGGCAGTTTCTTCTTCCATGACTGAAGATGCGGCGGTATTCGGCGGGCTACAAAATATGATTGATGGCTTGGCAAATGCCTACAGCCTCTACAAGCCCAAGATGATTGCCATGTGCACTACATGCATGGCTGAGGTCATCGGCGACGACTTGAGCGCCTTTATCAAGACCTCGAAGGAGAAAGGATCGATTCCTGAAGACTTTCCAGTTCCCTTCGCCCATACACCTAGCTTTGTCGGCTCCCACATCACGGGTTACGACAATATGCTGAAGGGCATTCTCACAACGCTCACGGAAGGTAAAAAGAAAGAGACAACCAACGGCAAGTTGAACTTCATTCCTGGTTTTGACACCTACGTCAACAATAATCGCGAGTTAAAGAGGATTCTGTCGCTGTTTGGTATAGATAACACCATCCTGGCAGAAAACTCGACGACATTCGATTCGCCCAACGAAGGTGAGTTTATCATGTACCAGGGAAATACAACCTTGGAAGAGGCAGCAGATTCGATCAATGCTGAGGCAACGATCGCCTTGCAAAGCTACTCCACCACCAAGACTCGGGATTATATCAATAAAGAGTGGGGGCAGAAGACTGCCGTATATCGCCCCTTTGGCATTCGCGGTACCGATGAATTTTTAACCGCCCTGTCAGAGTTGACTGGCAAGCCAATTCCACGCGAACTGGAAATCGAACGGGGTAAAGCAATAGATGCCATGACCGATTCTCAGGCATGGATTCACGGCAAACGCATTGCCCTTTACGGCGATCCCGACCTGGTCATGGGTCTGTTGAGTTTCCTGCTGGAATTGGGAGGAGAGCCAGTACACATTGTGGTTACAAATTCCAACCCTGAGTTTGAAGCAGAAGCGAAGGCTCTGTTGGCATCCAGTCCTTACGGTCAGGGTGCAACTGTCTGGGGTGGTAAGGATCTGTGGCACATGCGATCGCTCATGTTTACCGAGCCTGTGGATCTGCTGATCGGTAACTCCTACGGTAAGTACCTATGGCGCGATACCCATACACCCCTAGCGCGGATTGGCTATCCCATCTTCGATCGCCATCACCTGCATCGCTATCCCACGCTTGGGTATCAAGGCGCGATCAACCTGCTTAACTGGACTATCAACACGATACTGGAAGAGCTAGATCGCAAAACGATCGTGCCAGCAAAAACAGATATCTCCTACGATCTAATTCGCTAGCGAGATAGATAGGGATGGAGGATGTTACGTCGCTCGTCCTTCATCCGCTATTCTTGCTCTTTACGCATCTCCGTTTGCACCTACCCACCCATTCTCTGCGATAACGCTGACACTAGCTTATATCGCGAAGCCAATCGGTATATGCTCTTCCCAAGAGTGGGTGGTATTACTCCCAGACGTGAGATGCAAAGCGAGTCCAACCTTCACCTTTCTTGGAGGTTCTCCCTATGGCAGATATCCCTCTCTTACAGTTCCAATACCGATTGCCTCAGGTAATCGAAGCAATCCGCGATCCTCTATTCCCCATACGCAATTGGATGAATGGTATAGCAATTAAGGATGCAAAAACTGCCCGCCTGATTTGTCAGATCGTCCCTTCTCGTTGCCCCTTTGAAAGGGACGTTAGCATATTCGGTCGTACGATTCATATCCCAGCTCTTTGCCGGATTAATCCCCTTTATGAAGAAGTTGTGGCGTTGCGCCTGCGCAGCATAACCTATCTCTCAGAGGAATGTGGAGAGAATGTTACGCAATACATCACTTAACTCGTAACTAACTGGAACTAGTAGCCATGAAAATGACCGCAGGAAAGATTAAGGAATTACTCACAGAGCCAGGTTGTTCGCACAATCACCACAAGCATGAAGGCGGCAAAAAGAATAAGGCTTGCCAACAGCAGGCTCAACCTGGTGCCGCACAGGGTGGCTGCGCTTTCGATGGCGCTTCTATTGCTCTGGTTCCGATTACAGATGCCGCGCATTTAGTCCACGGTCCGATCGCCTGTGCGGGGAATTCCTGGGGCAGTCGGGGTAGTCTCTCGTCCGGGTCTCACCTGTATAAGATGGGATTCACGACAGATTTGAGCGAGAACGACGTTATCTTTGGCGGTGAAAAGAAACTGTACAAGAGTATTCTGGAAGTGCAGGAGCGATATCAACCCAGTGCCGTATTCGTCTATTCCACCTGCGTTACAGCCTTGATCGGTGACGATCTGGATGCGGTTTGTCAGGCTGCGGCTCAGAAAACAGGCATTCCTGTCATTCCCGTGAATTCTCCAGGCTTTATTGGGAGCAAAAACCTGGGCAACCGCGTTGGTGGGGAAGCGCTACTGGAATACGTTGTAGGTACTGTCGAACCTGAATTTACCACCCCCTACGACATCAACCTGATTGGCGAATACAACATTGCGGGAGAAATGTGGAGCGTCCTGCCCTTGTTTGAGAAGCTGGGCATTCGCGTACTGGCAAAAATCACTGGGGACGGGCGCTATCGGGACATTTGCGCTTCCCATCGTGCCAAACTCAATATTATGATCTGCTCGAAAGCGCTGATCAATATGGCGAGGAAGATGGAAGAACGCTACGGCATTCCCTACATCGAAGAGTCATTCTACGGTGTTGAAGATATGAATCGCTGTCTGCGCAATATCGCCCTAAAACTTGGCGATGCCGATTTGCAAGCACGCACGGAGCAGTTGATCGCAGAGGAAGAGGCTGCCCTCGATCGCGCTTTAGCTCCCTATCGAGCCAGACTCAAAGGCAAGCGAGTGGTACTGTATACGGGTGGTGTCAAAAGCTGGTCGATTATCTCAGCCGCGAAGGATCTGGGTATGGAAGTGGTGGCTACCAGTACCAAGAAAAGTACGGAAGAAGACAAAGCTCGCATTCGAGAGTTGCTAGGCAAAGACGGCATCATGATGGAAAAAGGCAACGCCCAAGAGCTATTGCGAGTGGTGGCACAGACCAAAGCCGATATGCTGATCGCTGGCGGTCGCAACCAGTATACCGCCCTGAAAGCACGCATTCCTTTCCTCGACATCAATCAAGAACGCCACCATCCCTACGCTGGCTATGCTGGCATGGTGGAGATGGCGAGAGAACTCGACGAGGCTCTCTATAGCCCCATATGGGCACAAGTTCGCAAACCAGCACCGTGGGAACAGGAGGCGGTCTAATGGCTACAGTTACCAGTCACAAAAAGTCAGTTGCTATTAATCCGCTCAAACTCAGCCAACCCCTGGGAGCTTCTCTGGCATTCTTGGGATTAAAAGGTATGATGCCGCTGTTTCATGGCTCGCAAGGGTGTACTGCCTTCGCTAAAGTAACCCTGGTGCGGCACTTCCGCGAAGCAATTCCCATGTCTACTACCGCCATGACGGAAGTAACGACTATCCTGGGCGGCGAAGATAATATCGAGCAAGCTATTCTAACTCTAGTTGCCAAGGCGAAACCGGAAATCATCGGTTTGTGTACGACCGGACTGACGGAGACGAGAGGCGATGACATGGATGGCATATTGAAGAGCATTCGCGGTCGCCACCCCGAGTTAGACGAGCTACCAATTATCTTCGTTTCTACACCCGACTTTAAAGGGGCGTTGCAAGAAGGTTTCGCCGCTGCTGTAGAAAGCATGGTGCGATCGCTGCCCGAGGCAGGAGAAATTAATCACGGTCAGGTGTCGATTCTAGCAGGCTCTCAATTTACCCCTGGCGATCTCCAGGAAATCAAAGATATCGTGACGGACTTCGGTCTCGTGCCTGTTGTAGTTCCCGATCTGTCCGGTTCCTTAGACGGTCATTTAGGCGAAAACTTCAGCGCGACGACCACGGGCGGCACGACTCTGGCTCAACTTCGCAGTTTGGGACAGTCGGCATTTACGCTGGCACTGGGCGATAGCATGCGACCCGCAGCGGAAATCCTGCAACAACGGTTTGGCACGCCCTACGAGGTGCTGTCGCAGCTAACGGGATTGGAAGCGACGGATAATCTGATCGCGCAGTTATTACGACTGAATCAGATCGGCGTGCCTGAGAAATACTGTCGCCAGCGCCGCCAACTGCAAGATGCCATGCTGGACGCGCACTTCTATTTTGGTCGCAAGCGCGTAGCTCTGGCACTGGAATCAGACCAGCTTGCGACCATGACCCACTGGCTGACTTCGATGGGAGCAAAAATTCAGACTGCCATCGTGCCAACGCGATCGCCCTTACTCGAAAAACTCCCAATAGAAACAGTTACTGTTGGCGATTTGGGAGATTTTGAGGATCTGGCGGCAGGAGCGGATTTGCTGATTACTAATTCGCACGGTGCGGAGATATCGCGAAGGCTAGATATCCCATTGTATCGAATGGGCATACCCATCCACGATCGCTTGGGCAACGGCCAGCGCTGTACTGTGGGCTATCGCGGCACGGTACAGATTCTATTCGATATCGGCAATCTTTTATTAGAAAGAGAGGAGGCGATGGCAAAGCATTGAGGTGATTGAACCTTTGTAAATGACTATAGCGGTTTTCAGATTCGGAACGATTGGGGGGTGGGGACTGCGCCCCCAAGTAAAGAGTGAAACCCCTTCACCCCCAAAATAAAAACTGTTCTCAATTGAAAAGTGCTGGAACGATCGATCTAGGAGGAGAGAAATGAAAATTGCATTTACTACAGAAGACGGAATTCATATCAATGCCCACTTTGGCTGGGCAAAGCAAATTGCAGTTTACGAAGTAACTGCCGAAAGATACGAATTCCTGGAGACCTTAGAATTCGCTGGCGATCTGCAAGAGGATGGGAATGAAGATAAGCTACTTCCTAAGCTAGAGGCTTTGGCCGGTTGCACGATCGTTTACGTCTCCGCGATCGGTGGTAGTGCCGCAGCCCGCCTGATTAACAAGCGCATCACGCCTATCAAAGCACCATCGGAAAACGATCGCATTACCGATGTCCTTGACAAAATGGTGCAGACACTGAAGGGCAGCCCACCACCCTGGCTGCGTAAAGCCCTTCAGCAACAGAAGACATCAAATTTTGAAGAAGAACTGGAGAAAGAACTAGTATGATTGCCACACCTACCCAAACGACAGCAACTTTATCGGAAATTTACGACACGCCATTTCTGAAAGAACTGGCAAGACAGATTCGCGCTCAAGATCATTACGGCGTTTATCGCGACTGGTCGGATGAATTGGTACTCAAGCCTTTTATTGTCAGTCGTGAAAAGAAACGTCAAATTTCTGTTGAGGGCGATGTCGATCCAGTTACCAAGGCAAGGATTTTAGCTTTTTATCGCGCGATCGCTGCCCGCATCGAACAAGCAACTGGCACGTTATCCCAAGTTGTTGTCGATCTAAGCCACGAAGGCTTTGGTTGGGCGCTCGTTTTCAGCGGTCGCCTTCTGGTCGTAACCCGTACGCTCAGAGATGCCCAGCGCTTTGGCTTTGATTCCGCTGAGAAGCTAGCAGCCGAGGGTGAGAAGCTAACCCAAGCTGGTATTGCCATGGTTGAGAGCCATCCTGAAGTTGTCAGACTCTAATGGGAGAAATTTATGGTGCAAGTAACGGATGCGATCGCAGTTGATGAACGCGAGCAAGATATTACTCGACTCAAAACTGAGATCAAACGCCTCAATAGTAAGGCAGGTCAACTCAAGATGGATCTGCACGATCTAGCAGAAGGGTTGCCAGCGAACTACAAGCAACTTATGGAGCTAGCAGCCACCACTTACGACATTTACTGCCAATTAGATGCCATGAAACAACAACTAGCTGCACTGGAGACACAAAGATGACCTGGGATTTCGCTAAATTCAAAACTCTCGTAGATGCTGAAGAGTATTTCGACTTCTTTCAACTCCCTTACGATCCTCAAGTGGTAAACGTCAATCGCCTGCATATTTTGCGAAAATTTTCGCAGAGCATGAAAGAGATCGATGCTGCTAACCCGAGCGCAGAGCAAAAATTCGAGCAATATCGACTGGCTTTTCAGCAGGCTTATGAGGTGTTTCTCAGTTCCACTGCCGTTGACGAAAAGCTATTTAAAGTATTCCAGCAGAAGCCAGCTAACGTAGTGCTGCTCTCGGAAATTGATGCTGAAGTCGATGCCGAAGTCGATGCCAACTGCGAAACCCTAGCCTAGAGCCTAGAGGATGTCAGGAGAACCCAGGAGAAATCACATGTTAGACCTTACACCCACTGAATTGGAGCGCTATCGCCGCCAAATTATGCTTCCCGGTTTCGGCGAGATCGCACAGCAGCAGTTAAAGTCGGCGACTGTTCTGGTTACGGGCGTGGGAGGATTGGGCGGTACGGCGGCGCTCTATCTTGCTGTGGCTGGGGTCGGACGCTTGATTCTCGTGCGCGGTGGCGACTTGAGATTGGACGATATGAATCGCCAAATTCTCATGACTGACGATTGGGTCGGTCAACCAAGGGTCTACAAAGCCCGAGAGACTCTATTAAGCATCAATCCAGACATCCAGGTGGAAGCGATCGCCGAATATGTCACGCCAGAGAATGCAGATGCACTAGTTGCATCTGCCGATCTTGCCCTCGACTGCGCCCACAACTTTATAGAGCGCGATCTGCTCAACGCTGCGTGCGTGAAGGCAGGCAAGCCCGCGATCGAAGCTGCGATGAATGGTATGGAGGCGTATCTCACGACCATCGTACCTGGCAAGACTCCTTGCCTATCCTGCCTTTTCCCCGAAAAACCCGATTGGGATCGGCGTGGCTTCGGCGTTCTGGGTGCAGTCTCCGGCGCGTTAGCTTGCCTAACTGCCCTGGAAGCAATCAAGCTGATTACCGGCTTGGGCAAGCCACTGTTCTCGCAGTTGCTCACTATGGACTTGGGCAGTGCGGACTTTGCCAAACGCCACTCCTACCACGATCCTGATTGCCCTGTTTGCGGCAGGATCTCCAGGGAGCTGCGCGTGGGGTTGCGAGACGTTAGAGGTAGCGTGAAGCAAATTGCTGTAAGGCAAAACTCACCTAAAACGGCAGGAGTGGTTTAGATAAGTTACTGCGATCGCCCCGCATATGCTCGGACATCACCGAGTCATCCATGCAAATCTATCTTAATCCCAAAATCTATCCATTTATTCAGGAGGTTCTATGACCCTAACATTAACCGAAGTAGCAGAATTCAGACTGCGTAAGTTTCTCCAGGGTTCTGCCAAAACTGCAGATCCATCACAGCGAGGTATCCGCGTTTCAGTAACCGATGGCGGCTGTAGTGGCTATCAATATGCCTTAGATGTTACCAGTACGCCTAAGCCAGAAGACCTGCTAGTGGAACAGGGCAAATTGCGAATCTACGTCGATGCCAAAAGCGCACCGCTTCTAGAGGGAGTAGTAATAGACTACGTTGAAGGGCTAACGCAGAGTGGGTTTAAGTTTTCTAACCCTAACGCGACTGAATCCTGTGGTTGCGGGCAATCCTTCAAAGCAGGAGACTGCACGCCTGAAGCAGTTAAGTGCAGCTAAACCAACGGAAAGATCTAACCGATGTATCTAAGCGAGACAGTAAGTCAACCCTAATAATTATCGATCTTGGAGGGAAGAACCATGGCTACTTACCAGGTGCAGCTAATCAATAAGAAGAGAGGACTCGATATTACGATTCCAGTCGATGAGGATACAACCATCCTCAAGGCGGCGGAAGAGCAAGATATCGAATTACCTTCTTCCTGTCAATCCGGTTCCTGTTCTAGCTGTGTTGCCAAAGTGGTTGAGGGAGAAATCGATCAATCCGAGCAGGTCTTTCTGGACGACGAGCAGATCGCAAAGGGATTCGTCCTCCTGTGCGTCTCCTACCCTCGCTCCAATTGCGTCATCCGCACCCATCAAGAAGCCTACTTAGTCTAAAGTTTGTCAGCGAACTGTAACTGCAAAATCGATCTTTAAGATCGTGGAGATAATCCTTATGTTTGCCAAAGCCTTTACTGTTTCCGGTTCTTCTTTGCAACTTCTCCACCCTGGAGAAGAAGGTATCGTCAACAAAGTTAGAAGTAACGACGATCGCGTCGTGCAAAAGTTAGAGGCGATGGGAATTGCGCCAGGAACTTCCATCACTCTGGAAAAACGATATCCTGCCTTCACGGTTAAGGCAGGACAGAAAAGCTTGGTACTTGAGGAACAGCTAGCGCGCGCTATTTACGTTCGCGTTTTTGACAGCCACCCCATTTCTCCCTCATGAGTTTTAGGGCACTCAATCTATGGCAACCATGACATCTGATGCTTTGATAACTGCGTAGGCTTCCTTGCCCACTGCAAGTCCTAGTTTCTCAACTGAGGACTTTGTAACAATCGAGGTTACTTCCACACCTGGGGCAACTTCAATCGTGACTTCAGCATTAACGGAACCGGGAGCAATCGCTTTTACCGTTCCCTTGAGGGCGTTACGTGCGCTTAGTTGCATAATTTCAATCTCGACATGTAATTGAGAGTACGAATTAATTCTAACAGCTATTTTGGAGGAAAAAGTACCATGACACACTTAACTGGATTGACACTTGGAGGCAATGCCTGGACTCCCCAATTCGTTCAGGCAATTAATTACTCGACATGTCTCGGTTGCGGCAGATGCATGAAAGTATGCGGCCGCAATGTTTTAGCGCTCAAAGCACTCAATGAAGAGGGCGAATTCGTAGATAACGAAGAGGACGAAGAAATCGAACGCAAGGTAATGACAATTGCCAACCCGGATCTCTGCGTTGGCTGCCAAGCCTGCTCGCGCATCTGCCCTAAAAACTGTTACGCGCACAGTCCTTACGAACTCAACTAGTCAATTGAGTTTTTGATTTCACTATGAATTCCATTTTTGTTCGAGAGGAGGTTTAATTACTATGTTGAAAGCATCGGACATCATGTCCCAGGACGTAGCCACTATTCTTGGTTCGGCAACTGCGGCTCAAGCCATAAAGCTCATGCGGCTTAAGGATTTACACGCACTCATCGTGGATACTCGCAGTCCTCAAGATGCCTACGGCATTGTGACACAGGCGGATATCGTCTACAAAGTCGTTGCCTATGGTAAAGATCCTGAAAAGATGCGGGTCTACGAAATTATGACCAAACCCTGCATCGCAGTCAATCCCGACCTGGGTGTGGAATATGTAGCGCGGTTGTTTGCCAACACGGGCATCCACGTTGCCCCTGTAATTAGAGATGGATTGATTGGTATCATCTCGTTGAGCGATATCCTGAATAAAGGCGACTTCTTGGAAAATCCCAAGTCTGTCGTGCTCAAGCGCGAACTGTCCAGAGCGATCGCGGATGCCAAATCCACTTGTAATGCCAAGGGATTTACCGCCCCCGACTGCCTTGATGCCTGGCAATTAGTAGAGGAAATTCAGGCAGAGGCAGTTTACCAAGAAGGTACGATCCCGCCTGAGAAAACGGCTTTTCAGGAATACTGTGACGAACATCCAGAAATTCTGCAAGTTCGCCATCAAGTCGCAAGCAGGTGAAACTTTCTAGCAGCGACCTTCTAAAGCCTATCAGTCTCCGCTTGAGGTCGCGTGCATTACTACTGGAGTTTAGACTAAAAGGCAACAAGAAGCATCTCGCTAGATAGAAACTAGCGAGAGAGAGGATAAAAGGGAAGAAGTTGAGCTAAGCAGTTGCAGCGGAAGCTTTTTTGAGGGGCTTGGCATAGCGTTTTTTGACAGTAGGATAACGAATCCGTTGGGTTCGTTTTTTCCCAAGAGGCCAACCTGGAGACTTACCGCGAGGTTTAGGGTCAGGGGAAGGAGAGCCAATCCTGACCAAAACTAAAGCAAAAGCATTTGCAACTCGACCAGGAGACAATTTAGTCATCGGTTTCTGCCAAGGCAGAGGAGGAGTCTTGGACAAGTTCACGAGCGAGCCACAATTGCCAAGTAAGTAAAGGCATCAAGTCCGACCAAGTCTCCATCTGAGCAGGGGTAGAAAGCTGAGGGATTGTCCAATGGAGACGTTGACGCACCAAGCGATACCAATGCTCAATGGCAAATCTGCGCAGATATTTTTGCCATACCTCACTCAAGATTGGCTCGTCTTTAGCGACCCAAATCAACCACAGGGGTTTCGATTCAGGCATATCAAGACGTTCGACCAGAATGAGTGTAAAGGGATGGTCTGCGGCTTGCTTTAAGTGCAGGTTTGGCCATCGACGAATTTGCAATCGTCCCAGTTTAGGCTCTGCAATTGTGATGTCTGCTTGGGGAATAGACCAAGTGTCAGAGTCTTTGAGGCTAAATTTCTCTCCATGCTTATGGGGTCGCCCATGCCCCTCGTAATCCTTTGGGGCATGATACAGAACCCGGTTGGGGCGTAGCCTGAGCAGCTTGATACACGGGATGTCTGCTGTTTGCTGCAAAAATGGTGCGCACCCATACTCGCCATCCCCCAGGAAAAGCACAGTCCCAGGAATTTCCGCACAAACCAAGCGTAACTGACTAGCGGCTTTCTGAATCGGGTTCTCGAAACTGGTGATCCGCTCATGCCGCAACGGTAAGGCAAAACTCCCTTCTGACTCTGGAATCCAGGCAATTGTGCTGTATCCTTGCCCCACCGTAACAGGTTTGCTTCCTACTCCCGGTTGAGGTTGATGTTCGTAGGTGCGTTCTTGTAATGTCACCGCATAGGGACGCGACCAGGCTGTATGGTCGCCCGCCAATATCGTCACCTCTGCTGCCGGCATTTGCTGTATGTATTGCTTCATCAAGTCTTCACGTGGAGGATGACTATCTTGCAGTGCTTCATAGATACTCGACCACTCCCTCCGAAATAATGGGCTTAACGAAAGTTCCACAAACGATGAAACACTCCGACTCGTCAGTACCGCATCCATCAAGTCGAACAGCGCATCTCTCCCGTTCCCTATAATTTCGTACGTGTACTTGCGAAATTGCTCAAGTTTATCCAAACTAATCATGATGAAGCTGTTGATTTTATAGTCTTTTCAGCTTCCATCATCAAGCGGTCAGTCTGCAATGGCTGGCTGCTTTTTACCACTTTTTAGTCTAAACTCCAGTTACTAATCTCTTATCCCTAATATTGTCTGGCGACTCTTATCCCTAATATTGTCTGGCGACTTTCAGGCGCGGCTACACGAGCAAAGTCAGCCTTGGCGGACTTCAAGTAAAAGGGGTTAGCTAAACAGTATTTGTATAACGTGCCGATTGAGAATTGGTATAATTGCTACAATTTCATTAACTCTCGTAGGATTAAATGAATTAAATTCCTGCTTGCAAGCCCAAAGATTCCATACCAGAACATGCCACAGATAGACGACAAGTATTCTAAAAGCAAGGTTTTAGAACGGGATTGGGAAGCTTATTACAATGCTGTTGTAGGTCGCCCGCCCAGAGAAACGCTTTTAGCAGCACTGGCAAGATTCGATGCTGAAGCAAGCGAAGTCAATTCTCGATTTGCAGTCGATCTCGGTTGCGGTGAAGGTCGCGACACTGTGGAGCTACTGCGGCGCGGTTGGCACGTTCTGGCAATCGACGGGCAAGCAGAAGCGATCGCGCGGCTGCGGCTGCGTCCGGACATCGATCCCATCCACTTAGAGAAACAGTTTGCATCTCAAGTAATTCGCTTTGAAGATGCGAACTTACCAACATCTGTCGATCTAGTCAATGCCAGCTTCTCTTTACCATTCTGCCCTCCCGATCGCTTTCCTAGCCTGTGGGCAAGAATTGTAATATCGCTCAAAACCGGAGGTCGATTCTGCGGACAGATACTTGGAGACAGGGATTCTTGGGCAACTTATACTTCTACAAATCATCACAGCCGTAAGGAGGTAGAAGAATTGTTACGGTCATTCGCGATCGAAATGTTGGAAGAAGAGGAACATCTGGGTAAAACTGCCATAGGTGAGGAGAAGTACTGGCATATTTTTCACATCGTTGCTCGTAAACGCTAGGTAAACCCAAGTAAAATCCAATAAATTAGGTTCCATCTTAACCTCAAACTACATCATGAATAGAAGACGAGTTTTTACTTTCATTGCCTGCATCGCTCTTACCTTCAGTCTAGTTGTCGGCACCAAGTTCTTCGAGCGACATCCAGCTATAGCGCAAGGTAATACCAGCCTGTTGGTATCCGCCGCTGCCAGCTTGCAAGATGCACTCAAAGAGATTGCACCCATCTACCAAAAGTCTCAGCCTGCGGTAGCCGTAAAATATAATTTTGGTGCTTCGGGTGCTTTGCAGCAACAGATCGAACAGGGTGCACCTGTAGATGTTTTCATCTCTGCTGCTACGAAACAAATGAGCGCTTTACAATCGAAAGGTTTAATCTTACAGGACACCAACCAGAATTTACTGGGCAACCGTCTGGCTTTGATCGTGCCGAGAAATTCTACTTTAGGGATTACAAGCGTGCGGAACTTGGCTGGCGGCAATGTCAAAAAGATTGCCGTAGGCGAACCGAGAAGCGTGCCTGTGGGGCAATATAGCGAAGAAGTTTTCAAAAAACTAGGTATTGCCGAACAGGTAAAATCGAAATTGATTCTGGGCAACACAGTTCGTAACGTTCTTGCTGCTGTGGAAAGCGGTAATGCGGATGCAGGTATTGTCTATATTACCGATGCCAAAATCTCCGATCGCGTCAGAGTAGTAGAACTAATTTCCACGAATTTACATTCTCCTATTGTCTATCCTATTGCTGTCCTTAAGAATAGCAAAAACATCCCAGTAGCTAAAAACTATGTAAAGTTCCTATCAAGTGGAACTGCCAGGAGTGTATTTGAGAAATACGGGTTCACGCTTGCTAAATCCTAGACTAGAGATATGCCTTCCGACTTCTCACCCCTGTGGATATCCTTAAAAACAGCCCTGATTGCAACTGTTTTCACTTTCTTTGTCGGCATCGGTACTGCCTACAGGATGAGATCCTATCAAGGCAAATGGAAGGCATCGCTCGAAGGGATTCTAGTCTCGCCTCTGATCCTGCCACCCACTGTAGTGGGATTCTTGCTACTGCTTTTGTTTGGCAAGAATGGTCCCTTGGGACAATTGCTAGAACGGCTTAACCTCACCATTGTTTTTACCTGGTACGCTGCCGCGATCGCAGCGGCGGTGGTTTCCTTCCCGTTAATGTATAAAACAGCGCTGGGGGCATTCGAGCAGGTAGATGCCAACTTGGAAAGGGCAGCAAGGACGTTAGGCGCATCGGAACAAAGCGTATTTTGGCGTATCACCTTTCCGCTAGCCTTACCCGGTATTCTAGCAGGAACGGTATTGGCTTTTGCCCGTAGCTTGGGCGAATTTGGTGCCACCTTAATGCTGGCAGGTAATATCCCTGGCGAAACCCAGACGATTCCCATGGCGATCTACTTTGCGGTCGAAGCAGGAGCGATGCAAGAGGCGTGGACGTGGTCGCTGATTATCCTTGGCATTTCCCTATTGGGTATCGTAACCGTGAATTTCTGGCAGCGAACTAGAAGATGGAGAAGCAAAAGGAAGAGTGCGAGGAAGAAGAAAGAGCCAGGACTTATGCAAAACAGATCCCCCAACCCCCTTAACAAGGGGGCTTTTAAGCTCCCTCCCTTAACAAGGGGGGCTTGGGGGGATCGAACTTTCAGGCTGCAAGTTAGTAAGTCCTGCGATCTCTCTACTTCTCTTTCTCTGCCCAATCCTCCCGACCTTGACAATCTGGTTCTAAGCGATCTATTTATCGATATCCAAAAGCAGATTGCCGATTTCCACCTGGATGCGCGTTTCCGCAGTAGCTATCGCCCTTTAGGGCTTCTCGGTGCCTCCGGTGCGGGTAAAAGCGTGATTCTGCGCTGCATTGCGGGGCTAGAAACTCCCGCGCAAGGACGCATCATTTTAAATGGCAGAGTATTGTTCGACTCGGAAGCGGGAATTAATATCCCTACCCGCGATCGCCGCGTGGGATTTTTGTTTCAGAACTACGCTCTCTTCCCCCACATGACCATCGTTCAGAATATTGCCTTTGGATTGCCGAAAAGTATCTCGGCGATCGCCGCCAAACAAAAAGTAGAAGAACAACTGGTGCAATTGCAGTTGCATGACCTGGGCGATCGCTACCCCCACGAACTTTCTGGCGGACAGCAGCAGCGCGTCGCCCTCGCCAGAGCTTTGGTCGGCCAGCCGGAAATATTGCTGCTAGACGAGCCATTTTCTGCGCTGGATACGCATTTACGCTATCAGTTAGAGCAACAGTTGGTGACAACTTTAGCGCGCTATCGCGGCGTTACCCTATTCGTCACCCACAACCTCGAAGAAGCTTATCGCGTTTGTGACGATCTGGTCGTACTGGATCGGGGTAGCGTCGTACAAGCAGGGGCAAAGCAAGAGATTTTCGAGCGTCCTCGCACGTTGTCTATAGCTTGTCTTACGGGCCTCAAAAACTTTTCCCGTGCCGTGGCAGTATCGTCGCACGCGATCGAGGCAGTTGATTGGGGTTGCACGCTCCAGGCGATCGAGCCAGTGCCCGGCACGATGCGCTATGTTGGCATTCGCGCCCACCAACTGATTTTCACCAACGACCCAACCCAACCCAACACATTTCCCTGCTGGTTGGCATCGACCAGCGAAACCCCGCATCGCATCACGTTATATCTAAAACTTAATTCTCCTTCCACCCACACACGGGACTATCACATCCAGGCCGAAGTATTTAAGGAAAAATGGTCAACTTTCAAAGATCGCCCTTTATCCTGGCTGGTGCAAATACACCCAGTGCGCCTGCTTTTACTAGCCGATTCAGCGCCTACTACCAGTGGCTAATGTGGTGGCTAATGAGTTGCTAGTAATATCTCCTCTACGCGCTTAGGCAACTCAATCGGATAAAAACGCTCAGCCGAAAATGCATAGTCCTCGCCGCTCTCATCAACTATACGGATAAGACCATTTAACTCAGCTTCATTATCATAGATCGCTTGGTAAACCTTACCAACCTCAAGCGAGGCTCGGTACCCCTGATTATTCAGGCATATTACAAAACTTGTGCCCCGATCTAACTTTGCTATCATAGTCAATCCAGGAAAGGTAGCTTTAACTTAAACTCTTTTTTCCCAATACCGTGAGCCTCGTACCAATGAATCTCAGCTAACCTTATTGTACCGCTAGGAAGCTGAACTTTGGCAACACCTTTTAACTTTCTCCATTTACCTCTCCCATAATATTTTTGAAGGCGCAATCGATCTCGAATACCTTTCCCTACAGCAATAGTTTCAATATCAGAAATATCACCGATGATTTCAAAGTCCACTATTCATTACCCGCATAATTTTGAGGTTTTGATACCTCCCCAATATTACAGCTCACCATCCTCTGGCTCGGGGTTGCCGAACTCGCGTTATATTAACAACAAAACAATTGTTAAACTATTGTTAAAGTTTAGCTACTACTAACTCAAAACCTATGTCGGAAACTTCGATCGCCCACAATCGCTCCGATCTCGATTTGCAAGCACGATCTAACGGGCATCAAAGTAGCCAGCCCCAGTCAGTCGCAGCTAAATCGACAGATCCATTCGTGCCAACCGACACATTCGTCCATCGACACATCGGCTCCAACCCTGAAGAAATCCAGCAAATGCTGGCATCTATGGGGTTTGACGATCTGGATGCCCTGATTGACAAAGCCGTACCGCCCTCGATTCGCCAGAAACAACCCCTAAAGCTAGGCGATCCAGGCGTTCAACGCGGTGAGCGAGAATTGCTAGAGGAATTAAAGGCGATCGCCTCAAAAAACCAGTTATGTCGCTCGTTCATCGGCATGGGCTACCACAATTGCATCACTCCGCCCGTAATTCAGCGCAACATCCTGGAAAACCCTGGTTGGTACACCCAGTACACTCCCTATCAAGCAGAAATCGCCCAGGGTCGTCTGGAAGCACTTTTAAATTTTCAAACGATGGTAATCGACCTCACGGGGTTAGAGATTGCCAATGCTTCTCTGCTGGATGAGGGTACTGCCGCTGCCGAAGCCATGACAATGGCATGGGCATTATCGGGTCATCAAACAGGCAGCCAAACTCAAAAGCATAAAGATCGAGATGCGGCGATCGCGACCAAGTTTTTTGTCTCAGAGGATTGTCACCCCCAAACAATTGCCGTAGTCCAAACTAGAGCCTTACCCCTGGGCATTGAAGTCATCGTAGGTGATCGTCAAGCCTTTGAGTTCGATCGCTCCGTCTTCGGCGCTCTTCTGCAATATCCCGCTACCGATGGCGCGATCTATGACTATAGCGATTGCATCGATCGCATTCATACCGCAGGTGGCATTGCGATCGTAGCAGCGGATCTGCTCTCCCTTACCCTCCTCAAACCCCCTGGAGAATTTGGTGCTGATATTGCTGTCGGTACTACTCAACGCTTTGGCGTGCCCCTCGGCTACGGTGGCCCGCACGCCGCCTACCTTGCCACCAGGGAAGCCTACAAGCGCCAGGTTCCAGGCCGCATCGTCGGCGTTTCCCAAGACGCGCACGGTAATCCCGCTCTCCGACTTGCTCTGCAAACCCGCGAACAACACATCCGCCGCGACAAAGCCACCAGCAACATTTGCACTGCCCAGGTGTTGCTAGCCGTAATGGCAAGCATGTACGCCGTCTATCACGGCCCCGACGGACTCAAACAGATTGCCACGCGCATTTACCAACTCACAAGCCTATTAGCCAGAGAACTAACTCAACTAGGCTACCAACTCGGTGACTCCCCATTCTTCGATACGCTCCGCATCAATAGCGATCGCGACAATGCCGCAGCAATTATGGATCGTGCCGTCGCTCGTGGCATTAACCTGCGTCTCCTGAATGCAGGTACCATTACGATCTCGCTCGATGAAACCACATCTAAACAAGACATCATCGATCTCCTTCAGATTTTCACCCCCATCCCTGACGTACGGGTTAAGCATTTGCCCGGAATGCCTGAGCTTGATGCAGAGATAGTCGAACAAATGCTTAACCCCTCCGATATCCCCGATATCCCCGATATCTCCAATATCCCCGATATCCTCAAATCCCAATCCCTAATCCGCACCACCCCCTACCTCACCCACCCCGTTTTCAACCAGCACCACTCCGAAACCGAGCTACTGAGATACATACACCGCCTCCAGGCCAAAGATCTCTCCCTCACCACGTCGATGATTCCGCTCGGCTCCTGCACGATGAAGCTGAACGCTACTAGCGAGATGTTGCCAGTCACCTGGCCGGAGTTCGGTCAGGTGCATCCCTTTGCCCCCCTGAGCCAAACCCAAGGCTATCAAATCCTGTTTCAGCAACTAGAAGCCATGCTGGCGGAAATTACCGGCTTTGATGGCGTATCCTTGCAACCCAATGCCGGGGCGCAAGGCGAGTATGCAGGGCTGCTCGTAATTCACCAGTACCATGAGGCGAAAGGCGATCGCCATCGCCACGTATGCCTGATTCCCCAGTCTGCCCACGGCACAAATCCCGCCAGTGCCGTATTGGCAGGTATGAAAGTTGTAGTAGTGGCCTGCGATCTCCAGGGCAATATCGACATTGCCGATCTAAAGGCAAAGGCAGAGGCGCACCAACACGAACTATCAGCCCTGATGGTCACCTATCCGTCCACGCATGGTGTATTTGAGGAAGCGATCGCCGAGATCTGCGATATCGTCCACTACTATGGCGGTCAGGTATATATGGATGGCGCGAACATGAACGCGCAAGTTGGTCTGTGCCGTCCTGGCGATTTTGGTGCCGATGTCTGCCACCTCAATTTGCACAAAACTTTCTGCATTCCTCACGGCGGTGGTGGTCCCGGCATGGGACCGATCGCGGTGAAATCTCACCTCGTCCCCTTTCTGCCACAGCATCCCTTTTTGTCCGCCCATAGCAATGCCGATGCCAATGGCAATAGCCAGGGGCAACACGTCACCACCGTGTCAGCCGCACCCTGGGGAAGCGCCAGTATTCTGGCTATTTCCTGGGTTTATATTGCCCTGATGGGTGGGTATGGTCTAAAGCTAGCGACCGAAGTAGCAATTCTAAATGCCAACTACATGGCTCATCGTTTGGCCCCCCATTATCCTATTCTCTACAAAGGCGCATCTGGTCTAGTTGCCCATGAATGCATCCTCGATCTGCGTCAACTGAAGCAATCCGCTGGTATTGAAGTAGACGATATTGCTAAGCGGCTGATGGACTACGGCTTCCATGCCCCCACAGTTTCATGGCCGGTGGCGGGCACGATGATGGTAGAGCCGACCGAGAGCGAGTCCAAACAGGAAATCGATCGCTTCTGCGATGCCATGATTGCCATTCGCGCCGAAATTGCCGCCATCGAATCCGGTCAAGCAGATCGGCAGGATAACTTGCTAAAAAATGCACCTCACACCGCCGAAGCCTTACTCCAGGACGAATGGACGCACCCCTACACCAGAACCTCGGCTGCCTATCCAGCAATTTGGAGTAAAGAGCATAAGTTTTGGCCCAGTGTGGGTAGGATTGATAATGCCTTCGGCGATCGCCATTTTGTTTGCTCGTGTTTACCCATAGCAGAGTACGTTAGTACATAAAACGTTTCCCCATGTTGCCATTTCAGCAGCTATGATCGATGATTAGACCACTATCCTGAGTCGTAAATTTCTACAGGTTCATTAATTCGCGTATGAATACCTCAGATAAAATCCCTCCTATGCCGGCAACTAGAACTAGGGTAGGCGGCACCAAGGCACTGGCTACCCGGGGAGGGAGAACCCCCTTTGAAAGTAAGCTGATCAATGAAGGAATGGCTACTTCCGATCAGTTTAGTCGGGCGATCGAGGAAAGCGCCAAACAGGATATTTCGATTCTTGAGGCATTAGAGCAAATTATTGGACATGAGTTAGCTCCTAAAATTACCCGCTACTTCAAAAAAATGTACTTATTCGAGCTATCCCTGCTGTATGGGATAGAGGCGATCGATCCGGAAGTAGACCAGGAGAAGTTCGATGTATCGGGGATTAGCCGTTTGATTGATAGTAGCGTTATCCCTATCAATAAATGTAAAGAGCACGAAATATTGCCGCTAATTAGGACGGACTCATCCCTGCTAGTTGGCATGGTGAATCCAGATAACATGAAAGCACTGGACGAGTTAAATAACCAGATCCTGCGATCGCAAGGGCTGGCACTACAAAAAAGGGTGATCGCTCGGCAGGACTGCCACCAGGTACTTTACGAAGACATTGTTAATCTTCAGGTTAAACAGAGCATTAATCAGGCAGAAGATATCGATCAAGAACACCTGGAGATCGACACCCAGATCTATGGTGCTGACGAGTCATTAGATGCAATTGCGGATGAAGACGACGATCTGGGTAAGGCAGTTGGGGAAAATTCTGCCCCAATTATCAAGCTAGTAGACCAAATTTTGGTGAGGGCGCTCAAAGATGGGGTTTCAGACATTCACATCGAGCCTCAAGAAAAATATTTGCGCGTTCGCTTCCGCAAAGATGGCGTGCTGCGCGAAATGGTATCCGACGAAGCGAAAAAGCTACCGCGCCAAATTATTGCTGCCGTGACATCTCGCTTTAAGATCATCGCCAACCTCGATATTGCCGAGCGGCGCAAACCACAGGACGGTAAGCTCAAGCGGAATTTTCAGGGTCGCAGAGTGGACTTTCGGGTTAATACCCTGCCCACACCCTACGGCGAAAAAATTGTACTGCGCATCCTCGACAACTCAACTACGCAACTAGGCTTAGATAAGCTGATCACCGACCCAGACAGCCTCAAGCTCATGCAAGATATGGCAAGGCGACCGTTCGGCTTGATCTTAGTTACTGGTCCGACGGGATCGGGTAAAACCACAACACTGTACTCTACTCTTGCTGAATGTAACGATCCCGGAATTAATATCAGTACGGCAGAGGATCCGATTGAGTACAGCTTGCCCGGTCTAACCCAGTGCCAGGTTATTCGCGAAAAAGGGATGGACTTCGCCAACATCCTGCGTGCCTTTTTGAGACAAGATCCCGATGTCATCCTGGTGGGAGAAACCCGCGATAAAGAAACAGCTAAGACGGCGATCGAAGCGGCACTAACGGGTCACCTGGTGCTGACCACCCTGCACACCAATGATGCTCCCAGCGCGATCGCCCGTTTAGAAGAAATGGGAATCGAACCATTCATGACCAGCACTGCTCTGATTGGTGTCTTAGCACAGCGCCTGCTGCGTCGCGTCTGTAGTGGGTGTCGCATTCCATACAACCCAAACACCGAGGAATTAGATTCCTTCGGTCTGCCTCACAGCGATCGCAGCCATACTTTCTATCGTGCCAATACGCTCAGCCGCGAAGAAATATTAGCACGTCAAAGTACCAATAAGAAAATCTGTCCTGTTTGTGGGGGGGTAGGTTACAAAGGCAGAGTCGGTGCTTATGAAATTATGCGGATGAGCGAGCGGCTCCAAAGCGCGATCAATAAGGGTGCCAGTACTGACATTATCAAAGAAATTGCCGTAGAAGAAGGCATGAAAACCTTGATGGCATACAGTTTCGATCTGGTTCGACAGGGTTATACTACGCTCGAAGAAGTCTTGCGGGTTACCTACACCGATAAAGGACGCGAGGCTGAAGAACGCGCTCGCCGAAAAAGAAGCTTGGAATGTCAGACGTGCAATGCTATTCTTCGTCCAGAAATGTTGGAGTGTCCTTACTGTACTACGCCCAGAATTGTCTAGTCTTGGCCGTACGGCATAGGTTCAACCATAATCTGGCTCTCTAGAATCTCTCCTTACACGACCATAAATGCTAACTTGACTAAATTGGATGTACCACTATGGTAATGGACTACATTATTGAGGATCTGATGGAAGAAGTCGTGGAGCGTAAAGGCTCTGACATCCATATTTCCGCAGGTCTACCTCCCTATATCCGCATCAATGGCCACTTAACACCTACAGATCGAGATCCGCTGACACCTGAGGAATGTCAACGTCTGATTTTTGCCATGCTGAATAACAACCAGCGTAAGACCTTTGAACAGAATTGGGAATTAGATTGTTCCTATGGGGTAAAGGGACTGGCCCGATTCAGGGTTAACGTCTATAAGGATAGGGGTACAGTTGCTGCCTGTTTGCGGGCACTCTCTTCCAAAATTCCTGACATGGAGGATTTAAAGCTCCCGCCAATTGTTAAGGAACTGTCGGAAAAACCACGGGGGCTTGTTTTGGTGACTGGACCAACTGGATCGGGAAAAACTACAACGCTGGCAGCCATGATCCAGACCATTAATAAGACCAGAGCCGAGCACATTCTCACCGTTGAAGATCTGATCGAGTTTGTTTACGAGTCGATCAAGAGCGTAATTCACCAACGGCAGGTCGGCGAAGATACCAAGAGCTTTGCTGCGGCATTAAGAGGCGCTCTGCGCGAAGATCCAGATGTCATTCTGGTTGGGGAGATGCGCGATTTAGAAACGATCCAGCTTGCAGTTACAGCAGCAGAAACCGGTCACTTAGTATTTGGTACGTTGCATACTAGTTCCGCTGCTCAAACCATCGACCGGATTATCGATGTATTTCCACCAGAACAGCAGGGGCAAATTCGCGTCCAGTTATCCAACTCCCTAGTAGCTGTGCTCAGTCAAACCTTAATTCCCAGAGTTAACGTGCAACCAGGGCAGTTTGGGCGGGTGATGGCGCAGGAAATTATGATTGTCACGCCAGCTATCGCCAACCTGATCCGCGAAGGTAAGACAGCACAAATGTACGGTTTTATTCAAACGGGGGGGAAAGAGTCAATGCAGACTTTAGAGTCAGTCTTGGCAGATTTATATAGAGAAGGCGAAATTTCATTTGAGTCGGCAATTTCCAAAACCTCACGCCCTGAAGAACTGCACCGCCTTGTCGGCCCCAATCCTGCACCTGTGATCCGCAAGAAGGGAACCTACGATCCCAAGCAGGAAGTCAAATCTCGTTCGATCAGCGGTTAAATGTGAGGTGAAACCATGCCTAAATATAAAGTCAATCTGAAAAACTCCCAAGGTAGAAGCCTGCAGCAAACGGTTTCTGCCGAATCAGTCAAGGATGTTAGTAACCTCATGCGTCAGAAGGGGTTCACAGTTCTGGACGTGAGCGAGGTCGCCGAAGGCTTCAGTTTTGAGAAGCTTTCCATGTCCCTTCAAACTGTTTCAGTTAAGGACAAGGCCATTTTCTCGCGCCAGCTAGCTACCCTTGTCAACGCAGGTGTATCTATGGTACGCGGTCTGGGTGTCATGACCGACCAGGCTTCCAATCCCAAGATGAAAGTAGCCCTGAAAGATATTTTAGAGGACGTGCAACAGGGAGCAAACTTTTCCGATGCGCTGCGCAAGCATCCCAAAATTTTCGATCGCCTGTACTGCGCTATGGTACAGGCAGGTGAAACTGGGGGCGTACTGGATGACGTATTACAGCGATTGGCCAAGTTGCTAGAAGATTCTGCCCGCTTGACTAACCAGATCAAATCCGCCATGACCTATCCAGTGACGGTATCGATTCTGGCAGTTGGTATTTTTGTGGGCATGTGCGTGTTTATCATACCTACCTTTGATGGGGTGTTTAAGCAATTGGGAGGAGATCTACCAGCATTTACACAATTTCTAGTAGGAATTAGTAATTTTCTACGAAGTCCAGCTTTTATTACTTTGCCTGTTGGTTTTTTTGCCTTCATGGCTGCCTATAAATGGTTTTACAGTACGCCTGCAGGCAAGCTGTATATGGATGGCGTGTTTCTCAAATTGCCCTTGTTTGGGGATCTCGTTGTCAAAACTGCTGTAGCGCGCTTTGCCCGTACGTTTGGTTCGCTATCTAGAGCAGGCGTACCAATTCTCAGTTCCTTGGAAATTACGGGCGAAACTTCTGGCAATCAGGTAATTACTAATGCACTCGAAGAAGCTAGAAAAGCGGTACGTGAGGGCGGCCAGATCGCACCCGCCATTGAAAAGCAGGAGGTTTTTCCACTGATGGCGATTCAGATGATTTCAATTGGGGAGGAGACTGGCGAACTCGATAAGATGTTGATGAAGGTGGCGGACTTCTACGAAAATGAAGTGGAAGAAGCAGTAAAAGCTCTGACCAGCGTGATGGAACCTATCATGATTTGCGTCTTAGGCGGCATGGTCGGCTCGATTCTAGTTGGCATGTACCTGCCCATTTTCACGATTATGGACAAAATTAAGTAATATAGCTGCTAGCTATCGGCTACTAGCTGTCAGCTTTTTAAAGACCGCTACAAATTTGTCAGTACGGAAGGGGATGCTTGAAAAAGCATCCCCTTTTAAGACGTGAGTTCGACGAACCCTGGAAATAACATCTCCCCCCCTCCTTTCCTCAAAGGCGCTATGGCGATTTTCACTTAAGGATATGCACGGTAAGAGCGCGCTTGCTTCCTCTAAACCTTGAGAAACAAGGCGATCCGATCGCTAGCATAATTTTTATGGCAGAATAAATGCAACCTCACTCACTCAGGAAAGCTATGGTGCATCTTTCCTCTGATCCCTTACTGAAACTGCCAACGGCTGAGGAGTTACCTCACTCAGACGATACGCCTGTGGACAACGAACTGCAAAACGACATCCCAAATTTTATTCTTAATTTATTGCGTCTGGTTTGGGAAGAACGGCAGGATTGGTTCTTTGGGGTGGATATGGCAATTCACTACAAATTACATACACCTGCGATCGTGCCTGATGGTTTTTGCGACTTGGCAAAGAGAGTGGGTGTATTTATACGATCGAGAGGGAAATCGATATTTAACTGCGAATGAGATTGCCGATCGTGAACGCCAGCAAAAAGAAAAACTTGCTGCCTACCTTAGATCGCTTGGCATCAATCCCGATGACATTTAACAGCGATCGCCTGAGAAATAACTGATTAAGCGATTTAAGCGATCGCCCTGTAAATCCCGACAACTTCTAAAACTTAAGAAACAAGGTCATAGCTTGACTTGTATTTATCTCTGAGCGATTAATCTTCTTCTCTTGGCGATCGTTCCGCTGCGATTATTCCGTGGGCATTGCCTAGCTCTTTCGGTAACCCATGAGTTTGTGTTTAAGTATCAATAGAAATTGTAGATACACCAACGAAGTTATTATTGTTATCAATACCCAAAATATATATATCGTTTTGGATAACTCCAATCCTATAAACTCGTATGTTAATTAGATTTTGAGAGAGGAGTTTGAATAATGCAGACATTCTTTCAACGTAGCTTTGGTCATCAATCATAATTAAACGTTTATCTAATACTGTGGTTTCAACAAGTCCAATAGAGTCTAGAAGTAAATCTAGTAGAGCGCCCTTTTGAGTTGTAAATTCCCATGTAAAACTGTCGAAAGGATACAATGTTATATCAAGAGGGAATGTATAGTTTTCTAGAGTTTGTAAAAGTAGAGAATTTAACAACGCTAACTCTGGATCGTCAACTACCTCTCTTGCAACGAGTAGAGATGAGTCAAAATTTCGACCAACATACGGATTGAGCTTTGTTGATAAGCCAAGATAGTTTCCACACTCAGTCTTACCCACGATAATGTAAAAACTAGAAATACCAGGATAGAAATCATTTTGAAAGGTTAGGTCTTCAGTTTTAATCTGATAAATTTCAAAACAGCTTAAGTTGGATCGCATGAGGTTTGCAATCTCCTCATATTTTTGAGCTATATCGGGCAGGTTGCTAAATATATCTCCATGAAACTGTTCAAAGCTAACCAGATTAAGGTAGCCAATAGATTGTAGTAACCCTCCAACCGTAAACTCACCAAGATTTGCATCCCTAAAAAAGACTTTAAAAGGGTATGAACTATCGCTTTCAAACAGCAACCCTTCAATATGCTTTTCTAGGGATAAAACTAGTTGATTCATTTAAGGACACCTCTAAAAACTTAAAGTTATTGAGAATAGCAGCAACAAATCAAAGTTCTTTTTCTAGTTCGCCGTCGCTTATTAGAGATGTTAACATAGCGATCGCATGTTGGATGTTCTCTTATGAGATCGCCCCATTGATGATATAGTGCTTTTCAGATCGGAAAGAGTAGGGGGTTTGGGGGCGTTGCCCCCAAGAAGGGGAGGCAGGGCGGTCTTGGGGGTTCCCCGCTAGAGCCACTGCCGTGTTCTACCCCTTCACCCCAAAAATAAAACCTGTTCTCAAGTGAAAACCGCTATAGATTTTTGGGTAGCGATCGCCATATTTACTCAGAGAGATTGCCGAAGCAATTCCCTGCGGGATGCGAACCGCCGCGATATTTCAAGTTTTTCTTGCAGAGCGATCGCCTGATAGGTGTTTTCTCGTGCGATCGTCCTAAATTTCATCAGGATTAATGCCTATGGATCTGAGATATGCTGCCAGCCTTTCTTTTTCCTGGCGTTCTTGCTTAGCGATCGCCTCTGCCTCTTGCTTTGCTAGTTCTGCTTGAGTAGCGATCGCCTCCGCCAACATAGCTCGTTCGCGAGCAGTAGAATATCTCTTGCCATGGCGATCGTACCAATAGACCCATTCCCTCTGCCAATCACCGCGATCTGCTCGTTCGCAACCAATACCCAAATCGATCTCTGGCATCCACACCATTTCGCCTCCTTCAGGTAGCCCCGCTACCGATGCCTGCAGTTCGTACTTCCCATCGATCAATTTGTATACTTCCAATGATTGACGATTTTTATGAATTCCTTTGCCACTTAACGGATTGTAAACAACATAATAGAGAACGCCTATCTCTGCATATTGTGCCAACTTAGTCTCGTATTCATTGTTGTATTTCTTAGAAACTACTTCTAAAAATAAAATCGGTATCGCACCCTCTTGCCAAATCGCATAGCTCAAGCGTCCACCTTCATCCGCTCTCTTCTTGACACCTAAAGCTAAAAAGCCATCCGGAACAACAGATTTAGACTTTTTTGGATGTTCCAGGTCAGGGTCGTAGTAAACCGCCATATCGACACCAAAGAACCAGTCCGAGCGATCGCCCCAAATATCGATCAACAGGTGCAGCAAAATATTTGGGATGTCGTTTTGCAGTTCGTTATCCACAGGAGTTTCGTCGGAACAAGGTAATTCCTGAGCCGTTGGTAAGCGGCGGCGGTATTCAGAAGACAGATTAACCATAGCTTTGAGCACGTCAGGTTAGCTTTATTCTGCCATAGTTTTTGTGCTTGGCTGCAAGTGGTAGATCTGGATACCGAACCCATTGCGATCGTCATCTCCCCCATGGCCAACCGCCCACCCAGCATCACCTCCACGCCGCTATTCCCGGCGGATACCAATCGACCCTATACCTATCAAGTAAGGGCAACCTACCCCGATGTCGGCGATGCGATCGCCTACGAACTGATCGAGAAACTACTGGGCATAGAAATCTTGACAACGGGACTGGTGAACTGGGCTACACCGATAACGGGGAATTATCGCGTAGAGGTAGGTGCCAAAGACAGTAAGGGATTGGGTGCGGCGCAGAGCTTTAGTCTGACGGCGCGGCTTGACCTGAAACCGATTATTCGTTCGGAAGCGATAACTGTGACGGCAACGGCGGCGCTCTATGCCTATGATGTCCAGGCGGTAGACCCCGAAGGCAGCCAACTCAGCTATGGTCTCGATCCTGCGGCGGTGGGACGGGGCATGAGCATCGATGCGGTGGGTAGACTGCGCTGGACGCCGACGGCGGCGCAGGTGGGTGCCTATCCCGTCGTGGTGACGGTGACGGATGCGGTGGGGAATGCGGCGGTGCAGGAATATACGCTAACGGTGACAGCGGATGGTATCGCTCCGGTAGTGAAATTGGGGTTTGCGGGATTTAATCCGACGGATGTGGGTACTGAGGTGACGTTCTATGTCAGTGCTACGGATAATGTCGGTGTAACGAGGCGGCAATTGTTTGTCGATGGTAAGGGCGTGATTCTCGATAACAATGGTAGTGCCACGGTGAGAATGTCGAGGGTGGGTGTAATTTCCATTATTGCCAAAGCGATGGATGCGGCGGGGAATGAGGGTAGCGATACGCTATCGGTGACGGTATCTGACCCCACTGATATTGATGCGCCTGAGGTGGCATTTGAGTTGCGTCAGAACGGGCAGGTATTGGCGGAGGACGCGACGATTAGACCTCTTGCAAATTACTGGAGTTTAGACTAAAAGGCAACAAGAAGCATCTCGCTAGATAGAAACTAGCGAGAGAGAGGATAAAAGGGAAGAAGTTGAGCTAAGCAGTTGCAGCGGAAGCTTTTTTGAGGGGCTTGGCATAGCGTTTTTTGACAGTAGGATAACGAATCCGTTGGGTTCGTTTTTTCCCAAGAGGCCAACCTGGAGACTTACCGCGAGGTTTAGGGTCAGGGGAAGGAGAGCCAATCCTGACCAAAACTAAAGCAAAAGCATTTGCAACTCGACCAGGAGACAATTTAGTCATCGGTTTCTGCCAAGGCAGAGGAGAGTCTTGGACAAGTTCACGAGCGAGCCACAATTGCCAAGTAAGTAAAGGCATCAAGTCCGACCAAGTCTCCATCTGAGCAGGGGTAGAAAGCTGAGGGATTGTCCAATGGAGACGTTGACGCACCAAGCGATACCAATGCTCAATGGCAAATCTGCGCAGATATTTTTGCCATACCTCACTCAAGATTGGCTCGTCTTTAGCGACCCAAATCAACCACAGGGGTTTCGATTCAGGCATATCAAGACGTTCGACCAGAATGAGTGTAAAGGGATGGTCTGCGGCTTGCTTTAAGTGCAGGTTTGGCCATCGACGAATTTGCAATCGTCCCAGTTTAGGCTCTGCAATTGTGATGTCTGCTTGGGGAATAGACCAAGTGTCAGAGTCTTTGAGGCTAAATTTCTCTCCATGCTTATGGGGTCGCCCATGCCCCTCGTAATCCTTTGGGGCATGATACAGAACCCGGTTGGGGCGTAGCCTGAGCAGCTTGATACACGGGATGTCTGCTGTTTGCTGCAAAAATGGTGCGCACCCATACTCGCCATCCCCCAGGAAAAGCACAGTCCCAGGAATTTCCGCACAAACCAAGCGTAACTGACTAGCGGCTTTCTGAATCGGGTTCTCGAAACTGGTGATCCGCTCATGCCGCAACGGTAAGGCAAAACTCCCTTCTGACTCTGGAATCCAGGCAATTGTGCTGTATCCTTGCCCCACCGTAACAGGTTTGCTTCCTACTCCCGGTTGAGGTTGATGTTCGTAGGTGCGTTCTTGTAATGTCACCGCATAGGGACGCGACCAGGCTGTATGGTCGCCCGCCAATATCGTCACCTCTGCTGCCGGCATTTGCTGTATGTATTGCTTCATCAAGTCTTCACGTGGAGGATGACTATCTTGCAGTGCTTCATAGATACTCGACCACTCCCTCCGAAATAATGGGCTTAACGAAAGTTCCACAAACGATGAAACACTCCGACTCGTCAGTACCGCATCCATCAAGTCGAACAGCGCATCTCTCCCGTTCCCTATAATTTCGTACGTGTACTTGCGAAATTGCTCAAGTTTATCCAAACTAATCATGATGAAGCTGTTGATTTTATAGTCTTTTCAGCTTCCATCATCAAGCGGTCAGTCTGCAATGGCTGGCTGCTTTTTACCACTTTTTAGTCTAAACTCCAGAAATTAGCCAACTGAGGAGCCTTGAGAGCGTTCAAAATTGTAGAGACCAGCAATTAGATTGCAACGCAAACCAAAGCGGTGACGACGATTGCGATAGCGTCCAGATAAGATGCGGAAGATCTTCAAGCGGCGATTAACATGCTCAATGCCAACCCGTTGGCGCGCAAGTTGGCGGTTGAACGCTTTCTGCTCGGGGCATGACCAAAATTTGATGTAAAAGACAAAAGCTGATAAGGTTAATCAGTAGGGGTAAGGAATTAAGAGAAAGATTAAAGCATGAGTACATCAATAATCGAGAGTAATGAGAAATTTGTAACGCTTCAAATTACGATACCATACAGCAAATCATTTTTAGAGACGGAAACAAGCATTCAATCAGCGTTAAATGATGCAGGGACGGTAGCGAGTGGAGAAGCACTAAAACAGTTAGATACGGATGGATTGCCGATAGAAGTGGATGGAAAAAACTGGACGAGCAAGGGGAAACAGGCGAAAACATATCAAACACCCTATGGCAACATCAGCATCAGTCGACATGTTTATCAAGCGAGTACAGGAGGGGCAACATACTGTCCATTGGAAGTAGAGGCAAGGATCATCATCACTTCAACACCAAGATTAGCGAAGCAGATCAGTCACAAATATGCAGAAATGAGTAGCGTGAGGTTAGTTGAAGACTTACGCGAGAATCATGGAATCACAGTACATCGTTCATTTGTACAGACATTAGCCGAAGCAGTTGGCAGTATCGCGCTGAGCAAAGAGGAGGACTGGGCTTACCAAACACCAAAACTAGAGGTAGCAATTCCGACAGTGAGTATCGGATTAGATGGTACTTGTATGTTGTTATGTGGTGAGGGCTATCGCCAAGCAATGGTGGGTACGATTAGCTTGTATGACCAATCAGGGGACAGGCAACACACAACTTACATAGCTGCCACCCCCGAATATGGACGTGAGCGGTTTTTAGGACGACTGCAACGGGAAGTAGAGACTGTCGAGAGTGCTCAGATTTTTGTGTAAGCGAGAAATAAGGTCAGTAATTTAAACGTCCTGGGAATAGGATAGCAAAATATGACAACGCTGCCTTCCAATCTTTAAGGGGGCGAGTCCAACGCTTGGCAATGTTATGCATGGCCAAGAACATGAGCTTGAAGACAGATTCCTCATCGGGGAAGACAGCCTTGGTTTTAATCACCTTGCGCAGGGAGCGATTGAGGGATTCAATGGCATTGGTAGTGTAGATGACTTTGCGGATGTCCATGGGATAGTCAAAGATGGGGATAATGTTCTGCCAATGGCGCAGCCAGATTTGGCTAATCGCGGGGTATAGGCGATCCCACTTGGCGGCAAAAGCCTCAAGCGCAGCTTCGGCTTCTGCCAAAGTGGCAGCATGATAAATGGGCTTGAGGTCAGCCACAACAGCTTTAGCGTCTTTCCAGGGCACATGACGCAAACAGTTGCGGATCAGATGCACAATACATAGTTGCACCTGGGTTTGCGGGAAAACAGCCTCAATCGCCTGGGGGAATCCCACTAAGCCATCGCAACAGGCAATCAGAATGTCCTTGACCCCACGGTTTTTGAGGTCAGTCAGCACCTTGAGCCAGAACTTAGCGCCTTCGGATTCCACCTCCCCAATCCACAGCCCAAGCAATTCTTTGTTGCCCTCAACCGTAATACCCAAGACGACATAGACCGCTCGCTTGCTCACCCGACCCGACACCTTGATATTCACGTAGAGGGCATCGAGGTAAATGATGGGATATACAGGTTCCAGGGGACGGCACTGCCAAGCCTTGACCTCGTCGCTAACTGCATCAGTGACCTCACTGATGAGTGCGGCGGAGATCTTGGCACCATAGAGTTCTTCGAGTTGAGCACTAATGTCTCGGGTGCTTAATCCCCGTGCATACATAGCCAGGATTTTCTCATCGAGTCCTGCTATTCGCCTTTGGTGTTTCGGTACCAGCACGGGGTCAAACTCGCCGTTACGGTCTCGCGGTATCGACAACTCCATTTCGCCCTGTTGCGACTGCACCGTCTTCTGCGAGTAGCCATTGCGGCTGTTGCGTCGCACAACTTCGTCTTCTACCGCTTCCTCTCCCTTAGGCGTGCTTGATTTGAGGTGATGGCTCAGCTCTCCCGTGAGCGCTCGCTCGATTAGTCGTTGACTCAGTTGCTTCAGTAAGCCCGATTCTCCTAGAATGTCCTCGGGGCTATGGCACTCTGACACCAACTCGTCTAGTAGTTCATCTGTACGATTAGTTGCTTGTTTGCCTCTTAACATGTTGCGGTCTCCTTGGTTTTTGTGATTCTAGACCGCTTACACAAAATTCTGATCAGTCTCGACTGTCAAGCAATTGTATCCCAATGCCCATTATCAAGGTTTAGCCGATGGTGCTCCCGAAAACTGGACTTTTCTAAATACCGTAACCGACACCCAAACATTGGACTTTTACCATGCCACCCAGTATTTAGACAAAGCAGCTAAGGCTCTTCATCCACGTAACGAGCAGGCACAAAAAGCTTGGATGGATACCCATTGTCATGACCTTAAACATGAATTTGGAGGGGCTTCGAGGTTACTTGCAGAAATACAAACCATTCAACCCAAGAGAGTTTCTCAATCCATTATTCAAGGACTTCAAGATGCTATTACTTATTTTCGCAATCATCATCATCAAATGCTTTATGCTGAAGCCATCTCCTCTAATTTACCAATCGGTTCCGGAGTCACCGAAGCTGCTTGCAAAGTAATTATTAAGGCTCGCTTGGGAGGGGCTGGCATGAAATGGAAAGATTGGGGTGCTTCTATCGTTTTGAGCCTTAGAACTTTGACTTATACCAAAGGTCGTTGGCAGCAATTCTGGTCTAATATCAATCGCTATGGTTTCTCCCTCTAATCCCTACATCAAATTATGGTCACACCCTCTGCTCGGGCGTAAGCTGACCACCTTTCGGTTTCTTGTGGGGTAAGCGGCAGTAGAGATGCAGTTTCTGGATGCCTTGATAACCCTTGTCCTGCAAACTCTCGGTTTGAGGATGGAAATGGATGCCAGAAGCTTTGAACAGCTTGAAATCATGCCGTCGCCCCTTGCCGAAAAACGTACAGATAATCTGCCCAGTAAGAGCGTCAATTATGAGTTGACATTTGAGCGTGTGCCCTTTCTGTTTGCCGCTATAAAAGGCACGTTGGTGCCGCTTAGGACGCTCAATGCGAGTTTCAGTCACATCAACGATCGCGACTGTAGGTATCCCAAAGCCCCGCACCAACTGGCGCTTCCCAGGTAGTCGAAAGCGACGTGAGCGGATTAAAGTCTCCTCTACCCAATGCACTATTCGACAAACTGTAGACTCGCTGATGCCCCAACTAGTGGCGATGTGAAAGTAGGTGCGATATTCCCGCCAATACTCGAAGGCAACCAATATGCGGTCTTCTAGTCCGAGTTTAGGCTTGGCTCCAGGTGTTGGCGTTGCTCGCCACTCTGGTTTAAGCACTTTCACAATTGCTTTGAACGTATTAGTCTCGATACCAAATCGACGCTTAAAGTGTGCAGCAGGTAGGGTTTGCGCTATTATATAGTTCATCATCAGGACGCTTTTTCGTTATTGCTATGTCCTGATATTTTCCTATCTTGGGGTTCTTTGGCAACTCAACCTCAACCTAATCTGCAAGAGGTCTATTACTTCGACGGTGGAGCTATTTGGCACGGTGCAGGATACGAATCTGGCGGCTTATACGGTTGCGGTGGCTCCGGTGGGTAGCGATGCGTTTGTGGAGGTGGCACGGGGTGGCAGTACGGCGATCGTGAATGGTAAGCTCGCTAGTTTTGACCCGGCGACGTTGGGGAATGATGCTTATGTCCTGCGAGTCACAGCAGAGGATTTGGGTGGCAAGACTAGTAGTATGGAGCGGATTGTGAATGTATCGGGAGATTTGAAGTTAGGCAACTTCCGTCTATCGTTTACGGACATGGCGCTGGAGGTGGTGGGACTACCAGTCAGTGTCAGTCGCACCTATGATTCGCTTACCAGTAGTACCAGAGACGATCTGGGTTATGGTTGGCGCTTGGAGTTTAGGGATACGGACTTGCGCACGAGTGTGGGTGTAGATGAGACGTATCGGCAGTTGGGGATCCGCACGGCGGCGTTTAGGGATAACAGTCGGGTTTATCTCACGCTGCCGGGTGGGAAGCGGGAAGGGTTTACGTTTAAGCCGACCAGGGATAGGTTATCGGGGTATTTTCCGCCCGTTGAGGGGTATGATACGGCGATTTATCATCCGGCGTTTGTGGCGGATAAGGGTGTGACCAGTACGCTGTCGGTACGCGATACGCGCTTGTCGCATGTGGAGAATCGCTATTTTGGGTTGGGTTCGGGTGTACCGTACAATCCGGCGGATAGTTATTTTGGTGGCAGCTATACGCTGACGACGAAGGAGGGTGTGGTGTATGAGATTGAGGGTGATACGGGCGATTTGTTGTCGGTGAGCAATCCGAATGGGAATATGCTGACGTTTACGGAGGCGGGGATTACGAGCGATACGGGGCAGGCTGTGGTGTTTGGGCGCGATGCGGTGGGGCGGATTGTCTCGGCGACTGACCCTATGGGACAAAAGGTGCTCTATGCCTATGATGATAAGGGCGATTTGGTCAGTGTCACAGACAGAGAGAATAACAAGACGCAGTTTAAGTATGCACTGGCGACTCGACCGCATTTCCTCACGGAGATTATCGATCCGTTGGGTCGCACTGGGATTAAGAATGAGTATGACGATAAGGGTCGCCTGGTGAATATGGCGGATGCGTTGGGTAAGTCGGTACAGATTGCCTATGACCCAGATAACAGCAAAGAAACGGTGACCGATGCGTTGGGCAATCCCACAACGTATGTCTATGACAGGCGGGACAATGTTGTCACTGAGGTCGATGCACTGGGAGGGGTGACTCAGCGCACCTACGATGAGGATAATAATCTCCTCTCTCAAACCGATCCATTGGGAAGGACTACTGCTTACACCTATGACTTTAGGGGTAATCTCACCAGTTCTACAGACCCACTAGGAAACACGACTCGATACACGCTCAACAATTTTGGCGAGGTACTGACAAAGACTAATCCCTTAGGCGAAGTTACTACCTATACCTATGACAAGAATGGTAATCGCCTCAGTCTCACCAATGCGGAAGGAAATACGACCGGGTATGACTATGACATCAAGGGTAGACCTGTAGCCATTTCTGCGCCTGATGGTAGCACCACCAGATTTGTCTACGATGCCTCCAACCGCGTCACCAGTCAGACTGATGCGATGGGAAGAACTACTACCTATACCTACGACGCGAATGGCAATCAGTTAACTGAGACTCATACAGAAAGGCTTCCTGATGGTACGATTCGGAAGTTGGTGAAGGAATGGACGTATGACAGTAATAATCGCGTCACCTCTACCAAGGATGAGTTGGGGAATGTGACCAGTCAGGAATATGACAAAGTGGGCAATCAGATCGCCTCAACCGATCCACTGGGACATCGCACGGAATATGAGTACGATGATAAGGGGCAGCAAACTAAGGTGACCTATGCCGATCGCACCTCAGAGACCACGGTCTATGATGCCAAGGGACAGACAATAGCGCAAACCAATAGACCTCTTGCAGATTAGGTTGAGGTTGAGTTGCCAAAGAACCCCAAGATAGGAAAATATCAGGACATAGCAATAACGAAAAAGCGTCCTGATGATGAACTATATAATAGCGCAAACCCTACCTGCTGCACACTTTAAGCGTCGATTTGGTATCGAGACTAATACGTTCAAAGCAATTGTGAAAGTGCTTAAACCAGAGTGGCGAGCAACGCCAACACCTGGAGCCAAGCCTAAACTCGGACTAGAAGACCGCATATTGGTTGCCTTCGAGTATTGGCGGGAATATCGCACCTACTTTCACATCGCCACTAGTTGGGGCATCAGCGAGTCTACAGTTTGTCGAATAGTGCATTGGGTAGAGGAGACTTTAATCCGCTCACGTCGCTTTCGACTACCTGGGAAGCGCCAGTTGGTGCGGGGCTTTGGGATACCTACAGTCGCGACGTTGATGTGACTGAAACTCGCATTGAGCGTCCTAAGCGGCACCAACGTGCCTTTTATAGCGGCAAACAGAAAGGGCACACGCTCAAATGTCAACTCATAATTGACGCTCTTACTGGGCAGATTATCTGTACGTTTTTCGGCAAGGGGCGACGGCATGATTTCAAGCTGTTCAAAGCTTCTGGCATCCATTTCCATCCTCAAACCGAGAGTTTGCAGGACAAGGGTTATCAAGGCATCCAGAAACTGCAGGGAGCATCTCAGTTTTGCAAGGCAAGGTTAAGAGAGCCATTAAGGTAAGCAGAACGGTGTTTGAGGACTTGTGGCACATTATCACGGTTCCATTGAGCGCCAGAGATTTTGATGCGTCTAGCGATTTGCTTAACAGCAGATTCCACTGCGCCAGAACCAATAGAGCAAATCTGCTCGGTTTGGAAATACCAATAATCAGGAATACGATGGCGATGCTTGTGCAGATAAGCAATAAAATTGATGCTCTGAGGACTAGCTAAGTGATTGAGCTCAGCAATAGCTGCAGTTACATTACCCCGCCACAAAAAAGCTTCGACCCCAGTCAAAAGTTGAGCTGTAGCCTCAATTTTATGCAGGTTTTCCACCAAATGGAACCAGTCCAAGATTTCATAGCGACTATCAGGTATAGAGATCTGGGCAATAATATTCCAAATCCCATCATGTCCATCCCCAATACAGGTAACCATATCTGCTAAAGGCTGTCGATTTACCCAGTCTGTTAAGGCAATGTTATCTTGAAATGTGGCAAATATGGCTTGTCCATGCAAGTTCACAGCTTTATAGTCCTTCCACTCACTTGGCTGTCCAAGTGGCGTGCGCAGTCTGATTCTGCCTCCATCGACACTTAATTCCTCGACCGACTCTTCTACCTCTAGGGGGCTAAATTCATGGCGATGCACCAGGCGCTGTTGTGTACTGCGCGATATTTGCACTCCCATCAACATGGCTAAGTCTTTGGCGGCTTGTTCGTAGGATACATTCGCACTCAAGATCAGGCTACATCTTTCCACATACGGGCTCACCTGGCTATAGGGGGCTACTTTGAGCTTCTGCGCTTGCTTTTGCGTGAGGTGGAGCTGTCCGATGCTGCTTTGCACTCGCCTGCGGCGTCCTGCTTCTGTGCCCGTAACTGTGCGGATAAAAAACTCCCTATTTCTGGGCTGACATGTTCGAGGATTTGCTGCCGCACAGCGATTTCGATCCCTTCCAAGCTGGTTAGTTGTTCCGATGGTGTATTCTGATAAAGGATGGCGGCAATAGCTTGAACGTGCGCTTGCATTTCTTTTTCCTGCTCTGGAGTCATGGTTGCTCTCCTTGGGGTTGGTTTCTCGTATTCCTATCTTCTGATTTCTTCCCCCTTTTGGCTACCCATCTATATTAAGCATTATTACTCAGTGCAAAGTTGAGATGCTCCCAAACTGCATCTCTACTGCCGCTTACCCCACAAGAAACCGAAAGGTGGTCAGCTTACGCCCGAGCAGAAAGCGTTCAACCGCCAACTTGCGCGCCAACGGGTTGGCATTGAGCATGTTAATCGCCGCTTGAAGATCTTCCGCATCTTATCTGGACGCTATCGCAATCGTCGTCACCGCTTTGGTTTGCGTTGCAATCTAATTGCTGGTCTCTACAATTTTGAACGCTCTCAAGGCTCCTCAGTTGGCTAATTTGCAAGAGGTCTAATCAATTGGGCGAAACTACGCGCACGGTTTACGATGCCCTCGGTAGAACCTTGGAAACGATCCTGCCCGATGCTACACCGGACGACCTCACGGATAATCCGCGCACAAAGGTGGAATATGATGCGGCAGGACAGGTAAAGGCACAAATTGATGAACGTGGCGATCGTAGCGAATTCAGCTACGATTTGGCGGGTCGGCGCACCAGTGTTAAGGATGCGATCGGTAACGTCAGCACCTACACCTACAACAATGGCAACTATCGCATCAGCGAGAAAGATGCTTTGGGTAGGGCGACTACCTACATCTACGATGCTGTGGGCAGACCAGTCAAGACAATCTATACTGACGGTACCAGTACCAGCGAAACCTATGACAATGTGGGCAGGCGTAGTAGCTCCACCGACCAGGCGGGCAACGTGACGCGCTATGTCTACGATGGGCTGAATCGACCGATTGAGGTCATCTATCCTGACGATACGCCTGATAGTTTGAGTGATAACCCGCGTCGCCGGACGGAATATAATGAACTGGGGCAGGTAACGGCTCAGATTGATGAGTTGGGGAATCGTCAGGAATATAAATACGATCTTGCGGGTAGAAGGATCGAGCTACGCAATGATTGCGATTGCCATGGTATGAACTATGCTTACGAGTGCGATTCGTTGTAAGGGAATCACGGTAGCCAGTCCGTAAATAACCTTACCAGCTTGGCTGCAAGACATGAAGCACCCAAAGAGCTGAACTGCCCCAATGATGAAGGTGAAAGCCCTTCCCATCAAACTCAGATGTGAATCCCTATCTGCCCATGATGACCCGACTCGGAATTCGGGAGGTCAAAGCTGGGAGCAGGGCGCAATCAGACATCAGTTGCAGATGACACTGGCGCTAAAGGGGAGTTGCCAAGGTGAAACAGAGCCTAAAAAAGTGACCTACGTAGAGGCAGACGCAACGCCCGAAAGTCTGACCCTGTCAGAGATTAGTATCCCGCTGCACCATTCGTATAGTAGCAGCAAGAGTAAGGGGTTCTGGCGGTCAAAATGGCTACACCTAAAGGAACAAAACCATCATAGGGGCGGAACGAATAAAAACGGATCTGAGGTCTGTGAAAAGTCGAATTCACGGTAGACCGGACGAGAGGAGTAAGCCCTCAGAAACGGGTAGGACGGGGCGTAATTGCCCCGAGGTATTCAGAATAAACAAATTGGAGCAGACCATGATTAGACACAGCAGCAATGCGAGTGAATCTTGGAAGAAGTTAAACTGGAAGAAATTCCGCAAAGACCTATTCCGGCTACAAAGAAGAGTTTACAAAGCCGTTACAGTTGGAGACAAGCGGAAAGCCCGTTCACTGCAAAAGCTAATCGTAAAATCGCAAGCGGCAATCCTATTGGCAATACGGCAAGTAACCCAGCTAAACGCTGGGAAAAAGACTGCGGGAATTGACGGCAAAGCGTCCCTCACAAGTGAAGAACGCTTAAACCTAAGTGATAAACTTAGGGCTAACTTTACCACTTGGCAGCACCAAAGTTTACGAGAAATCGCCATCCCAAAAAAGGACGGCACAACTCGAATGCTCAAGGTGCCTACAATCGCAGACAGAGCATGGCAATGTCTGGCTAAGTTCGCCTTAGAACCAGCACACGAAGCAACCTTCCATGCTAGGAGCTATGGATTTAGACCAGGACGCTCGGCACATGATGCCCAGAGACTTTTGTTCAACAATTTAAGCTCCAGAAGCAATGGCATAGGTAAAAGAGTGATTGAGCTTGATATCGAAACATGCTTCGACCGCATCAACCACAAAGCAATAATGGACAACCTAATTGCCCCATCAGGGCTAAAGCTCGGCATATTCCGATGCCTAAAAGCAGGAACCAGTGTTGAATTTCCTGAACAAGGAACGCCTCAAGGCGGAGTGGTCAGTCCTCTATTAGCGAACATTGCCCTAAATGGCATAGAAGATATGCATCCATCCATCCGCTATGCTGATGATATGGTGTTTATGCTCAAGCCAGAAGACAACGCAGACTTGATACTGGTCAAAATCAGCCAGTTCCTTGCCAAACGAGGCATGAACATTAGCCAAAACAAAACGCAGCTAACCGCAACGACAGATGGATTTGATTTTCTCGGTTGGCACTTTAAAGTCCAAAACAACGGCAAGTTTAGAAGTTTCCCTTCAGTGGACAACTACAAAGCTTTCCGCAAGAAAGTCAAAGCCATAGTCAACAACTCAAACTATGGTGCAGAGGTGAAAGCTCAAAAGCTAGCGCCGCTCGTGAGAGGATGGAGGAGATACCACAGGTACTGCAAGATGGATGGGGCTAAGCATAGCCTATGGCACATCAGTCACAGGGCATGGAAGGTATTCAATCAGGAGAAGAAGCAGGATCGATACTCAACCAAGCAGTTGATTGAGAAAGCATTCCCATCTGTTCCTTACTCTGAAAACAAACACGTAAATGTCAGAGGAAATAAATCTCCCTTTGATGGCGATTTGGTCTACTGGAGTGAGCGAAACAGCAAGCTCTATGACGGTCAAACCTCTAAAGCCCTAAAAAGGCAAAACCATTCATGTGCTTCCTGCGGTCACAAATTATTATCGGACGAAAGAGTTCATCTCCACCATGCCGATGGCAACCACAACAACTGGAAGAAAGAAAACCTGTTAGCGATTCATGAGAGTTGCCATACCTATTTCCACATGGGCAAAAGCGCAAGCTAGAGAATATCGGGAGCGCAGTGCGGTGAAAGTCGCACGCTGCGATCTAATTGGGAGGGGCAGGAAGTCATATTCCTCCTCGACCCAACCCGGGGCAGGCAACCTTACCGCTGAGACCGACCAGTTGGGCAGAGCGACCAAATATGTTTATGATGATTTGAATCGCCCGATTAAGACCATTTTTGCCGATGCTACCTTTACCACTACGACTTATGATGCGCTGGGTCGAGAGATTGCCAAAACCGACGAGAATGGCAATACTACTCGCTACGAATACGATGTGTAGGGACGTTTGAGTGCGGTTATCGATGCGCTCAATCAGAGAACGGAATACAGCTACGATTTAACAGGGAATCTGACTGAAATTAAGGATGCTAACAGTCATATCACCAAGCATGAGTACAATAAACTCAATCAGCGGATTGCGACGATTTTGCCGATGGGACAGCGAGCTACCATGACCTATGATGCGGTAGGTAATCTGGCAAGTATGACGGACTTCAATGGTAAAACCATATCCTACGAGTACGATGCCATGAATCGGATGGCGGCAAAACGTTTTGCTGACAACAGTTTTGATGTGGAGTATACCTATACACCAACGGGCGAAGTGAAGTCTGTCAAAGACAGTAGAGGGTTTACAGTGTATGAGTATGATGCCAGACAAAGGTTGAAGCAGCGCAGCGATCCTGATGAGCAGTTTGTGCGTTATGAATACGATGCGGCAAATCAGCGCACGGCGGTGACTACGGCTGCGGGTACGACGGCGTATACTTTTGATAAGTATCATCAACTGAAAACGGTGAGCGATCCTGCTGCGGGTGTGACTACTTACTCCTATGACAAGGTGGGGAATCTCACGCAGACTAACCTATCCAACGGAGTCATCGAAACTCATTCCTACGATGAGCGCGATCGCCTGACTGATATGGAGAGTAAGAAAGGCAATAATGTCTTGACCAGATTCAGTTATACGCTGGATGCAAGTGGAAATCGCACTGCGATCGCCGAATTGGGTGGCAGGACGGTGAACTACACTTACGATAAACTCTATCGTTTAGTTCGGGAGTCTGCTCCAGAGGGTGATATCGCTTACACCTATGACGCAGTGGGCAACAGGTTGACCAAAACCAGCAGCGCTGGCACCACAACCTCTACTTACGATGCCAATGACAGGCTGTTGAGCGATGGGGCGAATACCTATTCCTATGACAACAACGGCAATACCACGGGCACGGCCACTGGTACGGCAACCATTGCCTACACCTACGACGACCAGAATCGACTGATATCGGCGCAGTTACCTACAGGCATGGTGCGTTATGGCTACGATGCCCATGGCATCAGAATCAGCAGCGCTACCAATGGCAGCACGACGAATTATCTGATCGATGACAATCGCGATTACGCTCAGGTATTGGAAGAGACACGGGCTGGTAGTTCAGCCAGGTATGTTTATAGCAATAATTTGATTGTTCAAACCAGAACCCAAGCAAGAAATAGTGAATCTTCTTTCTTTATCTCGGACGCGCTCAATAGCACTCGCGCTCTGACTAACAGTGCGGGTACAGTAACGGATAAATATACTTATGATGCCTATGGGAACTTGACCAGTTCTACAGGCACCACGGCTAATAACTATCTCTACGCAGGGGAGCAGTTCGATCAGAATCTAGGCGATTACTACCTGAGAGCGAGGTATTACAAGCCATCTGTGGGCAGATTTACCACGAGAGACCCGTTTGAAGGCGATATAATGCAGCCTCTCTCGATGGCGAAGTATCCTTACGTGCATGGGAATCCCGTCAATGCCATAGATCCTGATGGTAGATTTCTCGTCAATGAAACTTTAGTCCTGCAAGCAGAGGGGCAAAAGCTTTATAGACAACTGGAAACAACTCGAGTATTTGTCTTCCTAACTAGAGTTGGCTCAGTAATTAGAAATAATGCGCCAAGAATAATTGATACTGTCAATACTGGCTTGTCCATATATGACTGGATTCAAGATAAGTTTAGCGAAAGGGAAGTTAATAGATGCAATTTAGATCAAGATCTTGCATGTAGAGTTGGCTTCCCAGTTATTGTTTATGGTATCGCTTACTTCCACGATCATACAATGCATATTGCCGATGCCATTGCGGAAGGGAAGCCCTCTGTTCTCAATTATCAGCCTGGTCGCGAAGGTGGCAATTGGTATGATGAGGATAAGTATATAACTTGTAGTAAAGCTGCTCGAAAGACATATCTAGATACTAATGGAAAGAAACCTGCATGTGACGAGTATCCTTTTGCCACAACTGCTCAAGGAGGAGAGGATAAATATCTATCTGGCTTAGTCTCACTACGACTAGTCGATCCGGATGAATCAGCAAGACAAACGGCATTCATGGGAAATTTCTATAACAAAGCAGATAAAAGAGGAAGGATGATGCAAGGGGAGGCTTTTGGGGTTCTTGCTCTCAGGAAGTGGTTTATCTCTGGGTGGATTGATTCCGAAAATAGATTCGTCCCTTATATTATTGATTTTGGTAATTGATAGGGAGATCTGAAGTGATGGATGAACTAATCAACAGTTTGGACAGAATAATTAGTTGGATGACAATTAACGAACCTGAGCGAGCCAAAATTTTTAATCCTGGCATTACACGTATACAAATCGATCAAATGGCTTCTGCTATTCCCTTCTACTTGCCAGAAGAGGTTTATTGTTTGTATCAGTGGCATAATGGATTCGATCAAGGCTCATTATTTCAATTTGATGGGTTTGGCGGTTTAGATTTCTTCTCTTTAGAAGAAGCTATTCAAGAATATAATGGCTTATTTATGAGATTAAAGAGAGAGGGATTATGGGGAGATAAATGGTTGGCAATATTTGACAGAGATCCCATAACTTACTTTATAGTTTGCGGTGTAGATCGATTTCTCTCTTCTCCGGTGTATACATTTGACCATAAAGAATGGGGCTATTGTCCATTTCAACAAAAATATGACAATCTTACAGCAATGATGCAAACCTTTGCAGATTGCTATGAGATGAATGCTTTTGAATGGACGGATAGAGGAGACTTTTATAAAGATGATAAGATTTTTGAAGAATGTTATCGAAATTACAATCCAGTCAGTTCATCCATGAAATCGATGGCTGGCTGGGATGACGATATAGACGATTACCAAACTAACGTACATAATTTAATCGCTTATCTGGGAAGCGATCTCCCCTAAGTATTTTCTAGTGACGAATTTACGCTTAATTTCGCCTACCTTTGTTATCAAAGCTAGTAGGGTGGGCAATGCCCACGGAATAATCGCAGCAGAACGATCGCGAAGAGAAGAAGATTAATCGCACAGAGATAAATACAATTCAAGCGCTCTCCTTGTTTCTCAAGTTTCAGAGGAAGCGATCGCGCTCCTAGCGCTCATTCAACCAGCGATCGGTTAATCAGGTGTTGCTCAGGCGATCATGGTTAAACCTCATTGGGGTTAATGCCAAGCGATCTGAGGTACGCCTCTAGCTTTTCATTCTTTTGGCGTTCTTGCTCAGCGATCGCCTCCGCTTCTTGTTTAGCAAGTATAGATCTATCTGCGAGCATTTCAGCCTTGATTCGAGCTTGTTGCTCTTGTAAAGCCCGTTCGCGAGCAGTAGGATATCTCTTGCCATGGCGATCGTACCAATAGACCCATTCCCTCTGCCAATCACCGCGATCTGCTCGTTCGCAACCAATACCCAGATCGATCTCTGGCATCCACACCATTTCGACCCCTTCAGGTAGCCGCGCTACGGATGACTGAAGTTCGTACTTCCCTTCGATTAATTTGTATACTTCTAAAGATTGACGATTTTTATGAATTCCTTTGCCACTTAACGGATTGTAAACAACATAATAGAGAACGCCTATCTCTGCATATTGTGTCAACTTAGTCTCGTATTCATTGTTGTATTTCTTAGAAACTACTTCTAAGAAGAAAATCGGTATCGCTCCCTCTTGCCAAATCGCATAGCTCAAGCGCCCACCTTCATCCGTTCTCTTCTTGACACCTAAAGCCAAAAAACCATCCGGAACAACAGATTTAGACTTTTTCGGATTTTCCAGGTCAGGGTCGTAGTAAACCGCCATATCGACTCCAAAGAACCAGTCCGAGCGATCGCCCCAAATATCGATCAACAGGTGCAGCAAAATATTTGGGATGTCGTTTTGCAGTTCGTTATCCACAGGAGTTTCGTCGGAACAAGGTAATTCCTGAGCCGTTGGTAAGCGGCGGCGGTATTCAGAAGATAGATTAACCATAGCTTTGAGCACGTCAGGTTATCTTTATTCTGCCATAGTTTTTGTATTTTAGTAGCAACCAGTGGTGACAGCGATCGCCTCCAACTCTTGTTTGGCAAGTCTTTCCTATTGTGAAATCAAACGTTCTTGTTGAGCGATCTCTTTACATCATTGCGTTTGGGATTTCCGGCGATCGCGTGTTTGGAAAGAGCTAGTAGGGTGGGCAATTCCCACGAAATAATCACAGCAGAACGATCGCCAGGAGAAGAAAATTAATCGCACAGAAATAAATACAAGTCAAGAGAACGCGCATTTTGTTCTCAGTCAACCAGAGATCGCGCGTGAAGTTGTCGGGATTTGCCGAGCGACTGCAAAGGGTAACAGTCCAGGTAGTCGCTGAAATTCGGCAGGCGATCGCTCCCACAATCGTATTACCTCAAATTCATGGGGCATCTCCGGAATGACAAAGCTGGTTTGGAATACCAACTCCGAGCTAGAAGGTACTAGATAAATTACTACCTGCCGCACTTCCTTCTCAGGGAAGCGGCGATATATCCGCAGCCGATAATCTGCCATTCTATAGCTATAGCCAATAGGCTTAGGACGGGTGCAGGGGTGGAACCCCTGCGTGGAGGCGTAGCCCCCACACCCCCTGTCCTAATAGATCTGTCTACGGCTATAAATGGCATAGTTTTATCCGGCTCGACCTGGAATTTAATCGCTAAGGGTCGAATTCCCCGCCCCTTGGGGCGTGATAAAATTGTTGTGGTTCGCAGCCCACCGATTGAGAGTGAAAGTCAGGCATTGCCGGGACCTCCAAAGTTCGGGAATTGTATTGTACCCAGGGACTCTGGGGAAGGGAAACAGTCTGTCAAGTCGGTCTGTCGGGGAGTACGTCATGAGGCGGCTCTAGATCAGTGGCGTTGGGCAGATTAATGTCTAATCGTGAGGTTAGGATGCCCCGTCCGCTTGCGGCGGGGAGGATGTCACTATGCAAAACTAACCGTTCGGACTGTAGCAAAATCAGGGCATCGGCACGAATTGGCTCCAAAGATAGCTCGGAAGGCTTGAGTTCGGCGAGCGAAATTGGCTCTCCCAGCAGCCAGGTTCGGATAACTAATCATCTGGAGCGCTTATTCCGCGAGTTTCGTACTAAATCTGATGAAATTGTCGCTTTCCCTAAGGTTTTGAAAACACCAATTTTAATAAGCTACAGTAGAGCCATTTGTAGCGCAAGCTGCTGCGATGGTTTTCCAGTTTTCCAACTAGATTTAAATTTGCCACCAGTTTTTAGGTAAACTAGAAAACTGCAATAAAATTGCACGCCGTAAATTGTAAGTTAACTGCTATTCACTATTATTGAATGTCCTGGAGATACCTGAGCTATGGCTAAGATGTACTACGATACCGACGCAAATCTTGACTTCCTGGCAGGGAAGAAAATTGCTATCATTGGCTATGGTTCTCAAGGACACGCCCACGCCCTTAATCTCAAAGATAGCGGCCTGGATGTCATGGTGGGGCTGTATCCTGGTAGTCCATCCTGGCAAAAGGCAGAAGCCGAAGGCTTAACTGTCAAAAGTACATCTGATGCTGCCGCCGCTGCCGATTTCTTAATGATTCTGCTACCCGACGAAGTGCAGAAAGCTGTGTTTAACAATGATATTGCGCCTAACCTCAAAGAAGGTGACGTGCTGGCTTTTGCTCACGGCTTTAATATTCACTTTGCTCAAGTTGTGCCTCCTCCCCATGTTGACGTGGTGATGATTGCACCCAAAGGGCCAGGACATCTGGTGCGCCGCGTGTTTCAACAGGGGCAGGGCGTGCCTTCGTTGTTTGCCGTTTACCAGGATGCTTCTGGACAGGCTCGCGATCGCGCTATGGCATATGCTCGCGGTATTGGCGGCACCCGCGCTGGCATCCTGGAAACCACATTCCGCGAGGAAACTGAAACGGATCTATTTGGCGAACAGGTGGTTCTGTGCGGTGGTTTAAGTGCGTTGATTAAATCGGGGTTTGAAACGCTGGTCAATGCTGGCTACCAACCCGAACTGGCTTATTTTGAATGCTTGCATGAGGTCAAGCTAATCGTAGACTTGATCGTAGAAGGCGGGCTGGCAACCATGCGCCACAGCATCTCGAATACGGCTGAATATGGCGACTATACCCGTGGAGATCGCATTATTACGGAAGAAACCCGCACGGAGATGCGCAAAATTCTCTCTGAAATCCAGTCCGGGCAATTTGCTCGCGAGTTCGTCCTGGAGAACCAGGCAGGCAAACCTGGCTTTACTGCCATGCGCCGCCGCGAAGCCGAACACCCAATCGAAGTCGTTGGTAAAGACTTGCGTGCTATGTTTAGCTGGATGAAGAAGGTCTAGTAAAAGATTTGACATTTAAGGAGCAAGCGTGGTATCACACTCTTGCTCCTCATGTCCTAGTTTCTAGTGACAAATGGATCACCTTGCAAATAAAGCGATCGCCCTACCTATGGAAAGCTGTGAGAGCGATCGCTTTTTTTAATTATAGCCGTAGACAGATCGGTTAGGACAGGGGGTGTGGGGGCTGCGTCCCCACGCACCACGCAGGGGTTCCACCCCTGCACGCCGTCCTAAGCCTATTGGCTATAGCTATATATAATCATTGGCCTTTTGCTTAGGCAACAAAAAGCGAGTAAAACTGATGCTACCTGCGCTTAATTATTAAGCCTTAGCAGGTTTATATGCAGTAATTACTCGCAAATTAGTTAATATTCTGGAATAAAATGCATCCGCCCAAAACTACTGGCGCGATGCCAGCTTTTCAAATGCAACCTGTGTCTGTTGTAGTAACTGGCTGCGGCTATCGCCAGAGTAGCGATCGCTGCCGAGATGGGGAACTAGATTACGAGCTTGCAAGGTCATGTGCAGTTGTAGATGGGCGACGTAATCACTTAAAGCTTCGGATGGGGAAGGTTCGGATTTGAAATTTGAGTAGTTTATAGTGTTCTCTTTCATTGCAACTTTTGTATACAACTTCTTCTGTAAATGGAATGTGTTAGTTACAAGACCGATTGAAGGATAATATTTGTTTGAGGGGGCTTTCCTCAAAATCCTCATTAAAAACTATCATGCTACGGTTACATACTTCAGGATTCCGAAACAAAGCGTAATCTTTCGCTGCATTACTTAATTAAATTATATTACTATCTGTATAGTTCATCGAGGTTGGTATAAGCATATGTTCAAACGTGCTGTTTGCATTATTCTCATGATGTTGACAATAGGTCTAAGTGGCTGTGTCTCATCTACAAACGGGCTTGTCCCTTTCGTTGACAGCAAAGATGGCTATAGTTTTCTTTATCCCAACGGATGGTTGCAAACTAGCCTGAAGAATGGCCCTGATGTCATTTTTCATGACATTATCGAGCAGGCCGAAAATGTGTCTGTAGTTATTAGCAAACTAAGTAGCGTAAAGGATCTAGGCGAAATCGGCTCTGCTAGCGATGTCGGTCTAAAGGTAAAACAAAAGGTAATTGCTGCTTCTGGTTCTGGGCGCGAGGCGGAATTAATTAACGCAGAACTACGCGATGTCAATGGCAAAGATTACTACCTGCTAGAGTACGCAGTCAGGCGTGCTACGGGAGAGCTACGTCACGATCTGGTTAATGTCACTACAAATCGTGGTAACCTGTATACTTTAAGCGTATCGACCTCGGAAAACCGTTGGCCTAAAGTCAAGGACATGTTTTACAAAGTTGCGACATCCTTCTCAGTTCAGCAGTAGATTCGGTAATAAAACTATGTATGGTTAATGCTAAGGGAAAAATTTCAACGGCAAAGACAAGATAAACTTTGATTGTTAGGATTCAGTTGCAGATGACTTTGTATCGTATCTTTTGCCGTAAATGTGCCAAATTCTGATCGTTGACGACGATCCAACCATGAGATTGACCTTATCGAGGTCCCTCAAGAAGCAGGGCTATGAGGTCTTTGTTGCTACCAACGGAGAAGAAGGTCTGAAAGAAGCACTAAGGTTGCGTCCGGCTCTGATCGTTTGTGATTGGATGATGCCGATGATGGATGGGCTGGAAGTATGCCGCCATGTCAAAACCGAAGATACCTTAGCCAATACCTATTTTATCTTGCTTACTGCCCGCGATCAGGTGGTCGATATAGTCCAGGGCTTAGAAAATGGGGCAGATGATTTTCTATCAAAGCCACCCGATCTAAATGAACTAAAAGCGAGGGTTAGAGCTGGTTTGCGGTTATACCAAGCCAATCATGCTCTACAGGTGCAGAAACAATATTTAGAAGCGGAATTAGCGCAAGCGGCAGCCTACGTGCGATCGCTACTGCCACATCCTCTTGAAGGTCAGATCGCTACCCGTTCCTGTTTTTTGCCATCAGCACAATTAGGAGGAGACTGTTTTGACTATTACTGGCTGGATCGAGATCGCTTAGTATTCTACCTGCTCGATGTTGCCGGGCATGGCGTAGGGGCAGCGCTATTATCGGTGTCCGTGTTAAACCTTCTACGCACGAGCGGCCAAAAGGGGAGCGCCCAGATACTGGGATCGACAGATCTGAGCCAACCCCATGAAGTACTGAGCGCGCTAAACGACTATTTCCAGATGTCGGGACATCAAGATATGTACTTTACAATCTGGTACGGGGTCTATAACAAATCTAATCAACAATTAGCCTATTCCAGTGGCGGTCATCCACCTGCCATATTAGTAAATAACTCGAACGATAGTCCTGATGGCAAAGAGATCGTGAAGCTCAAAACTAGTGGCTTACCAATTGGAATGATATCTGATGTCGAATTTGAAACCAAAATTTGCAATATTCCCCCTGGTAGCAAGCTTTACCTGTTTAGCGATGGTGCCTATGAGATCGCGCAAGCAGATGATTCACTGTGGGGGCTGGACAGTTTGATCGATGCCCTGATATCTCCTGTGGGGCAGGGCGAAAATAGTCTCGATATAGCCTTACACAAGGCTACGCTGACAGCAAAACATGGCGATAAGCTTGAGGATGACCTATCGCTGTTGGAGCTTAGCTTTGCTTAATTTGGCGCTCTCGATCGATAGGCTGCATTTAAGGGCAAGTTTAGCCAGAATTTTTTGCAGTCACTACTAGTACTTGAACGAAACCTGTCCCTACGCCAATGGAACTTTACAGAGACAAATTATGGCGAATTAACTTCTCGATAGCCCAACTTTAGAGTAAAACTCGCCCTGGTTAGCATAAATAATAAAAATCTTGCTCATACTGGTCAGGTCGAATAACATTTTGACCTGTTCGCTAAGGGAGCAAACAGCTAACTCTCCGTTGACGCTGCGTATGGTTTTGAGTGCTGAGACCAAAGCTCCCAAACCCGAACTGTCCATAAAGCTGACATTTTCCAGATCTACAAGTAAAAATCTGGGCTTGGTAGCGGCTAATTCGGTAACTTCGTGCCGAAATTTAGCCGCACTAGTTACATCTAACCTGCCGGATGGCTTTATTATTTCAACCTCAGAACTCATTTATCTTAAAACTCCAATAAGCGCCAAATTACAAGCTATGCTATTTTACCCAATTATAGATACATTTAGGGTAATTCTACAGGTTGGGCAGGTTGGGGTGGTTGAGGCAACTTCTGAAAAGGGGGTCAGTGTCAAAGGTGCAGACTGCTGGGCGGGCAATGTCCACCCTAGAGTTGATTGAGAGTTTTTTACCGAAGATCGCCGGAATCAGGTTTTGGTATAAATTAACAACAGGCAGTCTGGATTAGCAGGTTGGGCAAAGATTTCTGTGAATTTGGCTGCCAGGTTGCGACTAGAGAGGTCGCCTTGCTTGATATTCAGATCGAGAGGAATGAGGGGGCGATCGCATTGAGCCGTTCTGAGCCACAGGCATAGTTTGGCGATCGCGATATTTTCTGGATCGGGATCGCAACCAAATAGATTGCGCTGGCAGATCGTCGCTATCAACTCTTTTTCGTCAAAGCCTGGGAATTCCTCGTGAAGCGGGAAATTAGGGGCAATATCTAATTTAAGCAACTCCTGTTCTAGATTTTGATACTCTTCTAGTAAACAATCAAGCGCAGTCACAAGTGCAATGCCGCTATTGCAATTCGCATTTACGATTTTGAGATCGATTAAGCAGGAGAGGCGTTTTTGCAAATATTCCACGATCTCAGCATCGCTAGACGAGCGATCGCTCGGATTGAGAGGGGCTTTATTAGCTAGATAAGCCCTAATATCGCTCACAACCGAGATGCTATTTAAGAGCGACCTGGGCGGGTAATGATATTTACGCCGCTTGGGTAACTTATCGGATTCTGTTTTGAGTAGAGACAAATCCTTAATGGACTCCTCCAACACAAAGGCAATTATGGCATTCGATATCTCTTCATCGAAGTTAAATCGCGTTAATTCCTTAATCTGACGACATAACTCATCTCCAACAAATAAGAATCGATCCAAAAGATCGTCCTGGGCAAACAGACTACTACCGTAGGCATTTACTTGCCAGTTAGGTTTAGAATTGCCGCGATCGATCCAGTTGAAGATCGCTTTGTAGTTAACCCAAACTGGCTGGCTAGTATAGGGATTGTAAAATTCATAGGCATTATTCAGTAGCCCATTAGCTAACAATTGTCGATCTTCACCAACAGCGATAAACAAAATCCGACTTAAGAGCTTCTGGGCTTTGGCGATCGCTAAATTTTTAATTTCATTCGCGATCGGGTTCGATGCTTGTGCTTGCGGTAATTGCTGCAAGCGGTATTGAAAATCCTTGATCAACTGCAAGCGAATTTTATGATAATGACTGTAGAAATCCTTGGCAATATCAGCTTCTATTTGGTGCGATTCCTCCAGGAGCTGTAGCGTGCGAGAAGGTTCTTGTGTTTTAGGGCTGGCGGTTAAAAGCGTACGACGACAGAGAATGAAATAGAATTGCTTGAGACGGTCGGGGTTAGTTAATGTATTGAGATAAAACTGCTGATAAAACAGAGGGGAACTGAATCTGTGATATAAGCGAATTTCCTCGTAATTGGTTACGATCGCCCATTCTGTGGTGTCGTGTATGGGCACTGGTTTGAGATTTATCTCGCCAGGGAAGATTTCCGCTAGAACGTGAGATTTCTCTTCCGTAAAAAAACCGAGGCAGGGAGTAGGACTAAATTCCAGTTCCCACCCCAGTCGATCGGGATAAAACAGCGAACGGTAGCCCAGAACGTCAACAAAGATCTCATGTAAAAACTCGGCATCGGTGGCAGGATTGGGGCGATCTCCACTAGCCACAAAGTCCAACCATCTCTGAATCTTGGCAGCGCGGCTAGCTAGATTGGCTGGAAACCCAAAATTACTCATCCGCCTGGTTAGCGTTTTGAGTTGAAATAAAGGGTATGGAGAGCACTGGCTCATACACCTGTGGGTGGGCAGGTTGGCAGGAATTTATCCTAATATTCTAATATTTTAGTATTCTAACTATCGCTTAGGCGTTCCTGCTTTTCTGCCGCAACTTCTGCCTGTAGTCGTGCGATTTCTTCTGGTGACATTTCTTCCAGGCGCTTTTTGAGGACGGCAGTTTTATAGTTTTCTAATTGTTGGTCGTAGGTCATATTTTTGGTAACGACGCGCAGGAGATAGGAGCCAAGCCACACCAGTAGTGCGGTTATCAGGACCACTTGACTCCAAATTCCAGCATTCATCTTGCCAATCCCCAGCCATTGCAGAACAATATAGGCCAGTCCGCCCAGTAGGAAAAAAACTAACGTGAGAGCAATGGCATCAATACGGCGCATCTAGATTTTACGGGGTTGGGGGCGGAAGTTAAGTAAGGGCGCAAACAGCAACAATCCTGGGAAGAAAAAGAATACCATGAAACAAATAAAAGCTCTTTCCAGGGAACCAGTTACGTACCAACGGGCTTTAAGGTAGTACATTAAAGCTAAGGGGATGACGAAAAGATAAGCACCCGCAACTAAGGTGTACGCGACGGGACCAGACTGAAGCAAAGACATAGGCTTATATAGTTGTTGGTTTTATCTTAAGTAATTTTACCTTAAACTGAACCCAAGATTGAGTAAGTTTGGTGCAATCTATGCCTTCGGTTTTTACTCAGGCTCGCTTACAGCAATTAAGAGCAGGCGATCGCGTCACCTACGGTGGCGTGCAGTGGCAGGTGATGGACTACAGTACCTATGCGGACGATGAAAACTACCAAACAGCGGAATGGCTGTTGCGATCGCTGTCGGGTAAAGAACACTATCTCCTGCGAGAAATCGATCCGCATAATCCTGACAGTGAAGTCAATTGGTACTTTTCCGAGGAGATTTCCTTAAATCAAGTCTCAGGGATAAAGCCTGGCGATGATATTCGCTTTGGTCTCTGGGACGCGATGCGCGATGGGCAACCGTATCATCAGTTGCGTGCCTTGGGTAGGGTATTTACATTTGAATCTCAGACTACGGGTAACTACAGAAGCGACGAGGGCGATGAATCGCGCACTACTTGGGATTACTGGGATGCCGATCGCACCTGGAATCTGGCACTGGAAGCCTGGGCGGGTGGCTTAGTGCGCGTCTATTCGACCAAACCAGTGCAACCGGAGGAGTTCTCAGATGTGGAGCGCAGCGCGACTAATTTAAGAGCAGCAGCATTTAGTTCTGGGCGGATCGGTTCGCAGAAAAACGATCGCATTTGGCAGTGGATCGGAGCGTGGACTTTGATTATTGTGGGTTTGTTGTTGATGCTATTTGGAGGTTGGTGAGTCGTGCCAGCATCCTTATTTATCGAACACCAAGCGCATGGACTGGCTTTTTATATCAATGGCGAATTGCAGTTCCATACTGCTGATGAGGCGATCTATCATGAATTTTTGGTGATTCCAGCGATCGCTCTGGCAGTTCGACGTTTTCCCCAGCCCCTGCGCGTACTCATCTGTGGTGGTGGTGACGGGTTAGCTGCCCGTGAAGTGTTGAAATATCCTGAGGTGAGTCGGATCGATCTAGTCGATTACGATCCAGATGTATTGGATTTAGGCAGGACTGCATTTGCTCCTTTCAATCAAGCTAGCCTGCATCACCCTAAAGTAAACGTACAGGTGGGGGAAGCTTTTAGTTACATAACTGAAGTTGCGACTCTCATAGATCGCGGCGATCGCGACCCCTATCATGCCATCATTGCTGATTTTACCTATCCTCAAACCAGCCAGGAAACTCAGATTTATAGCCTGGAATGGTTTCAACTAGCACGGCGCATCCTGGCTCCTGGTGGCGCGATCGCCCAGAATGCCGTTTCGCCACAGTACACGCCTACAGCTTTTTGGTGCCTTTACCAAACCATGCTGGCATCTGGATTGCTGCCAAAGCCGATGCAAATCGATATTCCCTCGTTTCAGATGCACGACTATGGTGATTGGGGATTTCTGGTGGCATCGGATCTCGATATTTCCAAATGCGAACTATGCGATCTGAAATTGCCGCATAATTTGCAAGCACTAACAACCGATCTCCTTTTGTCCGCATTTACCTTCTCGCGAGCAAATGCTGCTATGCGGCACCAGGTAATTCCGCACAGTCAGACAGCGCCGCAGTTGTTTTACTACCTACTTAACCCCACTAATCCAAACTTCGAGCTACCCCCAGAAAACTCGGAAACAGTCGGCGATCGCTCAGATAGGGCGATTGACTTTCTAGAAATTGATGGAGCGACAGAGCAAGCGCTACGATCGCAAGCGCAATTGGCTTCGCCACCCCAGCTAACGTCGCAGACTTCAGCCCAAAAACTCGATCCATTGCAATTGGAATCTTTAGCCAGGATCTGGCTGGAGCAAGCCGAGCGTCATGAATTTAATCCACAGGTGCTACTGCCCGTGCAGCATCCTTACCATGCGCCGCATATGACGGCAGAATGGTTGGGCAGCGCCAAACACCTGCTGAGCCAGATCGATCTATCCCGATTATTCCAGAAAATCCTGGAGCGATCGCCAGAGTTACCGTCCCAAGTCACAGATGACTTGCAGCGATCGCTGTCTGATTTGCAGATCGGTAATGGCAATGCTGGCGAACCGCAAGGGAGCGATCGCAATATCTCTACAAATACCCCCGCAAATACGACTAAAGTGTTGATTATGCTTACCCTCACGCTGTTGGTCGCTAACATCGTAGCGCCGGACTCCGTATTTGCGAAAGGTTCTTACAGTGGCAGTGGCAGTTCCATCGATGGTGGAGATGGTGGATGGGGCTGGTTGGGGTTGTTTATGTTGATTGGTGGTGGTATATGGCTGGCTAACCTGGTAGAAGAGAATTCCCAAAATCGCTAAACAGGTTCGAGCGGAGCCATCGTCAGGTTTGATTGCTTTAGTTGAGCGTGATAAAGTTCCGCCTGTTCCTGCGGCCCCACCCAGACGATCGCCAGCCCTTCAAAATGCACCTGATTTGTTAATTCCCAGGCTCTATCCTCAGTCATGCCAGGAATATATGCCATCAAACACTTAGCAACGTGTTCAAATGTATTAAAGTCATCGTTGAGCACTATGACTTTGTAGTTTGGGTACTGCTTGCGGACTACCTTAGTATCTTTTTCCTTAACTTTTTGAGGAGCTTGCACAGCTAGGATCGCGAACAACATAGGCGCACCATTCAAAGTTAATGCATATTACACCAAAATACCAAACCTGCCTTGACCTATTATGACCGACGATACATTCGACAGTACAATTGTCGCGATCGCGACCGCCATAGTACCCCAGCAAGGCAGCGTAGGGATCGTGCGTTTATCGGGCAGTCGAGCCGAGGCGATCGCCAGACGCATGTTTAGCGCACCTGGCAAGCAAGTTTGGGAAAGCCACCGCATTCTCTACGGCTATATCAAACACCCTACTACTGGTGTAGTAATTGATGAAAGTCTGCTGCTAGTTATGAAAGCACCGCGTTCGTACACCCGCGAGGACGTGGTGGAATTTCACTGTCATGGTGGTGCGATCGCCGTCCAGCAAACTTTGAATTTATGCTTGGAACAGGGCGCTCGCCTCGCCCAACCTGGGGAATTTACACTGAGAGCATTTTTGCACGGGCGCATCGACCTCACCCAGGCAGAAAGTATTAACGATTTAGTGGGGGCAAGGTCACCTCAGGCCGCAGAGATGGCGATCGCCGGCCTTCAAGGTAAACTCGCCCAACCTTTACGACAACTGCGGCAAAAGTGTGTCGATATCCTGGCGGAAATTGAGGCAAGAATTGATTTTGAGGACGACCTGCCGCCCCTGGATACAAATTGGGTGAAAATAGAAATCGACCGGATTGCCACTGATGCCCAACATATTCTGGACACGGCGGATCGGGGCGAACTATTACGTGCCGGACTGAAAGTCGCGATTGTCGGCAGGCCAAATGTGGGGAAATCGAGCCTGCTCAATGCCTGGAGTCGCAGCGATCGCGCCATTGTCACGGATTTGCCCGGCACGACCAGAGATGTGGTGGACTCACAGCTTGTCGTCGGTGGAATTCCGATTCAAGTACTCGACACGGCTGGTATTCGAGAGACAGAAGACAAGGTAGAAAAGATAGGGGTAGAGAGATCGCGACGAGCTGCCCAGGCCGCCGACATCGTATTACTGGTAATCGATGCCCAGGCTGGCTGGCTGCCAGAAGATCGAGCTATTTTCGACCTGATTTGCGATCGCCCTACTATCCTGGTCATCAATAAAGTCGATTTAGTCGATGGCATCGATCTAAGCGATCGGATTTCTATCCCCGTGCCATTCAGCCAGATCGTTCATGCCGCCGTTGCTCTAGATCGGGGTATTGACTTGCTGGAGTCAGCCATTCTGACCTGCGCGCGCAGTTCCAATCTCACCGCCAGCAATCTCGATATTGCGATCAATCAAAGACAAAAAGCCTGTTTGCTGAAGGCAGTACAGTCCTTGCATAAAGTGATGGAAGCCGTTGCCGATCGCCTGCCCTTGGACTTCTGGACGATCGATCTGCGTGCCGCGATCGCCGCGATCGGTGAAATTACTGGTGAAGAAGTAACTGAGTCCGTCCTCGATCGAATCTTTAGTCGTTTTTGCATTGGTAAGTAACCACCCAGCGATCGCACCCTTATATTTGCATAGCTCAACAAAGAGGGAGTTTAACTGAATCGCTTTAGTCAATAGATGAATTAGGTGCAGCAGCAGCTTCGGCTTCACGCAGGCGTTTTTCCCACCTTTGGGCAAAAGCTTCTCCCTGCTCCCATAGCTCTTTCGCCTGTTGCTCGAACAATTGGGCATATTTTAGAGCCTCATCCAAGAGAACCTCCTGCTCCCTAGTCATTTGTGGCTGAGTCATTGCAAGCTCTCCAATATATTCATAGCTCTATTTACTACTATCTTACATTCTAGAGTTCTTCCCCAAAATTCTGACAACTCCTCACCAGCCAACTGAATAGCCTCGATTGATACGTTGGGGTCAGATACGCTCTCAATTATGCTCTCAATCCTATTTCTAAAGCCATCAACAAAAAATAAGCCATTCCCTACTCTAACAGACAGGCTAATCAGCCTTGCATCGTCGGGAAAACGCTCTAAAAATTGGCTTACCAAGACAAGTCCTTTATTGGCTTGCAGTTCAATGCGATCTAGTTCATCGGTCAATTGTTGAGCCAACGCAAGAATTTCAGGAGGAATAGACATTGTTGAAGCAAGCTAAAAATATGACTTGACGATTTCTAGAATGCGCTCGGAGGATTTGCCATCGCCAAACGGATTGGCAATTTGTGCCATGCGGTTGTATTCAGCTTCATCCTGCAAGAGAGTACTGGCTGCTGCCACTATATCTGCGGTTTCGGTACCGATTAACTTAGCCGTGCCAGCGGCGATCGCTTCGGGGCGTTCGGTGGTTTTGCGCAATACGAGGACGGGCTTGCCCAGGCTGGGAGCCTCTTCCTGCAAGCCGCCGGAATCGGTCATCACGAGGTAGCAACGTTGCATCGCCCCTACAAGTTGACCGTAGGAGAGAGGTTCGGTGAGGAAAATGCGGGGATGGCTGCCCAAAATTGCCTGCAACGGCTCGCGCACCACGGGGTTGAGGTGCAACGGTAATAATACGGCTACATGGGGGAAGCGATCGAGGATCTGCAACCACGCTTTCGCAATGTCTTCTAAGGGCTGTCCCCAATTTTCGCGTCGATGTACCGTGGATAAGATAACGCGATGAGCCGACCAATCCAGACCAGGAATGTCGCAGGCGGGTGACTGGGCGGATACGTGCAGGAGGGCATCGATTACCGTATTACCAGTGTTGTGGATGCCAGCGGTAATGCCAGAGCGCTTGAGATTCTCGACAGCGGCGATCGTAGGTGCAAAGTGAAGCTGGGCAATTTGGGAAATGAGACGGCGGTTGGCTTCTTCGGGATAAGGATTAAATAAATCGTCAGTGCGCAAGCCTGCCTCTACGTGCCCGATGGGGATGCGCTGATAAAAAGCCGCTAACGCCGCAGCAAATGCAGTAGTAGTATCGCCCTGTACTAAAATCATGTCTGGGTGGAGATCCTGGAACAATTGCTCTAAGCCGCTCAAGCTGCCACAGGTAATCTGAGTTAACGACTGCTTGGGCTGCATGATTGCTAGGTCATAATCTGCTTTGAGTGCGAATAAATCCATCACCTGTTGCACCATCTCGCGGTGTTGACCCGTGAGGATGAGGGTGGTTTTAAACGCAGGACTTTGCCGCAAGCTCAAGACAACTGGAGCTAGCTTCACGGCTTCAGGCCGAGTTCCTAAAATGACACAAATATGAATTAAGCCGGGTTTCACGCTATTATTCCACGCATAAGGGCAGAGTTCGGGCTATTTTTGGCGGGTTTGTTATTATTGATGGCAAAATGAATGCCCAAAAATAGACCAGCCATAATTAGAGTTGCGATCGCGTATTGTACTAGCTGGTTCCCAAAGTTATCTGTCGGTGCGGGCAAATCGCGATCGCATTTAGCCAACCTACTATTCTCAGGTGCAGGCTCGATACTGCGTTCATCATCGGTTTTTGCTGTAGTTTCAGGGTTAGCCAGATTAAACTCAGCATTCCAAGCATACTCAGAGCAATCGAATTTCCGATCTGGCAAAGCTAGATCCTGAACTACATTGGATAGTTGCCAGGATAGGTTCACGCGGTCGATCGCTTGCACGTTCAATCGCAGCAGCAATCTTTGCACGAGTGCCACCAATCCCTGCCGATCTGGCATGGAAAAATCTAACTCTGGTAGTCTTTGACTGGAGGAGATCGACAGGTTCAACCTGCGATCGCATTTCTCCAGCGTAGCAGTCATGGCGTAGGGTAAGAGGAGGCGATTAATTAAGGCAGCCAGCACGATCGCATTGCCCTGTCGTAATAGTTCGGCGATGCCAGGCTCTGACATAATCGGGTTTCCTAGGGTTACCTACAAATCTGCTTCGAGAAATACACCCATCTTGCGGAACTTTTGATAGCGGCGTTCCTGGCGATCTCTAACACTCATCTTACTAATCTGCTCCAGGTTTTTGATAAGTGCTGCTTTGAGGGTGGCTGCTGCTTCCAGTGGCAATCGGTGCGCGCCACCTCTTGGTTCGGCCAAGACCTGATCGATAATACCTAATTGCTTGAGGTCGTCGGCAGTAATCTTGAGTGCCTCTGCCGCTTTAGGAGCTTTTGCCGCATCGCGCCACAGAATAGCAGCGCAGGCTTCAGGTGTGGCTACAGTATACACAGAATGCTCGAACATCATCAGATGATCGCCCACGCCAATACCCAAAGCACCGCCAGATCCACCTTCACCGATCACAGTGCAGATAATTGGTACTTGCAGGCCGAAACAGTTGCGGAGATTAGCGGCGATCGCTTCGCCTTGTCCCAGTTCCTCCGCCGATACGCCGGGGTATGCACCTGGAGTGTCGATCAGGGTAATAATTGGTAGGCCAAAGCGATCGGCATGTTCCATCAGGCGCAGTGCCTTGCGATATCCTCCTGGTGAAGCCATGCCAAAATTGCGAGCAACGTTGTCTTTGGTGTCGCGCCCTTTTTGGTGCCCCAAAACTACGACCGAGTAGCCATCTAGCTTGGCGATACCTCCCACCATAGCTGGATCGTCGTTACCACGGCGATCGCCGTGTAACTCCAACCATTCGTCGGTGATAGTCTGAATGTAGTCGAGCGTGCTGGGGCGGCGCGGATGGCGTGCGATCTGCATTTTTTGCATGGGAGACAGACTGCTAAAGATCTCCTGTCTCAGTTGATCGGCACGTTGCTCGAGCTGATAGATCTGTTGATCGACATCAACACCATTATCTTTAGCTAGAGAGCGAATTTGATCGATGCGACTTTCTAGCTCTACCAAAGGTTTCTCAAAATCAAGTAGTATTTGACGATCGGGCATTTGCGAACATTTTGTAAAATTACTATTGCGTAACCTTAATTATTGTAAGCTTCAACCACCTGCAAAAAACTAAACCACAAGGGCACAAACTAAAATGTCAACAATCGAGCTAAAAATTCCCTCTATGGCTTGTTCCGCCTGTGCGGATACCATTACCAAGGCAGTAAAGGCGCTGGATGCCTCTGCTACAATCCAGGCCGATCTGACCACTAAGTTAGTCAGTATTACTACAACGCAAGCCGAATCTGAGGTTAAGGGTGCGATCGCCGCCGCCGGCTACGCTGTGGATGGGTGAAGTCACGTTAATCCCCATAGGCATCATCCGATTCATCTGGTATGTAGAGAGGGGCAACCTTAACCTTGGCTCCATTACTGCGAGTGGGAATAGTACGCAGATTGGTTTTACAGAAGCTGAGAATATCTTCCGGTCGCTGCTGTTCGATTTTGTTCACTACCTGCAAAACAATGTCGTCGTCATAGCCCGCGATCGCATCTTTAATCTTGGCTGGTGATAGATGGCGTTGCAACTGCCGCAAGCGATAGACCATTGCTTCTTGGAACTCCATATCCACTTGCGGTGGATAGAGCTGTCGCCCATCTTGACCGCGCATGACCGACGGACGCGGGAACTTCACGAATACAGGTTGAGTAAAGTGGGGATGCCTCACCATCAACTCGCCCTTAGGTAAAGTCGACAGCTTGGTCTTAACCGCCGCAGAGAGGTTACTGTAGCCCGGCGTAGCAAGTTCGTCCATATCCATACGACCGTACAAACCCGTGCCGCAGTTACCAACAACCCGCTTGTGTACCTGCGATCTAAACTGCTGTGCCGAAAATAGGACTTCGCCTAGATATCTGCCCCGCTCGGAAATATCCAGCAAAGTGCGCTTCAGGTAAGTGTCGCCGCTATCGGAAGCGGCATATTTATTTAACTCATCGACGAAGATAATTGCACGTTCTACGCCCAGATCGTTTTGTTCGAGGGATTCGCGAATTTTACTGACAATGCGCGTAAATACTAAATCCTGGGCGGTAGGATCGAGGTTTGCCACATCCACGACGTAGATGTGATTTTTGCGAAACTCGCCCCACGGCAGATCGCTTACGGCATCGCCATTGCCAACCAGACCGCGACAGCGATTAGTGATGTTAAGCAAGCGATTTCGCACCTTATACAATGTCGCGATGTGGTGGCTGTGCCACTCTTTTTTATTGTCGCTTTCCATTTCCTCAATTACTTGTCGAAACCACTCTTCGAGGCGCTGGAAATTAGTAACTTTGACACCCAGAGTGTAGGCAGGATCGGGTTTGCGAATCACCTTCTCTTCGATCAATGCCAAAACGGCATCAGCCTTAGCATCAACATCATCGCGATTGAGTAAAACCTCTGTATATTCAAAAATCTCGGTCAACCCCCATTGCAGTGGCGAGACGTTATGCAATAGATCGGGATGGGTACGGAGTGTATTCAGGTTGTAACCGTCAGGCTTATAGGGAGCGTAGTACTGCACGCGATCGAATGGTGTAGCAGGAATCTCCAACTTATCGTAGATCGCTATCTCTTCAGGGCTTAACTGACCAGACTCGGCTGGCTCCAGATCTAAATAAAGGAGGTCAGGGCCTTTGACATTGAAAAATACCGCTGCCACGCTGCGATCGCTGCGATCGGGATAATAATGCGTAAATATGCTTTTTAATAGAAATTCCACTAAGGATGTCTTCGTGGCTAGGCCGGATACGCCAGTAATATTCAGATGTGCCGCTTCTGGCCCCAACAGGAAATCGGCATCGAGATAAACGGGGGAATTGGCACCTCCCTTGACGTATACGCCTACAGGAATTCCCCTGCCTTTATGCACGTACTCATCCATGCGCATGGACATCAGCACGTCCTCGTCTTCCGCCAGGTACACGGGGCCGATGGGAACGGGTTGCATGGGTTCTTCCGGCTCCATGCGCAGGACGGCTACCTTAAAAGCTCGAATCTCCGGCCTTTGCGTGGGTGCGATATCTGCCAATTCTGGGCTGCGATCGGCACCGATGTAATCGTAGAGCGCCGAGACTAAATCCGTGTAACCGTGCGCTTCTACCACGATGCCATAGATATCCCACTGCGTGGCATTGGCATTGCCAAAATTGCGTTTGGACGGCTGCGGTACTGTAACCTTCACGATCGTGCCGATTCCCACTGGGGAATTTAGTTCCGTCCAGAAATTAAAAGTATCGGGCGTACTGGGGATATTTTCCGTGGCAAAAACGCGACCAATGATTGTAGCCATTTGAATTCTGCCTCGCTTTGTCTATCGTTAATCCGAGCGATAATCCTAGGAATTACGCATTGAATGCTAAAACTCAAGATCCCCCCTAGCCCCCCTTTTTAAGGGGGAGAAGCCAAAAGCACCCTTTTTCCAGGCTTTGCCTTCCCGTAAGGGTTGGGGGTTAGGGGATCTGCTTTGCGTAAGTCCCGAATCTCAGAAATTTTAGCTTATCTTTTCCCAAACAGATACAAGCATGACAGACCGATCAGTTATTTCCGGGTTTCTTGTTTTCAGAGAGGGTGAGGAAAACGCGATCGCCGGAGTTAACGCCTTTGAGAATTTGAGTGCGATCGTTAATCGTGATACCCAACGTGACGGGGTGGAATTTGGGTTTGTTGTTCCCATCCGGCAAAAGCAGTCCTGTTTGATTATTCTCAGTCACGATCGCCACAGTTGGCACCACTAGAGTATTTTTTAGCACCTCACCCACAAACTTCAGATCGGTATTCATACCCGACTGCAACTTATCCTTTCCGGTTTCTAAGGTGATGCGTACCTGGAATGAGGTGACATTTTGCTCGACGATCGCCTCTGGTGCGATCAGCCGCACGCGCCCTTTGAATACTTTGTCAGGGTAAGCATCGGCCACAATCTCCACCAATTGCCCTACTCGAATCTGACTGATATCTACTTCGGGCACCTTGGCTAAGATTTCCAGGCCATTGGCGACAGCCACAATTGATGTGGAGGTAGCGGAGCTAGTGGTTGAAGCTGAAGTTGTGGGTGTAACAAACGAACCGACATTCGTAAACTTTTGCGTGACTTTGCCATCAAATGGCGCGCGCACGATCGTATCTTCTTGCTGCACTTCCACAATTCGCAAGCTGGCGATCGCTTGCTGAACCTGAGCCTCGGCCTGGGCAATTTCTTCTGCTCGACTGCCATTTCTAAGCTGATCGAGTTGGCGCTGCTGCTCTAGCAGATTGGCGGCAGTTGCGGTTTCGTCTGCTAATAGCTCGTCCAGGCGATCGCGGGTAATTGCCCCTTGATCGGCGAGCGATCTATACCTCGATACTTTCTCTTTAGCCAGTGCTGAGCGCGATCTGGCCGATTCCACTCTAGCCTCCGCAGCAGCAATATCCTCAGGGCGGCTGCCGTTGCGCAATCGGGCTAGATTTGCCTGGGCGCTCGCAAGACTAGCCCTGGCCTGCATAATTTGTGGCTGGATGTTGCTGTCGTCCATCCGTGCCAGCATCTGTCCCTTAGTAACCGTATCCCCCTGCTCCACATAGAGTTCCTGCAAGCGACCGGATACCTTCGGGCTGACATTCACAGTCTGCACCGGAACGACCGAACCACTGGCTTTGATCGTGACATTTAAAGTTTCCACTGTCACGGGTACGGTCAAGTTACTGATATTTGGTTTTTCATTATTGCGGACGAGCGACTGATAGGCGATCGCGCTAGTCCCCGCAATGCCAGCAAGGAGTAACCCCCACAACCAGGGGTTAGTCTTGCGACCGATATTACCAATGCGGGGAATCTCCATAACAATTTAGATTAGATCTTTAAAAATCCGTGAAAACCTGCGGGGCCGATCGCAGCTTGACTTGAATTGGCTAATAGTTGCAATCGACAAAGCCTTACCTGTATTACTTTGAGACGCAACCCAGGAGGTTCTTGTCAAAAAGAATTAACATAAGTTTACAGTGTCCGCATTTTGCTATCATCACCCCTTAGCGTGAGCCTTGTGCGCTAACTAAAGTAGAATTTATTAGGTGATAAGCCATTGAGTATTTTAAAAATATTTCTAAAATTTCAGTCCATTTATCCAATTTAATAACTAAAAAGAGCCTTGTCAGTCTTAACATCTCCAGCCCAGAAAAGCATGTATAAAACCAACGACCTGCATGTTGTTGAAACTAGAGCGCTTACTAGTCCGGCGAAGCTCAAAAACGAGTTGCCGATTACTGAAGCCGCATCCACTGTAGTTGCGGAAACCAGAGAGCGCATCTGTAATATCTTGAGCGGTCGAGATCGACGACTGCTAGTAATCGTGGGGCCATGCTCGATCCATGATGTTAAGGCTGCTTATGAGTATGGCGAAAAGCTAGCTTTTTTGCGCGAGCAGTTAAAGGACAAGTTGGAAATCGTGATGCGGGTGTATTTCGAGAAACCCCGCACGACGATCGGTTGGAAAGGTCTGATTAACGATCCTTATCTCGATGGGAGCTATAATATCAACCTCGGGCTCAAGCTCGCACGCAAGCTCCTACTGGACTTAGCGCATTTAGGACTGCCCAGCGCGACGGAGTTGCTCGACCCAATTATTCCGCAGTTTATTGCCGATCTGATTGCCTGGACAGCGATCGGAGCGCGAACAACTGAAAGCCAAACTCACCGCGAAATGGCATCCGGGCTGTCCATGCCGGTCGGGTTTAAAAATGGTACGGACGGAGGCTTAACGATCGCCATCAATGCCATGCTGGCAGCGAATCAGGTACATCACTTTCTCGGTATTAACGCCGAAGGTCTCGCCAGTATTGTCACTACTACGGGCAATCCCAGTACCCATCTGGTTTTACGTGGAGGCAAGCATGGCCCTAACTACGATGATGTCCATCTTGAAAAAGCAGCTCAGGCACTGAAGAAGCACAGCCTCAGCCCTCGTCTGATGGTCGATTGCAGCCATGACAACAGCCACAAAGACTATACCAAGCAACCTGAAGTACTACAAGCTATTGCCCAGGAGCTATCAGCGGGTTCTCCATATCTGATGGGAGTGATGATTGAGAGTCATTTGGTCGCTGGCAAGCAATCTATCCCTAAAGATCTCTCTAAACTGGTTTACGGTCAAAGCATTACAGACGGCTGCGTTGACTTTGCTACTACCGTGGATATGCTGCATACCCTTGCTGATGCTGTATCCTTATAGCCCTAACTCAGTCCGTACCATGTAGATCTGCCCTTGCCATAGCGCACCAGTAGCCGATCCTCCGTGAGTTGCTTAAGTCTCGCTTTAATTGTACTTCGGCTCTCACCAGTTGCCTTCTCGATACCTTGAGTCGTGACGCGACCGTGTTCTTTTGCAAGTTCGAGGATGCGTACCGAAAGAGTCGGTAGGGTTGAAGCCATGATTCTTTCACTTTCGAGTTTGGTTTGCAACCGCACTTTCTGGCGTTGGAGCGCGCGCAGAAAGAAGAGCAGCCAGGGTTCCCAGTCAGGTTCATCCTGGTTAAGCGTTCCTTGGGTTTTACGAAGCGCGAGGTAATATCTATCTTTATTCTCTTCGATGATACTTTCCAGCGAGGAATATGGAACGTAGGCATATCCTGCTTTCAGGAGCAGGAGTACGGTTAAAATTCGAGAGAGCCGCCCATTTCCGTCCTGAAAAGGATGAATTGCCAAGAACGCAACCACAAATACACCAATTGCGAGCAGTAGATGGATCTCCCGCGAGACAAACTGTTCGGCTGTCCAGGTCACAATTTCAGACATTTGTTGTGGGGTGTCGAATGGCGAAGCAGTTTCAAACACAACGCCAAGGCTTTTCCCATCTACATCAAAGGCTTGAACGTTATTTGGGAATTTCTTATACTCACCTCGATGCCTCTCATCTTTTGAACTATACTTGAGCAGTATCGTGTGAATTTGTTTAATATAATTTTCTGTGAAGGGAATGGACTCCCAACTTGAGAAGACTAAGTCCATAACTTCAGCATACCCAGCTACTTCTTGCTCGTCGCGGGAAATAAGACTCTGTTGTCCAAGATTTGCGATTAGATCTTTGACCTCGCGATCGGAAAGCCGCGCTCCTTCAATGCGGGTTGAGGAACCAATGCTTTCAATCGTGGCGATTTTCCGCAATGCTGCCAATCGATCGGGAGCCAGGGTATTAAGTGCCTTCCAAGTACCCTTAAATTCGTCAAGCTCGGAAATGAGTAACAATATTTCCTGGGTAATTGCAATGTTACGCATTGGGGCAATTTTATGTCCAATTACTTAGCCAATTATAGCCGATTGCATCCAATTATGTCCGATAGTTACTTTAGCGCGATCGCCAACCTCCATAGTACGAAATCCGGTCGATCGCTTACCATAAAAATGACTGAGATCGTTAACAAGTAGGCAATATATCAATAATTAATTAGTCGGATTTCACATAACACGATCGTGCTCTAGTGGTAGGCATTCCAAGGCGGCGATCGCTATTTTAGGTACAATTTAAGAGGCACTATAACAATTCGGGAAATGTTTTGGTAAATGCCAACTCACGAACAAGCGATCGCCTCTGTCTATGTCTGTCAATCTCTTTCAGATATGCTACAGCCTATTCACTTGTTTAGATATGATGCGTCGTATAAATCTTTAACATTAGCTGGTGTCGATGAAGGGATAGAAACTGTCATTTTTGAAGATGGAAATTGGGAGTTTTACGCAGATGACCAAACCTAACTTTACCCAAATGAATCGTAAAGAATTAAAAGCTTATATTAGACAAAATCCCACTGATGATGAGGCAATTAGAGAATTGTTTATCAATTGCCGCAGTCCAAATGCTAAAGCCTACCCTTCTCCTGACACCATGACTAAAGAGGAGCTAGCAGAGGTTTTTCGTCCTAAAGACACTAATTAGCTGCCGATACGATCGCCCGTTCTTACCGATGTTACGATCGTCAACTAGATCTGAATTATTTGAGTCGTTAACATGAGTTTAAGAATTTCTGACATTGAGGGGTCAAGCGATCGGCAAACCTACCTATCTTTGGTCGTGCCCACATACAACGAAAGACCAAATATTCAGACTCTGGTAGAACGCATCAGCAAGCTTCTCGATCCCGTACTGGAAGGGTTCTATGAGTTGATCGTTGTGGATGATGACAGCCCCGATCGCACCTGGGAATTGGCGCAGGCTTTGTGTAACGACTATCCCCAGTTAACAGTAATCAGACGGCAGCAAGAGCGCGGACTATCTACGGCTGTAATTCGAGGTTGGCAAGCTGCCGCAGGGCAAATCCTCGGTGTAATTGACAGCGATTTACAGCATCCGCCCGAAATATTACTGCAAATGTTGACTGCCCTCAAAGGGGGAGCGGATTTAGTGGTTGCGAGTCGTCATATCGAGGGCGGCGGCGTGAGCGATTGGGGATTTATCAGGCGCTTCTTATCGCGAGGGGCGCAACTTTTGGGTCTGATTATCTTACCGAATGCGATCGGGCGCGTCTCGGATCCCATGAGCGGCTATTTTATGGTGCGTCGAGATGCAGTTATCGGACGAGACCTCGACCCAATTGGATATAAAATCCTGATTGAAGTGCTGGGGCGCTGTCAGATCGATCGGATCGCAGAAATTGGTTATGTATTTCAGGAACGGCAGGAGGGGGCGAGCAAAGTTACCTGGAAGCAATATGTCGAGTACATCCAGCATTTAATCCGACTTCGCTCTCGCGGGCGGCTCGAAAAGCTAAAACAACGCTTCGAGGTTCCCATTAAACGGTTTGTGCGATTTGGCCTGGTGGGTTTAAGCGGCGTATTTGTTGATATGGCAATATTCTATTTACTGCACGACCCAGCAGCGCTAGGATTGCCGTTAACCCGCAGTAAAGTAGTTGCCGCCGAAGTTGCGATCGTCAATAATTTTCTGTGGAACGATCTCTGGACATTTAGAGACATCTCTAGCCAGCAAAGAGGTTGGTCGAAGCGGATCAAGCGATTTATTAAATTTAATCTAGTTTGCCTTCTGGGATTGTTCCTGAATGTCTTAATTGTGAATGTTTTGGTTAATTACTTTAATCTTCATTACCTGATTGCCAACCTGATCGCGATCGCGATCGTCACCGTTTGGAATTTCTGGATTAACTTAAAGTTGAGTTGGAGAGTGACTCAGACGAAGTGATTTGGGATTAGCGGGCAATACCGCAGGGGTTTAGCATTTGTCGTGAATTCTTGCGTTTGATGCGGAGATTGGCAGACAAATGCTAAACCCTTACCGGGTGGGATTGTCGATCGTGTGAATCTATTCGCATTGCATGAGTGCGGCTTCAGAGATGGTGGGAATTTCGGAGTATTTGCCGGCAATATTCTGTGCGATCGCGTAGACACAAACCCCAACTATCCCCAGAAAAACGGTATTGAAGAGAGTTGCAAATATCAAGCTCATTGCAGACGAATAACCCGCAATTTCCGCAGATAGGCGCAAAATTAGCTGCATTAAAAATATGACGATTTCTAGCAGAATCGCTTGCATGGCGTTAAAGCGCACGAAATGATTGATGCGAGTATTTCGAATCACCAATACATACAGGCCAACTAAGATCAAAAACTCGCCGTTCAAGCCTAGCAAAGGGACGACTGGCAGCATTAAAACATTGCCATATAACCAGATAAACGGAAAGAATAGATATTCCAGGGGCAAAAACTGTTGGAGTAAGGAAGCCCCAAAATAGACAACCGCCGACATGGGCAGGAGGTAGGGCAAGCTAGCATACAGGCGATCGCGGGATTCAATATTACTTACGGTCATACCAATTATTTTTATTAACTAGCGATTAGCAGTCAGCTTTCGGCGGTCAGCAGTCAGCTTTTTTAGTGGAGGATAGGGTGGGCATTGCCCACCTTACTACTTGCGTAAACCCTGTTATTGCCACAATAGTACGGATCGACTCAATTACACAATACGCCTCATGCATCTATGCAGTCAGCACCCAGGTATCTTTACTGCCACCGCCTTGGGAAGAGTTGACGACCAACGAACCGCGTTTGAGGGCGACGCGAGTTAGACCGCCTGGGTTAACGTAAATATCCTTGCCATAGAGGATATAGGGGCGCAGATCGACATGGCAGCCTTCAATCTGGTCGTCGATTAGTGTCGGTACGCGGGATAGGCTTAATGTTGGTTGGGCAATGTAGTTGCGGGGCGTGGCGAGAATGCGCTGAGAGAACTCCGCACGCTCCTGTGCTGATGCTTGCGTGCCGATTAACATGCCATAGCCGCCAGATTCATTCGCAGATTTTACAACTAGCTTATCCAAATTTGCCAGCACGTATTCCAGTTGTTTCTCCTCCCAACAGAGATAGGTCGGTACGTTTTGCAGGATGGGATCTTCACTTAAGTAATAGCGAATCATCTCCGGCACGAAAGCATAGATCACTTTATCATCCGCAACACCAGTCCCAAGGGCGTTGGCGATCGCCACTCTACCCGATTGATAAACTTCCATCAGCCCAGGTATACCCAGGAGGGAATCGGAACGGAATGCCAGTGGATCGATAAAGATGTCGTCGATGCGACGATAGACCACATCCACCCGTTGCAACCCTTTGGTGGTGCGCATGTAGAGATATCCATCGCTGACGACTAAATCTCGACCTTCCACCAGTTCTACACCCATTTGCTGGGCAAGGAAAGAGTGCTCGAAGTAGGCGGAATTGTAAATGCCTGGCGTGAGTACGACTACAGTAAGATTGGGTAACCCAGGAGGTGCTAAGTGCAGCAGAGCGTCAAGTAGATAGCTGGGATAGTCTTCCACTGGCTCAATGCTCATCATATTGAATACCTGTGGGAAGGTGCTTTTCATCACGCGCCGATTCTCCAGGACATAGGAAACGCCAGAAGGACAGCGCAGGTTATCCTCAAGTACGTACCACTCACCGGAGCGATCGCGCACCAGATCCGTACCAGTAATATGACACCAGATGCCTTGGGGCGGCTTCAACCCAATGCATGGCTTCAGAAAGCCTGTTGCCGATAAAATTAACTCTAGAGGGATAATACCATCCTTGACTATTTTCTGTTCGTCATAGATATCCGCCAGGAAGAGATTGAGGGCGTGGATTCTCTGTTTCAGTCCCTTCTCTAACCATTCCCATTCTTTTGCTGTAATGATTCTGGGAATAATATCGAAGGGCAAAACTCTCTCTGTCCCCTCTTCGTCGCCATAGACGCTGAACGTTACGCCTAGCTTAAACATAGTCTGACGTGCGGCTAGATACCTGCGGTTGAGTTCGCCAGGGGAGAGGGAATTAATGCGATCTACCAACGGTATTGCCTCGGGACGAGGGTTGCCTGAAGCTAAGAATAGCTCGTCATAAAAGTTACCAGGGTTATAGCTAGTTAATTGCACTGTATTTAATCTCTCCTTTAACCGGTTGTAGGTAGGGCAATGCCAGCGCGATCGAAGGTCATTTTAACGCGACGGCGAAATTCCCTCGCAACTGGCCCTTGGAGCGAAGGTTGAGTTTTCATCCACACGCGCACGGTCAAACCATTGCTAGCAAAGTCATCTACGCCCAGTACCTCTGGAGTTTCCAAAATCTTTTCCCGCCATTTGTTGTCTTCGACCATATTGGCTGCTACTTCTCGAATCAGGGCGATCGCCCGATCCAGGTCAGCATTATAGGCAACTGGAATGCTGAGGTTAGCTCTCGACCAACGGCTAGAGAGGTTGGCAACGATTTTGACTTCGCTGTTTGGGATAGTAATCAGGCGACCATCCGCATCTCTTAGTTGTGTAATGCGCAGGTTTATATTTTCCACTAAGCCACTGTAACCCGATACCGCAATTGAGTCTCCGATCGCATACTGGTCTTCTAACAGGATAAAGAAGCCATTAATCGTATCCTTAATTACGCTTTGGGAAGCAAAGGAAATAGCGACACCAACTAAGCCAGCCCCAGCCAGAAGTGGGCCAATATCGACACCGAGAATGGCTAAGCCAGTAAAAATGCCGATGCCTAAACCCGCTACGGTAGTAATGCTTTTGGTCACACCAGAAATTGTAGACAAACGCAACTGCAACCTTTGTGAATCTTCGGCGGTACTCAGAAGCGTGGTCTGAGCGAGCGTAGATGTAAACCGATCGACTAGGGCATAGCTGAGGCGTACAGCTAGATAGGTGCCGAAGATTGCTAAACCTAATTTGACCGGAATTTCTAGCGTGATCGCTAGCAATACCAGCCATCCCCTCGTATAAGGGGATAGGTACAGCATTACTAATGTGCCACACGTCCAAATACCAACTTGTAAACCTTGTAACAGACGAATTTGAATTTCCTTGAGCGTATTTTTCTGTCTTACTTTTATTTGTGTGGCAATCTCCCGACCTATACCTTCATCTTCGGGCAGATCGTTAGCAGCAATATTAGCAGCATCGCTAGTGGCACCATCAATCGCACCACCAACAGCGATTGGCTGCACGGATGCCTGGACGTGTCTTCGCCAGCGACGCACGCCCCAACTGAGCAATATAACTGCCACAACCGTACCCGCAGCTAAACCTCCCTGCACTAGCAAAGCCTGAGGTTGCCGCTCTTGTTTGGCATTCATCAAGGCTCGGCGGACTGTCTGACTAATATTCCTAGCTAAAATATCGACGGTAACACCATGTACTTTTGTGTCGTATTCCGTCACGCTCATCAAGTAGATTTCACTAGCATTTGAGGGCTTGACATATAAAGCAGTCAGTCCGCTCGATTGCTTGACCTGTACCTCTATGGTCTCTGGTGCCGTCTCCTGTCTGAGATAGCTAGCTAATACAGAATTCAAATTATCTTGAATATTATCGATCCGAACGGCAAGCGTATCCTTGGGAGCTGAGACTTGAAATAGGGGACGACCGTCTAGCCACACCCAACCTGAGGCGATCTGCGCGTTGGGGTCGCTATTTTTAGGACTGGCGGCAAATTTGAAAACGTCCCAGTTAAAGGTGGGGGGAATCTGGGCTGAACTTGGCATGGAGACACAGGTAGATAGGGCGATCGCGCCCCCTACCAGCCAGAACTTATAGCATTTGCGGTGCTTGGTGCGTCGCTTAGATGAATTGCCCCAATTGTCAGATTTGTACTGCATAGCCACCCTACATAGATCCTCTGAAAGCACGTTAAGATTCATGAACCATCGTTGTAAGCGAAAGTTCCTAGATTAGGTTCGCCTAAGTTCTAGCATTAATCCGCCACTAAGGTGTCCTCTTGTTAGGTTAAAATACTGGCTTTAAGAGTAATTTTGATAACCACCTAGTCATTTAGTAACTCAACATACGTTCATGTCGCTAACTCACCGCCCTCGCCGTATGCGCCGCACGCCTGCTATGCGCCGCCTTGTCCGTGAAACCGTCTTGACGGTTGACGATCTGATCTACCCCATGTTCGTAATGGAAGGGGAAAACAACCGCGAAGAAGTATCGTCCATGCCGGGTTCCTATCGCTATACACTCGATCTGCTACTGAAGGAAATTGCCGAAGTGTATGAATTGGGGATCAATGCGATCGCGCTTTTCCCTGCCATACCACCTGAGAAAAAAGACGTTACGGGTAGTGAAAGCTATAATCCCGACGGCTTAGTGCAACAAACCGTGCGTGCCATCAAGCAATCCACCCCAGATATTCTGGTGATTACAGACGTAGCTCTCGATCCGTTTACTACCCACGGTCATGATGGCATCCTGGATGAGAATGGCATCATCGTCAACGACCCTACCGTCGAAGTTCTGGTGAAAATGTCCCTCTCCCAAGCTGCCGCAGGCACGGATATGGTAGCACCCTCCGATATGATGGACGGACGCATCGGTGCCATTCGCGCTGCCCTCGACGAGCAGGGTTACGAGCATGTTGGTATTCTGGCCTACTCAGCTAAATACGCTTCCGCCTATTACGGGCCATTCCGCGATGCTCTCGGCTCTGCTCCCAAGTCCGGCGATAAGAAAACCTATCAGATGGATCCAGCCAATTCCAGGGAATCGATCAAAGAAGTATATCTGGACATTACGGAAGGGGCAGATATCGTCATGGTCAAACCAGCCCTTGCTTATCTCGATATTATTGCTAAGGTAAAAGAGGCAACCGACCTGCCAGTGGCAGCGTACAACGTCAGCGGCGAATATGCCATGATCAAAGCCGCCGCTCAGATGGGTTGGATTGATGAGAAACAGGTGATGCTGGAAACTCTGCTCAGTATGAAACGAGCTGGCGCGGATATTATTCTTACCTACTTCGCTAAAGAAGTGGCCCAGATTATCGGTAAAAACTATCCCTAGTTTTTGAATTTTTTTAGGAGAATTCTAGACTCCATAGGTAGGGTGGGCAATGCCCACCTTACGGTATTTTTACCGAGTAGCTAGAACTAATTGAAATTTCAGCTACTCGGTCAGTTCTGATAAATTTTATGGAAGCTCAAGAACTATTAGAGAGGTATGCTGCAGGCGATCGCGATTTTAGTCAGGTCGTACTCAGTGGCGGACACTTGCAATCGGTCGATCTCAACGCAGTCAACTTAGTGGAGGCAGATTTAACTCTCACAGTTTTAGAAGCAGCTAGTCTGGAGGGGGCGGAGTTAAATCTCTCCAATCTCAGTGGTGCCAATTTGCAGCAGGCTAATTTAAATCGTGCCAATCTTAATGGTGCTAGTCTTTATCAGGCTTCTCTAGTCGGTGCCGATCTCAGTGGTGCTTATCTAATCGATGCCGATCTGAGCGAAGCCAATCTGGGGGGAGCCATATTACAGGGCGCTTTTCTCACTTCGGCAAATTTAACCAAAGCGAATTTAGTTAGGGCTAATCTCACTAAGATATCCTTAACTGGAGCTAGCTTGCATAATGCCGATCTTACTGGTGCCGATCTCAGCGAAGCCGATCTGACCCGCGCCAACCTTACTGGAGCCAACCTCACTGAAGCCGATCTGACCGGAGCTAACCTCACTGGAGCCAAGTTGAACTGGGCAAATATCGCTCGTGCCAAACTAGGAGGAGCCAATCTAGCAGGCACCTATCTATCTACAGTTAGAGGCTGCGAGGATGTCATTTTAACTGATGCTCGAAATCCAGCTAGCTAAAGTTACAGAAGGGATAGAGGAAGTCTTGACATTAATTTTAACCAATGACGATGGGATTGATGCACCTGGCATCTTAGCGCTGCAAAAGGCTGTAGCTGGCAAGGGCGTTGTGGTGGCTCCCCGCGACCATCTGTCGGGATGCGGTCATCAGGTCACAACCGCTAGCCCCATTCACGTCCAGCAGCGATCGCCCGGTCATTTTGCGATCGCGGGTACGCCTGCCGACTGCGTGCGAGTGGCGATCGGACATCTCTTTGAGAATGTCAAATTAGTACTATCGGGAATTAATGAAGGCGGTAATTTGGGCGCTGATGTCTATATTTCCGGTACGGTAGCGGCGGTGCGCGAGGCGGCATTACACGGAATACCCGCGATCGCAATTTCCCATTACCGCGCCAAACGCAAGGAAATCGATTGGGAATATGCTGCGTATCTCACTACTCTGGTTCTGGATAAATTATTGAATCTACCCATCGAACCAGGCACATTTTGGAATGTGAATTTGCCGCATTTAGATTCTAACGCTCCAGAGCCAGCCATCGTATTTTGTCCGCTCTCCAGCAAACCTTTACCGATTGGATTTCGAGTAGAAGGCGAGCATTTGATCTATGCAGGAAAATACGAACTGCGCGATCGCTCTCCCGGCACAGATGTTGATGTGTGTTTCTCTGGCAGTATCGCAGTGACAAAAATCAAGGCATAACAACTTCTATTGACAAAGTAACCCGCTGCAATGTCTAGCTCAATTTGGGCGGCTTTTTGTTTGGCGATCGCTCGTCCGGTGGCATTGTCATCTACGCCTGCAGCCAGCGTGTAGCGTTTATTGGCGTGGAACCATCGCAATCGCAAGCGTCCGTCGTGCTTTTCGATATATACAGTGCTCATGAAAGTTCGGGGTAAAAATCGGGGTGAATTTACTAACCCAAACAACCCTTAAAAGCCAATTTTCGTGGGCTTATTGACAGCAAAAACTACCTTCAGGAGATGTTTGAAACTCCCAAAAGCCTTATCAATTAACGGTTCCTCAACCGATGGAGCTAAGCGGATTCGAACCGCTGACCCTCTCAATGCCATTGAGATGTCACTCATGGTTGAATTGCTTACCTGATAAAGCATCTGGGCATTATCAATAAAGTAGCGGGGTAAAAATCGGGGTATTACTGCTGTTCTAACAGCCGATCGACTTTGTTCTCGATCGCGTTGAGTTTGCGCAATATGGTAGGACGGTCATCATCCAGGTTGGCAAGTAGCCTTGCTATACCCTCTTGGGTATCGGCTAAACGAATCATGGCCTGATTCAACTCTGACGATGACTGCTGCTGGGTTGCAACCAGTTGAGCCACATCGCGACCGATCGCCTGGGTTACTGCGGTCAGATCTTCGATGCGCTCCTCTGCTCCTGTGATAAAGCGCTCTACAGTTTCGGCAAGTCGATCTAAACGCTCGTCTGTCCAACGCTCAGTCATGACTTATCTCCCATTAACTCTCGCTGTGCTGCTTCGGTAATCACCCGACGCAACCATGCCGATCGATTGGGTAGCGATCGCACGATTGCATCAATGTGGATGGGTACCCTTGCCATCAATGCTGTCTCTGCTAGTGGGTCTGTGGTATCGTCACTCCTTTGGATAGGCCTAAGCCCTTTTGTATTTGGGTTTGGGTTGCGCATTTTAGAGTTCGATTATGTCTATGTATACAAAGTAACTCTACTTGCTCAAATTTGCAAGTAACTAATGAGCATATCTGCTGGCATTACGACCACAGCAAAGATAGACAAGTCAAAGGCATAAACTTCATCAGCCTCTTGTATCATAGCCAAGGAGTATCGTTGCCAATCGGATTCGTGTTGGTGACGAAGACAGAGATCTACAAAGACGAAAAGACAGGGAAACCTAAGAGACGAAGTACAATCACGAAAAACGAGCATTATCGGCAAATGCTAAAGCAAGCAGTGCAAAATCAAGTTGAGTTTAGTTATGTACTCAACGATATTTGGTATGCAGCAGCGGAGAATATGAATTTCATCAAGCAAGAACTGAAGAAAGATTTTATCATGCCACTCAAAAGCAATCGCAAGGTAGCACTGAGTCAAGATGACAAAAGGAAGGGCAAGTATGTCTGCGTCGAGGCTGTGGATATCAAAAGAGGATGCATTAAGTCAATCTACCTTGAAGGGGTAGAATTCCCTTTATTGTTAGCCAAACAAATCTTCACAAACGAAGATGGCAGTACGGGCATTCTCTATTTGGCGACAAGTGATACGAGCTTGACATACGAGCGCATCACAACAATCTATCAAAAACGATGGAAAGTTGAAGAATACCACAAATCGCTCAAGCAGAATGTGAGTCTGTCAAAGTCGCCTACACAGACGATTAACAGTCAGACGAATCATTTCTTTGCTGCATTGTGGGGTTATATAGCGGTTTTCAGATCAGAAAGATCAGGGGGTTTGGGGGCGTTGCCCCCAAGAAGGGGTTCCACCCCTTCACCCCAAAAATAAAACCCGTTCTCAAGTGAAAACCGCTATATCAAATTGGAGGTATTGAAGCTTCAGTCTAAGCAAAATCATTTTGCGCTTAAATCGAAGTTGTACCTTCAGGCACTGAAGCAGGCATTTGCTGCGTGGCATTCCCTGAAACCTGAAACCCTCTCAGACATCCGCGTAAGGTGAGTTGCTAAGTTAGTAATCGTACTTTACTTCGGTGATGTTACCTTTCCAGTATGGGAAACTGCGATCGCCTAACTGCCATTCCACGTATCCTGCGGTGGGAATTCTCATGCCGTGCCTTTCCTGATAGTTATAGAAATAGCCTGCCCAAGGAGTCGGCTCGTATTTGCCATTGACTTCACGATAGCGTGCTGGCGCGAACACGCCCGTAACTTCTCCGATATCGTTAAAATGAAATTCCAAGCTCGCAGTTGTTTGGCTATCCGTCAGAGTTGCTAGGGCTTTGTGGCGATCTATCTCGCTCCATTTTAAGCGATCGCTTGGCATTAGCGCGGTTGGCATCCAGACCGACTCAGCTAAATACCGTTGCAGCGCGCCTGCATTCAGTTCTGGCTTGCCGCGATCGTTCACCACGGGAATAAGCGCCAGGATCTTTGCCTGCATCGATCCCTGCGCGTCTGTATAGGCATCGCGTACCCGTACGGCGATCGCGGCAGCCATGCGAATATTGGCATCCCAGATCGAACCTGGTGGATTTGCCGCGAAGTACTGCTTCGCCTCAAACTGCTTCCATCCCTTTTCATCTTTACCGATCCGAAATTCGCCTGCTTGCGTAAGAGAAGCCGAGCGAATATAGGGTTGTCCTTCTTTGAGAACTAAGCGCAAGTATTTAGCTACTGGTTCGGGGAGGGGATCGAAATCTTGGAAGCTGACTGTTTTTGTCTCGCGATCGCTCTGAGGAAGGATTTTTTGGATCGATTGCTCGACTAACCGAGCAGTCTCGCGATGCCAACTCCCCGCAGCTATCCAAACTGCTAATCCTATCATTAGAGCACTTAAAACAATTCCAGTTAAGAGCATTGCCATAGTATAGCGTTTTTCAATTGAGAACAGGTTTTATTGACGGGGTGAAGGGGTGGAACCCCTTCTTGGGGGCAACGCCCCCAAACCCCCTTCTCTTTTTCATCTGAAAACCGCTATAGTTCTCCTCTATAAGATTCAACAAAAATACCTCTAGTTGCAATGATTAATAATGAGGTTAAACTAGATTAAAAACTGCTTTAGTTAATCATGGTTACTACCTCACCTGCCCCACAAACGCGATCGCTGCTTGAGTCGGTGCGAGCTACGCGGAACGCGGCCAGAGTGCTGGCCAAGTTAGATGCTCCAGCGAAAAATGCGGCCTTAGAAGCGATCGCTATAGCTCTGGAAGATGACGCCGAGGACATTCTGGCAGCTAATTACAAAGACGTGCAAGCGGCGGAGGCAGCGCAATTGGCTAAGCCACTAATTGGGCGGCTAAAGCTAGATCGAGCCAAGCTGGCTGGGATGGTGGCAGGTGTAAGGGATGTGGCCAAACTCGCCGATCCGGTTGGGGTTCGGCAAATTCACCGAGAACTAGATGAAGGGTTGGTGCTGGAACGCCTCAGTTGCCCCCTAGGGGTTGTGGGTATTATCTTTGAGGCACGTCCCGACGCGGTCACGCAAATTTCCGCGCTGGCAATTAAATCCGGTAACGGCATTATCCTCAAAGGCGGCAGCGAAGCTACCCGTTCCTCGGAGGCGATCGTGAATACGATTCACAGGGCTTTAGCTAAGCTGGGCACGATCGCAACCGATGTCGTGCAACTGGTAACCACAAGGGATGAGATTAATGCCATTTTGGGAATGGATAAAGAAATCGATTTGATTATTCCCAGAGGTTCCAATCAGTTAGTGCGTTATATCCAGAACAATACGCGCATTCCCGTACTCGGTCATGCGGACGGCATCTGTCACGCCTATGTCGATCGCGATGTCGATCTCGAACAGGCGATCGCGATTGCAGTTGACTCTAAGGTGCAATATCCTTCTGCCTGCAATGCGATTGAGACTCTCTTGGTGCATCGGGATATCGCCGCTGTCTTCCTACCGCGTCTTGTTACTGCTATGCAATCCCAGGGTGTAGAAATTAGAGCCTGCGATCGCACTCGTGCCTTACTACCTGAAATGTCCCTGATTCCCGCGACTGAGGAGGACTGGTCTGCGGAATACTGCGATCTAATTCTGTCAGTGCGGGTGGTCGATACGCTAGAAGATGCGATCGCGCATATTAATACCTATGGTTCGCGACATACGGAAACGATTATTACCCAGGATGCGATCGCGGCACAGACATTTATGAGCGATGTGGATGCCGCTGGCGTTTTCCACAACTGTTCTACCCGCTTTGCGGATGGTTTCCGTTATGGATTTGGCGCAGAGGTGGGAATTAGCACGCAGAAAATGCCCCCCCGTGGGCCAGTGGGTTTGGAGGGGCTGGTTACCTACAAATATCAACTGGTTGGAAGCGGTCATATTGTTGCCACGTATGCAGGCGAGCATGCCAAGCCATTTCGACATCGCAATATTTAAATGCAGGAATCCATGCTTAAACTTTTAGACTCAAAATTTCCCAAATTATTTCCCCTTGTCGTGCCGGTCTTACTAATTGCGTCTCTGGTCTGGTGTTTGGGCGCGATCGCCCGACCCGCGATCGCTGCACCCGGCAACAATATCCTCAAACAACCAGCGATCGAGGTTAATATTAGTCTTGGCAATGAGGGTAACGAACTCAAATTTTTCCCGGATCGCCTGAAATTTGAAGCGGGGAAACACTATAAACTCGTACTCAGCAACCCCAGCCCCTCGAAACATTACTTTACCGATAAGGACTTTGCCGACGCGATTTGGACGCAAAAAGTTGATGCGGGCAACGTAGAGGTTAAAGGTAACATCCACGAGCTAGAACTGCGCCCCGGTACTAAAGCCGAATGGGTATTTGTGGCAATTAAACCGGGTAATTTCCCCCTGCGCTGCACCGTACCCGGTCATGCAGAGGCAGGGATGAGAGGTGTAGTAGCGATCGAATAATTGCGATCGATTTGACAATTGCCCTAGACGATCCTGAAGAAATGCCTAAAGCTGGGCGATTTCAGTTTTATTTTCTTAACATTAAGTATGCAGGCATATGCTGGCACTTAATGTGTAGGCATCCTCAACAAAATAGGGACTACCGATGAATGCAAGAAAAACTATTTCTGTTGTGACCGTACTGTGCCTGATCGTAATTTCAGGCATTTGGTATGGCAACAACCATGGCTTGTTACCATTAGCCGCTTCTGATGAGGCATCGCTATACGATGGACTGTTCAACACCCTGACTGCACTAGCAACGGCATTATTTCTACTTGTAGAAGGAACTTTACTATTTTGTATATTTCGCTTCCGCCGTCGGCCTGACGATAATACAGACGGGCCACCCATTCGCGATAACTTTACCCTGGAATTGATCTGGACGGCTGTTCCAACAGTAATTGTGATGTTTGTCGGTATTTATAGCTTCGATGTTTACAGTGCCATGCGGGGCAACTCGCCAGCATTGATGATGGCAATGTCGCACGATCTGTCCGGTCATCACCAACCTGCCCATCACCAACCTGCAGCGATCGCCCCGGATAAGTTAGCTAATAAGTTAGGTATAGATAAGCTGGGCATAGAGCCAGTCCAGGCTAGTATTTTAACCTCAAATACAGATCGTCAATCCACTCATGTCAATAGCGAGATATCCAATCTAGCTGAGGCAATGCCGTCCACTAAACCACCTGATTCCTCTAATTTACCTGGTGCTGGCAATGTCGAACAGCCCGATCTGTCGACTACTAACATTAACGTCACGGCGATGCAGTTTGCCTGGATTTTTTCTTATCCCGATTACAACAACATCGAGACGGCTGAACTGCACGTTCCGGTTGGGAGTAAGGTAAACCTGAATCTCAAAGCCACAGATGTAATTCACGCTTTTTGGGTGCCGCAGATCCGCCTCAAGCAAGACGTAATTCCCGGTCTTCCGACCCAGCTACAATTTACGGCTAACAAAATAGGAGATTACCCCGTCGTTTGTGCTGAGCTATGTGGAGCTTATCACGGCGGCATGAGGGCACAGTTATTTGTAGATACACCTGACGGATTTCAAGCTTGGGTTAAAACCACTCAGGAGGAGCTAGCTAGCAATCCATCTAAACGAGTAATTGCTGCAAATAGTCTCAATCAACCCACTACCGCAATGACAGATAGGGAGTATCTAGCAGGGAGAATGAAAAACATGGAAGCGATCGAAGATATTGATATCACAGTGCTGCATTCAGTGCCGCAGCCAGTTCGCCATTCCCCTGATCTGTCTCATCTTCATATGTCACGTACCTAATACCCTGTACCTACTATAGCGTTTTTCAATTGAGAACAGTTTTTATTGACGGGGTGAAGGGGTTCCACCCCGACCTGGGGGCAACGCCCCTACCCTCTCTACTCACCTCCGATCTGAAAACCGCTGTAAGGATTGATTGGGAATTTGTCCAAAATACAAGAATTTACTTATGACACAAGCAGTAAAACCTGATACCGATACTCAAGAGGGGAAGGTCTCACCACATCATAAAACTGGTTGGCGCGAGTATTTTACCTTTAATACCGATCATAAAGTCATCGGTATTCAGTACCTGGTCACTACGTTTGTTTTCTATTTACTGGGAGGTGTATTAGCATCGCTCGTGAGAGTCGAGCTTGCCACGCCAGATTCAGATTTGGTGCCGCCAGAGATGTACAACGGTCTGTTTACAATGCACGGTACGATTATGATCTTTCTCTGGATCGTACCAGCGATTAATGGAGGATTTGGGAATTATCTGGTGCCGCTAATGATTGGCGCAAGGGATATGGCATTCCCCCGCCTGAACGCTGCTGCATTTTGGATGATTCCCCCTGCCGGACTGTTGTTGATTAGCAGCTTCTTCTTTGGCGCGCCATCAACGGGTTGGACGGCTTACCCGCCGCTCAGTATCTTGACCGATCAACACGTCGGTCAAGCAATCTGGATCTTTAGCGTGATTTTGCTCGGCACTTCTTCTATTTTGGGCGCGGTAAATTTTATCGTCACAATTCTGGCAATGCGCTTGCCAGGTATGGATTTGTTCAGTATGCCACTGTATTGCTGGGCAATGCTGGCAACCTCCTTTCTGATCGCGATCGCTACGCCAGTGCTAGCTGGAGCGCTGATTCTCTTAGGATTCGATCTGTTAATCGGCACGGCATTTTTCAATCCCACAGGTGGAGGCGATCCGGTTGTCTATCAACACCTGTTCTGGTTTTATTCCCACCCCGCTGTCTATGTGATGGTTCTGCCCGTGTTTGGCATTATTTCTGAGATCGTTCCCGTACACTCCCGCAAGCCCATTTTTGGCTACAAGACGATCGCTTTCTCCAGCATGTTCATCTGCATTTTGGGGTTGCTAGTATGGGCGCACCACATGTTCACCAGCGGTACGCCGGAATGGTTGCGCGTGTTCTTTATGATTGCCACTTTGTTGATTGCGGTACCGACAGGCATCAAAGTGTTTAGCTGGCTGGCAACTCTGTGGGGCGGGAAGCTTCGTCTGGAGAGTCCTTTGCTATTTGCGATCGGTTTTATTTCCATGTTTGTCATCGGCGGACTCAGCGGTGTCATGCTGGCTTCAGTACCAATTGATATTCACGTACACGATACTTACTTCATTGTGGGGCATTTCCACTATGTTTTATTTGGTGGCAGTGTATTTGGGATTTATGCCGCGATTTACCACTGGTTCCCCAAAATTACAGGACGCATGTACAGCGAATTCTGGGGTAAGGTACATTTTGCCCTGACCTTCATTGGCTTTAACCTCTGCTTTATGCCCATGCATGTCCTGGGTTTGCAGGGCATGCCGCGACGGGTGGCGCAATACGACCCGCAGTTTGCATCGATTAATCTCGTTTGCACGATTGGCGCGTTTATCCTGGCAATTTCCACTTTGCCTTTCCTGGTCAATGCTATCTATAGCTGGATGCGAGGGCCAAAAGCCGGTTCTAACCCCTGGAAAGCTTTAACCCTAGAATGGACTACTGACTCACCGCCAATTCACGAAAACTGGCCAGGCGAACCAGTCTTGTTAACTGGGCCCTACGACTACGGTATGGGATATTTTGACGAAAAGGACGAACAGACACCTGTAGTGGTAGGCACGTAGGCTCTCCCCATAAGGGTTACATAATTGAACAACTAAAATTGAACAACTAACAAGATCGGGAAAAATCGACTATGCAAGGTTCAACCATCGATACCGCTCAAGTGGAGCTTAACCATTCTGAGATCGCTCATACTACAACCCATCATCACGAGCACCCGGATCATCGCGTCTTTGGGCTGCTGGTGTTTCTTTTTTCCGAGGGCATGTTGTTCATGGGTTTGTTTGCAGCTTACCTAACTTTTAGGGTAGTTGCCCCCGCCTGGCCGCCAGAGGGTACGCCAGAGTTAGAGTTGCTTTTGCCTGGAATTAATACTGCTATTCTCGTGTCCAGTAGTTTTGTAATTCACCAGGCTGATGCCGCGATTAAGCGCGATGATATCAAGTCCGTGCGGTGGTGGTTTTTGGCTACGTTCGTCATGGGTGCAATTTTCCTGTGCGGTCAGCTATACGAATACAATCATCTGGGGTTTGGGCTAACCACTAACCTATTTGCCAGCACGTTTTACGTCCTGACTGGTTTCCACGGCTTTCACGTTTTCGTGGGCTTAACAATTATTGCGCTGGTTGGCTTGCGATCGTTCAAACCAGGCGCATTTCTAGGTGGCAAGCACTACGGCATTGAAGCAGCCTCAATTTACTGGCACTTCGTCGATATTATCTGGATTATCCTGTTCTTGTTGCTGTATATCCTGTAATTGAAGCGCGATCGCGGCAGTTTTCGCAAAAATTCTGCCATATTGGTGATCGCGCCGAGCAAAATTGTAGGGGCAGCGTCTTGCTTCTGCCCCAATGTGCCTTGACTACAGCGGTTTTCAGATCGGAAAGAGTAGGGGGTTTGGGGGCGTTGCCCCCAAGAAGGGGAGGCAGGGCGGTCTTGGGGGTTCCCCGCTAGAGCCACTGCCGTGTGGAACCCCTTCACCCCAAAAATAAAAACCGTTCTCAAATGAAAACCGCTATAGCAGGAATATTAAGCAAATGTAAAGTTGGCAACCCTGAATTATTAATTTGTTTTAAGTTATTCCAAGTTATTAGGAGTGAAGTTCGGCTGCTGCGGTAAACTTAATTTTGATGAATTTTTACCTAAAATAAGTTCTCACAAGAACTGTGGGGCTAAGCTTAGCTTAGTTCCGTAGGTAAGCACCAGATTGGAGCACTATTACAATGTCCCATTCAGTCAAAATATACGATACGTGTATTGGTTGCACTCAATGTGTACGTGCCTGCCCCACTGATGTATTGGAAATGGTTCCTTGGGATGGATGTAAGGCGGGTCAAATCGCCTCTTCTCCACGCACTGAGGACTGTGTCGGTTGTAAGCGTTGCGAAACTGCTTGCCCCACTGACTTTCTAAGCATCCGCGTGTATCTAGGCGCTGAAACATCTCGTAGTATGGCTCTCACCTACTAGGTAGGTTGTTTCAACCCGATTAATGCAATTATTTATATTCTGCATTTTTCTTTTTTAGGAGTACCGCAAGGTGCTCCTAAACTTTTTCTATGCTTCTTTAGGGCTTACCACTTTTTTTATAGCTATAGCCAATAGGCTTAGGACGGGGTGCAAGGGTTCCACCCCTGCGTGGGGGCTACGCCCCCACACCCCCTGTCCTAACAGATCTATCTACGGCTATAGCTCTCTCGTAGTAGTCATTTATCGCTGTGAGATGGGTATATTCACGATCGTATAGCCTGATGTTGAGGTTGTACGAATACCGCAGAATTACTATCCCGAGATCGCAACTTTATGACTTATTCCTTGCGTATTGTCGATATGGCAGCCAGCGAACGTCCCCGCGAACGCCTTCTCAGTCATGGAACGCGCCATTTATCGACAGCAGAACTAATCGCAATTTTGCTCGGTACGGGTCAGGGCGGTCAAGGTGAGGGTAAATTATCGGCAGTAGGGCTGGGTCATGCGATCTTGCAAAAAGTTGGTCGGGACTTTAGCGATCCAGTTGCAGGGTTGCAAAATGTCTCGGCACAGGAATTAATGAAAATTCCTGGTGTGGGGCCAGCCAAAGCTACGACAATTCTGGCGGCGATCGAGCTGGGTAAAAGAGCATTTTGCGCCCGTCCGCCTGATAAAGCCGAAATTACCGATCCATCCGTCGCGGTGGCAGCACTCAGCCACGATTTAATGTGGCAACCTCAAGAACGGCTTGCTATTTTAATGTTAGATAATAGGAATCGTATCGTCGCGCAGCGCACTATGACAATTGGTACCGCAACTGAAACCCTAGCGCATCCCCGCGATATTTTTCGCGAGGTACTCAAAAGTGGCGCTATCAAGTTAATCGTTGCCCATAACCATCCTTCAGGCAATACCGATCCCAGTCCTGAGGATATTGCACTGACGCGACAACTGCTAGAGGCGGCTCGCTTCCTTAATATTCCTCTGTTAGATCACCTGATTTTAGGAAATGGCGACTATAAGAGTATTAGAGAAGCAACTAATCTTTGGCAAGAGTATCCTCAAGCCGGATAGCCGCGATCGCTATTACTAAAACTGGGCCATCAGCTTACATGTCCACTCCGATCTACCTCTCCAAATCCGATTTTAAAGTTGCCCAGACTTGTCCGACCAAGTTGTACTACAAGAAATTAGGCTATCCCACGGTTGGCAGTTACAGCAACTACGCCAGGATGTTATCTGATGGAGAATTTATCATTCACCAGATGGCGCGGTTACTGCACTCAGATGGGATAGCGATTGCTTCCGAGCAGGGTATTGAAGCATGTATTGCCCTCACGCAGAAGGCATTACAGCAGAAAAATGTCATTCTATTCGACGCAGCTATTTATGCCGGTCACAAGCTGATACGGATTGATATTTTAATTAAACAGGGCGATCGCTTTGAACAGATCGAGGTGAGATCTAAAGCATTTGACAGTCGCGAGAACGCAGAATTAATTAACTCTAGAGGAATTAATCTATTTCGCAGTAAAAAAGACGGTCGAGTATCTAGCGCATGGCGATCGGCGATCGCGGATGTCAGCTACCAGACCTATGTGCTGCAAGAATTCCTGGAAGAGGAAATGGGACTGCAGCCGGAAATACATCCCTATCTGATTATGCCGGATAAGTCAAAGATAGCGGCGATCGAGGGGCTAGCCTTTGATTTCCAAATTCAACACGTTCGATCGCGTAATTCTTTCTCTAAGTTCGATCGCGTGGAAGTAACATTTTCTGGCGATCTGCAACAGCTAAGAGAACATCATATTTTATCCAAAGTCAGTATTAAAGATGAAGTTCTAGAGGTGATGCCTGCTACGATCGCGGCGGCAAAACCACTGGTAGAAAGCTTGAAGAACGGGATTACCAAAATTGAGGTGCCAATTAGCAAATCCTGCAAGAATTGCGAATTTAGGGGAAATTCTCTCGACTCTAGAGATGGCTTTAAAGAATGCTGGCGGGAACTCGCCGATGTCGAGCCACACATTCTCGATCTCTACCATATGGGTCGCATTGGCGGTTCCGACGGTGCAGTTGTCAACGAGCTAATTCAACAGGGTAAGGTCAGCATATATGATGTCCCCTCCGAGCACTTAAACGATATTACCTATAGCTTGAGGCAATTAGTACAACTTGAATATACCCGCAAAAATACGGAATGGATTTCCAAACAACTACCCAAGCTCCTGACCAAATTCCAATATCCGCTTCATTTTATCGATTTTGAAACCGCACGCATGACGGTTCCCTATCATGCTGGAATGCAACCCTTCGAGCAAATCGCATTTCAATGGAGCTGTCATACGATTAATAGACCTGGCGATCCTCCCATCCATTCCGACTGGCTCGATTTAAATAACTCTTTCCCAAATTTTAAGTTTGCGCGTGCCCTGATGGAGCAGATTGGCGATCGCGGCACCATCTTCACCTGGGCTACTCACGAAAATAGTGTCTTGCGAGATATCCACAAGCAGGTGTCAGCATACGGTCATCGCGATCCAGAACTGGAGACATGGTTGGGTAAAACTGTCAAAACTCATAGTCATGGCATGTCGCGTTTAGTCGATATGAATGCCCTTACGCTCCAGCATTATTTCCATCCTCTCATGAAAGGTAAAACTTCGCTCAAGACCGTTTTACCTGCAATCTGGGCAACCAACTCCTATTTGCATCAGTTACCCTGGTTGAGTGCATATCTCAAGCAAATAGATGGCAAGATCCTGAATCCCTATGCTGCTCTGCCAGAAGTAGATATCCTGGGAGAAATCGCTGTAATTAATGAAGGAACTGGAGCTATGCTTGCTTATCAAGAGATTTTACATGGCAAACATCGCGATCGCCCTGAAGCCAGAGAAAAGTGGCGGGAATTGCTCCGACAGTATTGCTGCTTGGATACGATGGCGATGGTAATTGTCTGGACGCACTGGTGCTATCTGGTTGCTAGTGAGAAATAGGGCAAGTAAAGCGCGATCGCATTGAAGACCTATCTTTGGAAGATTTAGAATCTCTTGGCGAAGCATTATTGGATTTTTCTGGGATTGCAGATTTGGAGAAATGGCTGATGGATAAATAGGTGTAGTTGGGGGATCTTGTCTACGAGCGATCGCTATGCATAACGTTCCTACTTCCTATGTAGCAGTCATTACCTATGACTTAGTTTTTTGACTGCTTGAGCTTAACGCCCATGTTTTCTGCGTTTTTTCAAGTATAAAAATCTTAAATGCCTTAAAATCTCGCTTTTTTTGCAAAACGCACTACAATTTAAGATGCTAATTCTAGCGATCCCAGGCTTATGACTTTTACGCTCAAAACTAAAGGTAGTTCATTATCGCCTTTGTCCGATTTGTCCAATATTGCTCGGTGTCCTTGTGGTGGAAATCATTTACCCCAAGACCACTGGGAATTTTGGTCGAGTATGCCCCAAAACCCGCCAGACCTGATCGACGATCTCGTTAAGATGGGGACGTACAGCCCGCAAGTACTGGATCTGGCCAATACCCTCACCCAAGTTGAGTTGCGCGAAGCGCTACTGTTGCAACAAATTGGTGGCGGCGATCCAGTTCGAGAACAGTTCTGTCGAGATTTGCTTAGGGAAGCGGGTGGCTTAGACCAGGCTATGGCAGCCGCCTTCGGCGTACACGCTACAGAGTTCTTCAGCAACACAATTCGTACGGGTGACTTTAGTCGTCGCGAGTTTCTCAAACGGGTAGTAGTAGCAGGGGCGCTGATTAGTATTGCCAGTTGTAATAACACTCAGCCGACGACTCCGACAGCCTCGCCTGAAGCTGCGGCACCAGGCAAGCTAGAGAAAACTAACTTAACGATTGGTTTCATCCCCATCACCTGTGCCACGCCGATCGTGATGTCCGATCCGCTGGGCTTCTATGCCAAGCACGGTCTGAAAGTGACGGTGAAGAAAATGCCCAACTGGGCAGCGGTTAGGGACTCGGCGATCGCGGGCGAACTCGATGCCTATCACATGCTTTCTCCCATGCCGATCGCGATTACGCTGGGTTTAGGTTCTGCGGCTTTTCCGATTAAGCTCGCCAGTATTGAGAATATTAACGGTCAGGCAATTACAGTCGCCCTTAAGCACAAAGACAAAGTCAAAGAAGCAAAGGACTTTAAAGGCTTCAAGATTGGCGTGCCGTTTCCCTTCTCCATGCACAACCTATTGATTCGCTACTATTTAGCAACTGGCGGACTCGACCCCGATAAAGACGTACAAATTTTCCCCGTACCACCGCCCGATAGTGTAGCGAAGATGACAGCCGGTGAAATCGATGCCATGCTAATGCCCGATCCTTTCAACCAACGCGCCGTGTTTGAGAAGATCGGTTTTATCCATATCCTCAGCAAGGATCTCTGGAACGGACACCCCTGTTGCGCGTTTGCTGCCAGCCAGTCATGGATCGATGCCAATCCCAACTCCTTCAAAGCTGTCAATAAAGCAATTATTGATGCTTGCAGTTATGCCAACGACCCCGCTAACCGTTCTAAAGTTGCTGCGGCTCTGATCGAACGCAAGTATCTCAATCAACCTTTACCCGTGGTTGAAGCAGTTCTAACTGGCAAGTTTGAAGATGGATTGGGTAACACGTTAGATGTCCCCGATCGCATTGGTTTCGATCCTTATCCCTGGAAGAGCTTTGCTAAGTGGATCTCCGCTCAACTCGTGCGCTGGGATTTGATGCCCAAGGACAAGGCAGATTATGACAAGATTGCTAAAGATATTTTCCTGACGGAAGTAGCAGCAAATCTGCAAAAGGACTTGGGACAAACTCCACCCACTGAAGCAGAACGCTTGGAGAAACTGAAGTACGACTCCTTCGATCCTAAGAATCCTGCCGTGTATGTAGACGAGCAGATTAAGAAGTACAAGGTATGATAATGAGTATATCTACTCACTCGCCATCCTTTCGACTTGGCATTAACCAAAAAGCCTTTTTACTGTTTTTAGCCATATTGGCAGTTATCCTACTGTTTTGGGAAATGGGCGTAAATAATAAGATATTTCTGCCCATCATGCCGTCGGCAAGTCAGACACTTAAAGATGCCTGGTTTTGGTTCACGAATCCATTCTTCGATAATGGCCCCAACGATAAGGGTTTGGGATGGCTCTTGCTCACCAGCCTGCAACGAGTGGTAGTGGGTTTTCTGATTGGTTCGGCGATCGCCGTGCCTTTAGGCATACTTGTGGGCTTGTCTCCCATTGTATCTAGAGCAGTCGATCCTTTCATCCAGATTCTCCGTCCTGTCTCGCCGCTGGCGTGGCTGCCGTTGGGGCTGGCACTGATTAAAGACTCAGAGCGTACCGCTCTGTTTGTAATTGCCATTACCAGCATCTGGCCGACTTTGGCAAATACCAAGTTTGGCGTGAGCAATGTCGATCCGGCCTACCTCAACGTTGCCCGCACGCTAGGTGCTTCGCGCTGGCGTACGATCCGCAAAGTGATTTTACCTGCCGCCGCTCCCAGTATTATTGCTGGGTTGCGCATTAGTTTTGGCATTGCCTGGCTTGTGATTGTAGCGGCGGAAATCTTGCTGAGTGGAGGGGTTGGTTATTTTATTTGGAATGAGTGGAACAATTTGAAAATCACCAGTATCATTACCGCCATTTTGACGATTGGGATTGTGGGATTGATCCTGGATCGACTGTTCGGCCTTTTGCAAAGTTGGGTGTCTTTTGGACAGAGGACATCGTAATGAACAGCAATTCCAGATCGAAAGCAATAGGAGCAATGGCGCATCTTGCGATCCAAGGTGTCTCCAAAGTTTTTCGGGGCAGACAAACCCTAATGGATAAAGCCTTTAAGCGCGCTACTCCGGACTACATAGCCATCACCGATATCAATTTGGAAATAGAGGTAAATACCTTTGTTTCGATTATCGGCACTTCTGGTTGTGGCAAATCCACCTTGTTGAATATTATTGCCGGATTGTCAAAACCAACAACGGGGTCGATTTTGCTCGATGGTAGATTGGTTACCAAACCTGGCCCCGATCGCGGTGTAGTTTTCCAGAGCTATGCCCTCATGCCCTGGATGACAGTGGCTGAGAATATCGACTTCGCGATCGCTACAGTCTACCCTCAAATGTCACACTTCGAGCGAGAAGCGATCGTGTACGAATATCTGGGGCTTGTTAACCTGCAAGGTGCGGAGAAGAAACATCCCCACGAATTATCCGGCGGCATGAAACAGCGGGTGGGCATTGCCAGGGCATTGGCGATCAATCCCAGTATCCTGTTGATGGACGAACCGTTTGGAGCGCTCGACGCGCTGACGCGAGGCTTCTTGCAGGATGAAATCGCCCGTATTTGGGAGCAAAAGCAGAAAACCGTGGTTCTAATTACGCACAGTATCGAGGAGGCATTATTGCTATCTGACAAAATTGTGATGATGACGCGGGGGCCTTCTGCCAAGATCGCTCAGGTTTTGGACGTGCCATTTCCGCGCCCGCGCAAGCGCGAGGAGCTAGACCAGTATCCTGCCTACCACGCTCTCAAAGTAGAAATGGAACAGCATCTGATGCGCGAAACTAGAGCGATCGAGGAATCTCGCACTCTATCTGTTGGTGAATAATAGTAACTAAAAAGAGGAACGATTATGTCAAACGTTGAAGTACCTGCAATTACCGAAAAGTTATTAGCTGCCAAGAAGAGCAAAGGTCTCAGCTTCGCCGATCTCGAAGCGATCGTCGGACTCGATGAAATCTGCATTGCCTCAATTTTCTATCGACAGGCAACGGCATCTGCGGAGGAAGCAACCAAGATTCTCCAGGCTCTGGGCTTGAGTTTGGATCTTAGCTCGGAACTGACGGCCTACCCGGTCAAAGGTTTAGGACCAGTCGTACCAACCGATCCGCTCGTTTACCGCTTTTACGAAATTATGCAGGTATATGGGATGCCAATGAAAGATGTCATCCAGGAGAAATTTGGTGATGGGATTATGAGCGCGATCGATTTCACGCTCGATATTGAGAAGGTGGAAGATCCAAAGGGCGATCGCGTCAAAGTAGTTATGAATGGGAAGTTCCTACCCTACAAGAAGTGGTAGATAGATTTCAGGACTTACGCAGAGATAACATAGGTAAGGTGGGCAATGCCCACCTTGCGCCAAATTCGCACGAATTATCCCTATATTGCCTGGCGACTGGAAGTCTCAGCTATACAAACAAAGTCTGCCTGCACAGACTGCGAGAAAAGGGATTAACAGATCGGGATTTGGTATTACTTACTTGATGGTTTTTAGGCAAGATTATGAAGCGAAATCCCGATCGCCCCCCTCAGCAAACGTCTCCCTCTACAAATTGGGTGCAGTTTATCACGCAGGTACTTGCCTTTATTGGGCTTTGGCAGGTTCTTAGTAGCGGATTGAACATACTGGATCGATGGTTTTAACGCTACCAATACCTTTGCTTTCAGCAGTTTCAGTTAAGATTGTATTAACATAACTTACAGTTATAGTTTTAGGACAACGTTATGCTGAAAAGCTACGAGGCAGTTTGCGAAAACGGACGAGTCAAATGGTCGGAAGGACCACCTCCAGTCCTCTCAGCTCTTGCGATCCTGACAGTTTTAGAAGAGACAGCATTACCTATTGTAAAACGCCGATTCCCTCCTGTTGCAATTGCAGGTAAGGGCAAAACCTTGGGTAACATTGTCAGTTCGATTGTGGATGAAGAAAATAGGGAATGTCTTACGGCATAAAACCATTTCGCTGGAATACTGAGAAAAACAACCAACTACAGGCAGAGCGAGGGATTAGCTTTGAGGTAGCAGTGTTGGCGATCGCTGAAGGCAAAGTACTAGATGTGATAGAACATCCCAACCAAGAAAGGTATCCATCGCAACGGATCTTTATCATTGAAGTTAACCAATACGTTTATCTAGTACCGTTTGTGGAAAGCACTGAGGAGATTTTTCTCAAAACAATAATTCCCAGTCGCAAGCTAAAGAAAAAGTATTTAGGAGACTAACATAATGACATTTTTAGATGCGGAAGAAAAAGCGCTTTTGGAGTCTGTAGAAAATGATGAATGGCAGTCTGTACCAAATTTAGCACAGGAGATTCAGCGCTACAATAAGTATGCCAGATCGCAGGTATTAGAGGAGATTAAAGTCGAATTACCTGTAGATGATATGCGATATTTGCAAGACTTGGCACAGCAAACAGAGACTTCAATCTCGCTGTTGATTGCCAACATGGTTCATCAATATATTGCTAGTTACACAACAAAAGATTGCAAATAGAGCCTGACTGCTAGCAGAAGTCTAGTAGCACGGTCAGCTTTTTTTACGGGGACGACTATCTTGCCAAGCACTACCAATACCCTGCAAAATGCCGCGCCCAATCAGACCGATGCCACGCCCTACGATATTGGTGAGGACGTAGACAATACCGCTACCAACGAAAGCGACTGCCGATCGCAAGCGCGGCGCGATCGCATCCTGGAGTTCCAATGCCAATGTCACGGCGAGTTGAATTCCGCCTAACTCAGTTAGCTCTTGTCGGCGCGGCGCGTAGATTGCGTGCTTTTTGATGCCGGGACTAGCGAGGACGAATAAATCGTAGCGGCTCTCAAAGATTGCTTGCGGCACTTGAACATATTTCTTGAGGCGGTATTTCCAAGATAGATTATTGCGGAATCGTTCGATTTCGCGGGTAGCAATCAGGCGATAGTCGTAGAACTTTTGCTTGATGGCTTCCACATCCGCAAAGTGATTTAAAAGCGGTTGCATGACCGCATTGGCAATCTCAATTGCGAGATTATCCAATAGGCTTTCTGCTCTCATGGCTGCCTCTATGGTGCCAGCCGCATAGGTAGCATTATCAATGACTAAATCTGTTTGGAAAATCAAATAGGAAAATAGTTCGCTCGCTTGCGGAATCTCAGCTAGAATTTCCGCCTGCACGATCGCGGCATCCGCGAGTAAAACATCCACTACCGACTGGCGATCGCGATCGACACTGTAGTATTTACCAAAGAAACTAATCGTACTGGCTTGCCATAGATCGTGGAGAATCTTTGCTTGCTGTTCCAATAGTTGCTGCGGCTCGACTTGCGAGAGTCGCAACTCCACCAACACATCTTCCAAGTGGCGCAGGACAATCAGTAATAGCTCCCGTTTTTGTTCTTCTCTGAGGATATCGATTTCCAACAGGACATCAGTTAAGTTAGATAAGCCAGCTTGTAATTTTGCTGCCGCGCGATCGAAGATTTCCGCCTGTAGTAGTCTGGCGCGCGCGAGTTGTGCTTCGCTAGCTGTAGATTCGGTGGATGCAGCAGATTTAAATACAGCCTGAGTATAGCTCGACTTGGGTGTGGAGTCAGATGTAATGTCAAAATTAGCGATCGGTGATGTTTTCAGTGTTGATTTGAGTAAATGAGAGACCAGCCAGCGCGTTGCCAACAGTTCCCTCTGCCTGCCTTCTAATACTATGCGCTCGATATCATCCCAGATGGATGTTCCTGCGCCTGCTAGATGCATTTTGACACCCCGTAAAGTTCGATCGATCTGCCTCAGTCCCGATTTCCGCAGGTTGTGCCGCAGCACCGCGAGTACGCTGACGATTTCAAGTTCGTCTGCTGCATCCGCTGTACTTGCCGCCAAACTGCGATCGCGCAATCGAATATCTTGTAAATATTTACCGCCGCCAGCGCAGGTGCGAATGGCATTCTCCAACTCTGTAGCTGGCGTGCCCTTGAGACAATAGCCTGCCACACCAGCTTGCAAGGCGGCAGACACGAGCTTCACTGGCTGCGGTGAGGTCAGCAAGAGGATGGGGAGATGGGGAAATTGCTTGGCGATCGCCTGGCACAGATCCAAACTGCCCTCTAAACCCAGATCCAGGATCGCCAAATCGATCTTATCTGATGCTGACTGCTTTGCGAGCATCTCTAGCGCATCAGTATCGGTTTCCACCTCGGCGATCGCTTCGAGATCGCTAAATTGCTGCAACCAGGCCTGCAATCCCATGCGAAATACGGGATCGCTGTCGATTAGCAGCAATTTAAACGGATTACTCATGATACTCAGGTTTGGGCCGGTGTACCCTCATCCTGTACCGGCTCGGATTGCGGCTCCGGGAAAGTGAACCGCAATAGCGGCGGGGCTAAGAACGTGGTCAAAATCACCATCATGATAATAGCGGCATTGAGCGCATCGGAAATAATGCCGCTGGCGGTACCGACACCTGCAAATACCAACCCCACCTCACCTCGGGGAATCATGCCCACGCCGATCGCCAGGCGGTTAATTCCCGGTTGACCGAATACGGCTAAACCAGTGACGACTTTCCCCACGATCGCCACCGTAATCAGGAAGATGGCAATTACCAAACCCTCACGGTTAGCTGAAATGGCTGGATTCAGCACGCCAATATCGGTTCTAGCTCCCACTGAGACGAAGAAAATCGGTACGACCAGATCGGCTACAGGTTTAATTAATTCCTCTAACTCCTCGCGTTCCTTGGTTTCGTCCAGTAACAATCCCGCTGCAAATGCCCCTAAAATTGCCTCCAGGTGCACGGCAGCACCAATATAGGACAGGATCAAAGCAAAAATCATTGCCGGAACTACCAAAGCTCCGCGTGTTTTTAGTCTCTCAGAAAGGGCGATAAAGACAGTATTTACTAACTTGCCCAGGAGGAGGGTGCCCACAATAAATAACACGGAACTGACGATTAAATAAATCGCATTACCAACATCCACCCGTCCAGTCTTAGCCAGACTCGCCACTACGGCCAGGATGACAATGCCAATAATATCGTCGGCGATCGCCGCACCTAGAATAATCTGCCCTTCCTTAGACGTAAGTTGGTTTAACTCGGACAGCACCTTAGAAGTAATGCCAATACTAGTTGCCGTGAGCGCCGCCCCCGCAAAAATTGCTGGTATGGCAGGTACGCCAAAAATCAGCATCGCACCAGCGGTACCAGCCACAAAAGGCACCGTCACCCCCACCACCGCTACTAGAATCGCCTGGATGCCAACCTTCATCAGTTCGTTCAAGTTTGATTCCAGCCCAATTTCAAACAGCAGAATAATTACACCCAAATCGGACAGTACGGATATGACCTCGCCCGTAGCCTTAAAAGTGGGGTTGACAGCTTCAGGACTCAAACCATCGGTAGATAGCAGAATTTGCATAATCAGCGAACTAGAGCCATCCACCCCCGTATCCGGGAACACCAACAGATGTAGGGCAGAAACACCAACCAGCACTCCACCAACCAACTCGCCCAACACTGGCGGAAAACCCAGACGGTTAGATAGCTCGCCACCTACCTTACTGGCCAGGTAGACAACCACTAGACTCAGCATTACAGCAGCTAAGACAAAGGAGCTATCTGGTTCTGCTGGCTCCGAAGCTTGGGCGATCGCGCTCAGAAATAAGGGATGACTGTGACTAAAAAGACTGGTGACAGTACTCCAGCTACCTGGAGTCACTGTCAGTCCTGAATAAACCATGTTTTATTCCTCAATTTGACCAAACTAACAAACTATTTCAGTCTTACTTTAAATCTTGTAAGCTAGCAAAACTGCTCTTGCATTACGCTAGAACTAATACCAAATCCTGGTTTGTTAACCCCCTTTCGCAGAGTCTGCGCAGGCAGACTTTGTTTGTGTAGCCGCGACTTCCAGTCGCCAGGCAATATAGGGATAATTGCTGCAGATTTGCTATAAAAGACTTGTTCCCTAGAATATATAGCAATCACAAATGATTTGTGAAAAAGGGGGTGTGGGGGCTGCGCCCCCACGCAGGGGTTTCACCCCTGCACCCCGTTCGTACGTGATTTGTGAAAAAGGGGGTGTGGGGGCTGCGCCCCCACGCAGGGGTTTCACCCCTGCACCCCGTTCGTAAATGATTTAGGATCGCTATAAAACCATATTTAAACTACGGAACCGTACATTTCATATTCCAAGTCGTGCAAAACACTCGCCTCAACACCCTTGTTAATGTCAGCCAGGCTCGCCTAGCACGGTGGCTCGGCAATCCCTGGCGGCGAACGTCTTTATCCGTCATTAGTCTGCTGTTTGGCTTCCTGTTAGCATCGATCTTCACCACTTCCTTTGGAGCTAGATCGGACTGGGATACTTTCACCGCTGGTCTGATCGTCATACTGTCCGAGCTAATCAGTCATTTTGTCTACAGCCCCAGTCGGCAGGTTTTACCCGATGGTAGTCTGGCAAAGCGATCGCTACCATCAACTATGCTAAATTGCCTCAAGATAGGCGTACTGTATGGCATGTGTCTTGAGGCCTTTAAACTGGGGTCTTAGTATGACTTTACCGCTACAAATAAAGGGTTTACTCTAGCACTCCTATCTGAGTTGTAAAATTTCTGCGCCGACCGCCAATCGCTGACTTGCACAAATCATTTCGGATTGCCATATCCACAAATATAGCTATAGCCAATAGGCTTAGGACGGGGTGCAGGGGGGAAAACCCTGCGTGGGGGCGCAGCCCCCACACCCCCTGTCCTAACAGATCTGTCTACGGCTACAGTTAGATCGTTACTTGTCATGAATTAATTGTAGGAGTATATTCATTGGGTTAGTTATTGACGATCTATTGTCAGGATATAGATTAAGCGAAATGTAAATGCTTATCTGGAGGCAGGTTGTGGAACTTCAAGCGGAGTATAAGGTCACATCATATTAGCTCCCCCAAAGCTTCAACAGGTCGCTTGGCACCTGAGGTCGATCTGTTAGCTGCTCGAGCACTTTACGTAACGGCTGTTTTCGCATGCTAACCTATGAATCTCCTTGAACTGAACGTCCCTCAAAAGATCCGTCAACAGGAAGATAGCAATCCTCTGATCGGTCTATTAACGACTCTACGCCGTCAATGGCTACCTGCAACTATTGTTTTTGTTGGTGTCTTTGGCATTTCAGCATATTTAGCATCTCGGCAAAAGCCTTTGTATGAAGCCAGTGGCGAGCTAATTTTTAAAGTAGATAGAGCGGCGCGATTGACAGGGATCGGCGATGAGGAAAAAAAACAGACAAATTTACAAACCGAAGCTCGGGTTATCCTGTCTGCCCCCGTAGTAGAGCTGGCGGTCAAGTCGCTCGACCCCGCATTTAAGGACATTGACATTACGGATGGGTTGAGTGTAATTCCCAGCCCTGACACGAATATTTTAAAAGTTTCATATCAAAGCGAAAACCCCAAAGAACCTGCTGAGGTGGTCAATGCGTTGATGAAGAGTTACATTGCCAACGATTTGCAAGCAAACCAGGCAGAGTCTGTTACGGCCAGGAAGTTTATTTTGTCTCAGCTACCCAACGTCGAAAAGGATTTAGTAGATTCCGAACTTGCCCTGCGTAGGTTTAAGGAAAAAAATAGGGTAACCGCGCTAGCCCAAGAGTCTTCGTCCTCGATCGGAGTAGTCATAGGAACAGACAAACAAATTACAGACCTCAAGGCTCAGATCTCTAATCTGGAAGCATCTATAAGAGCTATGCGATCGCGACTGGGAATCAGTACCAACCAGGCTACTCTCCTCAGCACGCTGAGCGCATCGGAACCAGTAAAGCAAACTTTTGCCGAACTCCAAAAAGTCGAACAGCAATTAGCAGTCCAAAGCACACAGTATAGTGACGGCCATCCTATTATCAAAAGGCTAAAACGCCAACAAACTACTTTGCAAACCCTGCTGCAGCAGCGAGTTGCTGAAGTGATTGGCGGTGGTAAATCTATAAATTCTAAAGATTTACAAGTCGGCGGGCTAGATCTTGCTCTGATGTCCGATCTAGTCAAATCTGAAATCAATCGCAGCGGCCTCCAGCAACAGTTAGACACTCTGGAACGGTCGCTTAATACGTACAGCGATCGCTTGCGGGTCATACCTAAACTAGAACAAGAACAGCAATCCCTGGAACGCAAGATTGCAGTCAATCGCATTACCTATGAAAGCCTGTTAAAAAGACTGCAAGAAGTGCAGTTAGTAGAGAATCAGAAGGTTAGTAACGCGCGCGTACTCTCGTCAGCGGTCGAGCCTACTCAACCGATCGCCTCCAAGCTCAAAAGTAATCTGATGATGAGTGGATTGCTGGGATTGGCTGTAGCGATCGCTACAGCAATTGCCTTGCAAAGTATGGATACCCTACTTAGAACTACAGACGATTTAGAACGCGCGTTTGATAGTTATCCCTTACTCGGCGTTCTCCCTAAATTTGGCAGGAAATGGGTGGGTAGGCAAGATGCGATCGTATGCGCTGAGCCTGGTTCCCAAATTAGCGAGACGTATCGCATGCTGCAAACAAAGTTAGAATTCCTGAACGCGAATTGTCCTTTAAAGGTCATATTAATTACTAGCTCAGTTCCCTCAGAAGGCAAATCGACGGTTTCAGCAAACCTAGCAGCGATCGCAGCGCAGTTAGGAAAACACGTTTTACTTATAGATACGGATATGCGGCATCCTTCTCAACATGCAATTTGGGATATACCGCACGGGTTAGGATTAACCGATTTATTAGCGGGACAAACACCTGAGGGGTCCGTAATCCACACTGTAATACCTAATTTAAATCTATTATTAGCAGGTAAGCTACCCTCTAACACGCTATCATTATCACTACTAAAATCTCAACGCATGTCTGCTCTAATGGAAAAATGGGCCGATATCTACGATTATGTAATTCTCGATACACCACCTCTATTACCAGTAGCAGATGCCATGGTGTTAAGCAAGCAAGCTGATGGTGTATTAATTGTGGCCAGACCAGAGTTACTCAGTTCTCCTGATGCGAGCGTTGCCAAAAAACTTTTAGACAAGTCAGACATCAACGTGTTAGGACTGGTTGCCAACGGAGCAACCCCCAGAGTTTACTACAAATATCGCCACTATGCACCTACAGAAAGCAGCAAAAAACTCAAAAGACTTAAGCCATCATAAGCTGCGATAACTTCAACCGATCGAAGGGAGAGTTAATTTGGCAACAGAAATTCGATTTTTGTGTAACATTTGTGAGAACGGATACGATCTAGTTACAATAGAGACGCTATTATCTCTTTAATACCAAATTCTGTTCAGTTACCCCCTTTTACTTTAGCTACTACGTAGCTTTACCTCTAACTTGTCCTGCTGCTACAAGAGGCCAAAATCTCAAGCGTAATTATTTTTTTCTTTGCATATAGCGTTTTTCAATTGAGAACAGGTTTTATTGACGGGGTGAAGGGGTTCCACCCCTTCTTGGGGGCAACGCCCCCAAACCCCCTTCTCGTTTTCATCTGAAAACCGCTATAGCATGAGTCAAATAATTCACAATATTGTGTTTTTTGATAAATTTATGTGGAACAAATGAGTTATTGTTTAAGTCCTATAGAAAAAACCGCTGTGATTTACTGCAAATCCCCACATCAAAAGTGGATCTGGATGCTATATGCAACAGTTTAAATTATTGTTTCTGCGTTTGCGGATCGTCGGTCTTGAATCCTGAATGTTGAAAATCGAACAAAATGTGTTAGATATCTAACGCAAAGTAATGCTCTCTCAGCGTGTGGTGGGTGTATGTTTAACCTTCTGATGTCATTTTCCAATAGGGTGCTTTCGCCAGTAATCGATGTTCCGCCAAAACAAATTAAACAGAAGGATACTACAAAACAAAAGATAACCATCCTAACCCAGTTTTATCCGCCAGATTACGCTGCTACCGGTCAATTGATCGAGGAGCTAGCAGTTGCTTTAGTCAATCAAGGTCAGCCCGTTCAGGTATATACGGGTAAGCCCGGTTATGCCTTTAGTCAAATAGATGCCCCAAAGGAAGAATTCGTAGATGGAGTTCAGGTGAGGCGAACAGGAGCGTCCAGGATTTTACCGAAGCGCATTAGAGGAAAATTGATTAACGGCATTATCTTTTGCGCGCGCGCTGCCATCAGACTGAGAAATAAAGCAGCAAGAGGTTCGCACTTATTAATTACTTCGGCACCTCCTTTTTTATCTTTGGTAGGCTGGCTGTACAATAGGCTGTTTGGGCATTCCTATACCTGTTTAATCTACGATATCTACCCTGATGTCGCCGTGAGATTAGGAGTGGTCAATCCAGATCGCTGGATTGTAAAGATGTGGGATGCTGTAAACCGTATAGTATGGCAGCGCTCGCAGTCTTTAATCGTCTTAAGCGAGGCAATGAAGCAACTAGTGCTCGAAAAAGATTCTAGTCTCGAAGACAAAATTCACGTAATTCACTCTTGGGCAGATGTTAAGTTTATTAGACCCATAGCCAAGGAGAAGAATTTTTTTGTCAAGCAATACGGGATGGATCGATTTTTCACGGTTCTGTATTCTGGCAATCTCGGTCGCTGTCACGATGAAGAAACTATAATTCAGTGCGCCCGTTTGCTGAGAAACAATCCTGACATCAAGTTTCTGTTTATTGGTAATGGGGCTGGTAGCTTGAGAGTGCGGGAAGCAATTCATGCGGGATTATTACCCAACGCCATGCAGCTACCGTATCAAGATAGAGAAATTCTACCTTATTCGTTATCGGCTGGCGACCTATCTTTAGTTAGTCTCAAACCCAGCATGGATGCAGTAGTAGCTCCCTCTAAACTCTATGGAATCCTGGCGGCAGGAAGACCAGTTGCTGTCATTTGCCCTGAAGGTTGCTATCTCAGGGATTTAATCGATGAGGGAAATTGTGGAAACTACTTTGCTAACGGCGATGCTCAGGGTCTAGCTGACTACATCGAACGCCTGGCTCGCGATCGCCGTAAAGCTGAATGTTTAGGAAAGAATGCTCGACTTTTCTGCGAAAGGCGTTTTACTCTAGAGAAGATTTTGCCTTTATATCTACGAGCGCTTGGTCTTGAAATCAACTCAAAATCAAGTACCATATTCTCTCGATAGTCTTGCAAAGATTTGAGAGATAGCCGTTTAGCAGGAATCGATCCGAGAAGATAAGAGCGTGAGGTATATCTTTACATTTTTACTTGTATTTTTTAGCATAGTGGCATTCGATCGCGTCCACTTGCTACCTGTTTCGGCTGTCTCGCATTTTACATCTGGGGGAAGATCGTTCATGGAAGAGTTTATGGGGCCATTCCCGAGTTGGGCTAATCTCAAGACTCGTTACGGTGCGGTAGGCGACGGCAAGAGCGATGACACGCAGGCACTACAAGCTGCATTGAACGACCTTGGCAAAACGGGCAAGTCTAGCGTCCTCTATCTTCCCGCCGGCACGTATAAGATAACTAATCAGCTCGACCTTTCTAAAGTTCGTAATGTTGCGATCGTGGGCGAGTCTCCGGATCTGGTAAACTTGCGTTGGGCTGGGGCACCTGGCGGAACGATGCTGCGGTTCCAAAATACAGCCTATACCAGGGTTCAGCGCGTGACCTTCGACGGTAACAATACTGCTGGCAATGGGTTATGGATACGCTGGGATGGGAAAACTAAAAATTTCCCAACTACATTCGATATCTCAGACAACGTATTCAAAAATCTGCAAGTTGGGGTACGTGGAGGGAAATATCCAACTAGTGACGGTCATCAGGACACTGCTGCTGAAGTTGCTATCAACCGCAGCAAGTTCGTTGGGAATTCAACTGGCATTTTGTTGAATGACTGGAATACAGTTGATTGGTGGATTCGCGATTCTCTGTTCGATCGCAACAATAATGGCATTAGAGGAGAAATCGGCGTTTTCCATGTCTCGAACTCAGTCTTCAAAAATTCTACCAGTGGAGATATTTGGGCGCGAGATAACTTCTATATCGGTCTGCGCAACAACTACTCTGTCGGATCGCCCTACTTCTATCAGACAGGTGGCCCCACCTCATCTGGACAGATTGCTACAATTCAAAACAATACGATCCTGGACGCTACAGATACGGCAATTCAGATTAAGACACCCGGCCCCGTCACGTTGCTCGACAATAGAATCCGAAATAGTGCGGGAAATTCAAAGCCAGCGGTTACTTTCGGCGGATTTGTGCCGGGCAATGTCGTTGCTGTTGGCAACTCCTTTTCGGTTAAACACCCTATTAAAATCGATTCGACATACAATCGTTTTCTCGATCTCGACACTTCTGTTAGAGATAGATCTGCAATCCAAGCTTCCCAGCCAGTGCTTCCCCCCACGCCAGAACGCGCAACGGCTCCTGTAATTGAGGTCGATGCCCTGACAGGAGAAAGCATACAAGCTGCGATCGACAGAGCAGTGCGAGATTACTCGGGTCAGCGCCCAATCGTACACCTCCGGGCAGGTAACTATGCTGTCTCTTCGACAATCTCAATTCCTGCGGGCAGCGATCTCAGGTTAGTTGGTGACGTGGGATATCTAGCTTTTAGCGGAGTCTCAAGATTGTCGTGGCGCGGTACGCAGACTGGGCCAATATTGTCAATACAGGGGCCATCCCATGCCGTTGTCCAGGATATTTTTATATTTGGCGACTCAAATAAGCAGGTGCCAGGAATAGCGATCCAGGGTGTCGATCGACCTGGCGGGCGCATTTTCTTGAACCAAACCCAAACCAGTGCCTTTGCTAACACTGGCGCAGGTCTGCGCGTTAAAGGTCTTGACTACACCACTGTTGATGCCATCAACCACCAATTTGGTGGGGACAAAGGGATCCGCGTTATAGGAGGTGCAAAGACAAAGTCAGGACAGTTAACTACAGCGCGGGTAAATCTCTTCGGAGGCACTAGTGGTTCTGTAGGGGTGGGGCCATCTTTTCAGGTAAATGATGGTGGACGGCTCATAGTGCGGGATTCCTGGTACGAAAATGGCAAAACGAGAACTCCCATGCTCCAGCTATCGAGTAATAACAGTGGCAACATTACGCTCGACAACATGCGTCAACAGTATTTTGCCCATGGTGCTGGTGACACGCCGGTTATTGCGATCGATGGGTTTTCGGGGCAGGTTACCATTAATGGCATTGCCTTCAATGGTGCATCCATTCAGACAAAGGGCAGTAACCCTGACATGAATGTATTACTGCTGAACTCAATTTTTGGCAAACAAGATAGCTTCTCCTCGGAATTCTCTGACTCAGCAACCGATGGAAAAGTGTCATTTCTCCAAAATTGGACTACGACAAGCGGTAAAGGGCAACAGTATACCAATCAAGGCACAATCGATCCAGGCTGGTTGTATTCGATGTTAGCACCGCTTAGACAAGAGAAGTTAGCCGATCGCTCGCTTCCCGTACCATCCGATGTCACAGATCTGACTTTCCTACGAGTGGGTATAGAGAGCGTTTCAGATGGGTTCGTAATTACGCCATAGCGCTCTTAGAGCTTGCGCTGCTTAATGGATTGAGCTGGATTCCCTAAGTAAATTTGCATGGGTTCTAGTGAGCGCCCAGCTACACTGCCCAAGCCCAACACAGCGCCTTCGCCAACAGTTACGCCAGGGCCAACTACAGCCCGTGCAGCAATCCAACAACTGTCTTGAATATCAATGCTTGATGTAATTAGTTTGAAATCTGGATGTCGCCAGTCGTGATTGCCCGTACAAAGATAGACATCTTGGGAAATACAGACGTGATTTCCTATAGTAATGGGAGCCAGGTTATCTATCCAGGTATTCTCTCCAATCCATACATAATCTCCTACAGTCAAACGCCACGGAAATTTGATTTTGACTCCTGGCTTAATGCGCACGTGCGTACCAATCTGCGCGCCAAAGCACCTTAGTAGCAGCACTTTACAGATGGAAAGTGGAATCCAGTAGCTCTGCACTAACGGACTACCAATAAAGTACCACATAGCCTGTTTCCAGATAGAGGCTCCAGGACTATAGTCTCCAAGGTTATATTGGTCTAAGTGCATGAGACTTCCACTCTTCAAGATTGTTTCTACTCTACTGCTCGTCCATTTCTCGTTCTATGAGTCGTATCGCTAAGACGATCTCAGCTAGCATGCGCTGGAAAGCATAATACCACCCCGCCCAACCGTCTAAGATGCCGCCTTTAAGGATGAGACAATAAAACAAAATAATAAAAGGCGCAATTATTTTGTGCTTGCGGAGGCGATCGCCCAAACTCAGGTCTCTTACAGGGGTTTCTAGTAATTTTTTGGCTTCGATTATCATGTAGCGATCCTGCGCCCAGAGCCAACGCCCTAGAGGTTTGCGATCGTCATGATATATACAGCCAGCCAGCATTGCCGATTTCCCATCCACCCAAACCCGATGCGCGTGCCCGTCATCTTTGTAAACAGCTTTTTCCTTTTTGTAGATTACTTGCCGAGGTGGAAGTAGGGTGCCGCGTAAAGGACGACCAAACACGCAGTATTTGAATCTAGCAGCGTAAACATCCACATCAGAATCTGCTGACAGTGACTGAATCTCGCTGATTAGCCGATCGGTTAAGACATAATCGGCATCGAGCGACAGAACCCATTGCGATGAAATCTTGCCTAGCCCGTAATTACACTGACTGGCAAAGGAATCAAACTGTCGTTGGTAGACCTGTACTTGAGGATAAGAGTGTAAAACATCCAAAGTTTTATCTGTACTATAGCTGTCAACGACAACGATTCTACTTATCCAGGTGAGTTGCTTGAGAGTGCGATCGATATTAGGAGCTTCATTGAAAGTCAGGATCAGAGATGTAAGCTGTTCGCTTAATGGTGTGAAACTCATGAGAATATCAGCTTTAACTTGAGGCTAGGGTTGCAGAGCAGAGCATTCCTTTCCAGAAAAATGGTAATCTACCCGCAAACTTGAATTGACAGTTAATAAATCCTTCTTGCTCGACTAGACGGGCAAGGGTTTTGACTGAAAAGAATTTAACGTGCCCTCCATCCCATAGTGGATCGAAGTGACGATCCATTTTTCCGAGCAGGGCGATCGCCAGATTTTTTAGATAGCCGTGATAGGGAGTGGTGAGAATGACGTTACCCCCTGGCTTAAGGCATCTTCTCGCAGCTCGAAGTAGTTCCCTAGGATAAAGTAGGTGCTCGATCGTATCGACAGAAAGAACTACATCGAATGTATTTTCCAAATCGGCATAAGGCAGATCGTAAACGCTGGCATGTAAGAATTTGCACTCTGGGAAATGCTGGCTGGCAAACAAAACTCCCGAACTGGAATCCTCAACTCCAATTACTTCATGCCCCTGCTTGGCAATTTGCTGGCTGAGACTGCCATTACCGCAGCCTAAATCCAGCACTCGCAGTTTTGCGTGCTGTGGGGCGTACTGCGAGATTGTCTCTAAGATAACAGGTAACAAGTAGGCATGGTGATGTCCAGAGGCACTATCTGCATAGGAATATTCGTAGTTGGGAAGAGATTGCATGGGTTATTTAACAGGTGATGTAGAACTAGAGTACAGTACGATCTTTCTTGAAAATTCTTCTAATGATGTTGTCAAAAGGGAGAGATACTTGTCGTTAGGATAAGGCATTCTCTAGGATACTTCTCAATTGAGTTGGGTCTATGGAGAATCCTAAACCAGTTTTTTTACCGATTAAAAAAACGTACCTTAGATGTTTCAAGCTTGCGAGACGGTAGTAACAGTCAATAAAGTATCCAGGCTGAAAAAATTCCACAAATATCGAGCCTGGATTCATGAAAGCTATATGGGAAAAGGCTGCACCGTGACTACCTATCACTATCTCAGCTTGTTGAAAGATTTGTATCTGCTCTTCAAAACTATAATGAGTCATCACAACCGTTTCAAATCCAAAGTCAGATAATAAATTGTGAATATCAGCCTCATTGCTGAGATAACGATTTTTTGCATCCAACCTCGAAACATAAATTCGCGTTCTTTGGGAAGATCCTCTTTCGGTTATTGCGCGTGTATTAAGCCATTGAATTGCAAGAGGGGAAATATCATTAATTGTAGCTAATCTACTTAAAATGTGTAATTTCTCAAATTGATAAATACCATCATCAATAAGCCGAGTTTTATCGAGATATCCAGTTAAAGCAAGGCTTTCTCTTACAAATTTAGGAGCTGAAGCTGGTACTATGATTGGTAAGTCATGGATATCTTGCGCAAGATCGTATAAAAGCAACCTTGGCAGGATCTCGATGAGCCAATGGTATAAGTTATAGTACCAGGGGAAAGTCAGTAAAATTGATGGTTCTACAATTTTTATTTTCTTCTTAAAAGAGATAGTTTCAAGATCGAAAAGGTACTTAGGATTGTCCAGTATGTGCGTGCCAAGAAGGGCATCCTCAAATATTTTTTCATTCCACAGGTGCATCCCTGTAGGTAATGACAAATAAACGTTGTCTGCAGAGATAATACCCGCTGGACAGGTGCATCTATCTTTAGAGGAAGTTAGATATCTCATAAACTCCACTTCGTCAGATCCGGACATGAAAAATTCTGGCTCGCAGGAAGGAACTCGTACGGGATGTACTAAAATCAAAAAATTACAATCGGGCAAAGTTTGCGGTTCTAATAAAATTCGGTGCAGTCTTGAGGCCGATCTGCGACTGAAAAGATTGGAGAGAAATGTCCTAAGAAGGTTAGCTATAAAGATTTTACTTGCGTAAACTAGCCGTCTCAAGAATTGTCTAACCAACGATGCTCTTCCTTGAAATATCTTGAACTCATAGTTAAAAATGACTTTTTGTAGGGAAGATACTGGCATATTGACACCCGAAAGTAACATCTAGGTAGAAAAGTTTTAGCGATTGAAATCGACATGACTACTTCGAAAATTGTAGGGCAATGCGTTTTCAGTCAACCCCAGAAATAGGCTTTTGCTGGAGGATATCTGTATAAATTTGCTGCATGTCCAACGCAATCCGCTTCCATGCATATTTCTCACAGACAATTTGTCGAGCGCGATCGCCCATATCTATCCCTGCTTGAGGATTGTTAAGATAGCGATCGAGGGCTGATGCGATCGCCGTTACATCCAATTCTGGCACGTAACCTAGTTGTTGTTGCTGAACAACTTTAGCCAAGGCAACACCAGGGGTAACGAGCACGGGAATACCTGCAGCTAAAGCTTCTAGAACTACCACGGCAAAGTTTTCTGAATGGGATGTGAGCGCAAATAGATCGGCACCTTGCATCAACATGTTTTTAGTCTCACCTTCCACAAAACCCATCAGATGGGTACGATCGCGAATACCATGAGAAACTAGAAGATTCTCAATTTCCGCTTCATATTCTTTTGAGCCATTACCTGCGATCGCAAAAGTGAAACGATGGTGAGTGAGTTTACCTAGGGCTGGAATTAAATAATCGAGACCCTTTTTAGGATGCAATCGAGACAGAAATAAAATAACAGGTTCATTGGCAGAAATATTGAGATGTTTGCGAAGAAGACTGCGAGCATTAGGAATTGCAGGTGGGATAGCGAGTCCGTGCGGCAGGACGAAGCTTGGAGCTTTTAGATTTAAACGGGAAACATCTTGTTTTTCTTGTTCTGAAGTAAGATGAATTGCCTGCGCGCGATCGAGGTTGGCATGTTCGATGAGGCTAAGATATAGCTGCTTTTTGCGAGCGCTTTGCTGGAGCGACCATTCGCAAAGTTGTCCCAGGGGACGCACAATGTAGGGAATGCCTTGCAGGCGAGCGATCGCCATTGCCGCTGTCGATGCATAGGAAAATATGGCGTGGATGTGGAGCAGATCGTAGTTAGCGGCATTTTGCCACAACCATGCAGTAAGCTGCCTAGAAAAAGCAAATTCGCGGATGGCATCTATGTTAGGAGAAAACCTTGGGAAAAACTGAACCGGCACCTGCTTGTATTCCATCCACGCGCTCAAAGGCACTTCTAATAAATCCTTACCATTATCATTAGTGGTAACTATTTCAGCTTGAATCCCCACGTTTCGCTGAGATTTAACCATTTCCACCACAGCTTGACTCGGGCCACCTCGTACTGAAGCTACTGAAGGAATAATATGAAGAATTTTCATATTCCGGCTCTCAATCGTCTGTGGCAAGAATATCTGGATTTCATATTAAGTAGAACTGAGATAGGGGGCTAAGTAGCTAGCCAGAGTTTGTTGAAAACGATCGAATCCGAATTTTGCAATTACTTTCTGTCGCAATAATTCAGGTTGATAGATCTGGGAGTTGGAGTATTCACCTTGTAATATTTGAATTAAAGTTTGCGCGATCGCGCCCACATCTAGAGGATCGACTAAAACGCCTAGTTCGCCTTCGCACAGCGCATCAAGTGCTCCATCTCGATTCCCACCCAAAACTGGTTTGCCGCAAGCCAATGCTTCCAAGTAGACTATACCGAAACCCTCCGCCTGACTGGGCATAGCAAACACATCGCAGAGATTGTAGTGATCGCCAAGTTCGCAATCGGGGATAAAGCCCGCTAAGGTAACGCAATCTTGCAGATTTAATCGAGCAATTGCCTGTTCGAGCCGAGAGCGATCGCGACCTTTCCCAGCTAGAATATAGCGAACATCTGGTATCTGATGTCTAATTTCAGGCAGGGCTTGCAAGATCTGGTCGTAGCCTTTCTGTCTTTCCAGACCTTCTAATCGCGCCACGGTTAAAATAACGGGCTGTTCGGGTTTCAGCCTATATCGCTTTAACAGATAAGTTGGCTTGGCAGCAATTTGGAAGCGCTCGGGATCGAATGTATTGGGCAAAAGCGAAATTCGCGCTGGATCGAGATGCTGTTCTTGCAACAGGCGATCGCGCGTGTAATTACTTACGGCCAGGATGCGATCGGCGTGCTGGAGCGCCATTTTCAAGTGAGGGTTGGTAATATTCCAAGCATCTACACCGTGAACTACAGTCCAGTAGCGGATGCCAATTAGACGTTTCAGCAAGTAGGCAGCTACAGTGAAATTCACATGAGATGAAATAATTAAACAAGGGCGTTGCCAAAGTGCATGGCCTGAAATGTGAGTAGCAAAGGCAACTGTTCTGAGAGCGCTCGGCCAAGTTCCAGAAAAATGAAATTTAGAGTTAGCGATCGCCGCAAGGTTTGGCGGGCAACCAGAATCGTGTTTTAAAAATATATCATAGGTGACCTGAGGATATAAGTTTTGTAATGCTTCCAGCAAAAATGCTGAATAGACTTGAATCCCACCCTTAAACTCAAAAATATTAGGAAACCATAGGTGTAGATTTTTGTGCTTTTGAAATGCGTACTTTCGCGTAAAAACTGTATAGCTCTCAATTGCATCAGTCATATTTGAGTTAGTGATATAGCGGTTTTCAGATCGGAAAGAGTAGGGGGTTTGGGGGCTTTGCCCCCAAGAAGGGGTGGAAACCTTTCACCCCAAAAATGAAACTCGTTCTCGATTGAAAAGCGCTATAAATTACTGATGTTATGCGGAATCCTTATCTCCTTTAACCTGTACGTACCCTTTATACATAAGGGTCGCAGGGGCGTAGCCACCGCTCTGGTTTTGTTCCCCGCTCCCTGAGGGAGCGGGGTTAGGGGTGAGGGTTTCAGGATCTTCCGCGTAAGGTGAGTAAATTAAACAAATTATTGCGGATTGCTATCTCTCAAATAGACCCTGTTGATATAGGGATCGAAACGATTTCGGTCTGGACAAGTTAAAATGGGAGTTTTAGGACTATGCGGTCCTGGGAATAAAGTGTAGACTACAGAGATAATTAGCCGAGGTCTTGCTGTTACGACCATACCTCGGTGCAGTACATAACTATTCTCCAGCCATGCCATACCAGCTTCACCAGTAATCTTTGCTAAATTATCTTTCATAGGAAAGTTAGAACAATCGAGGTCTAAAGCTCTCGATCTAGGAGGTAAAAACCACTTATGAGATGACTTGATAAACCCATGAGGGCCAGTGCTCTCATCTACATCATTTAAGTAAATGAATAGTTTGATTTCCGACCAATCATCCACATCTCTATGAAATTCTTCCGGCTTGGCAAAAGATCTGAGGTTCGCGTTTGCCTCTGGATCGAAATCATTAAGCTTCCACCAAACTGCGAGGAAAGAAATTGTCGGCTTTGCGCCAAATCTCTCCTCGATTATGCTTAAAATTGTGGGATCGTTAGCCAACTCCCATAAATGCGGAAGACTAGCTGCGTCTTCATTGGTGTAGTAGGCATGAAAAGTAACTTTTGGCGCAAGATCTGGCGAACTAAATCTTCCCATCTCAGGACGTTGAGGATCCAAGCACAGTTTCGTCGCAAGATATGCTCTCATTTCTTCAACTTGAGTCTTGTCTACAAAATTATTCAGTACGACTACCCCATCTTCATCCAGGGTTTTATTTAATTTTTGCGCTTCTGGAGAAAGTTGATGGCCGATAGTTTTGGGCAGAAGGTTTGCTATTATTGACGATATAAACCTGCGACGCTCGGGATTGTAATCTATCCTCTGGATATAGAACAAAAGCCATCTGTAATCCGTAATTCCCTGTTTGATTAATCGAACGTATCTGGCAAGAGCGGTCTTTATAATATTTTCCATGTTTTTTAAGGCTTACTTCCCCCTCTATAGAACTTAACTTATAACTCAATGAGATTTGGCTATTTCGTGAACTTAAGCGGTCGATCGGGCAAGAAAAACCTGAACAATATGTACATAGATACTATTAAAGGGATCAAACCTCCTATCATAAGTGCAAAGTTTGATTCTTGATAAACCAAACTAAAGGAAGCTGCACAACCTACTATAAATTCTAAAGCACTCATGCGCGAATCGTTCAATTTAGCTTCGATTAGAGATAGAAAAATCCCTGCCAGGGACATTCCAAAAATCACTCCCCAATACCCAAAATTTGCATACATTTCTACAATCCAGGGAAGATTAAAAGAGGTAGTGAAATCATTGGCATTTAGATAATTATAACGCTTGCCAAATTCGTTGCCCACCCTCAATTCTGGCTTGTCAGGCCATACTATTCGAGGGATAAAACTCGTTAATAGTGGTAAATATGTTTTGCCGTTCCAGTAAGGTATTACTCTAGGAGTATCTTCCATTACTTTTGACAGGACAACTATTTGCGCCGATCTTTCAGCCGCTTGATCTAAAACAGATGTTTTGGGAGTAGCTTGCACTCTTGAGTCAAAATTAAATGTATATTTCTGATGGTGCTCGATCGCAAGATTGACAAATAATTGCACTTTTTGTATCGGATTGAGATCTGCTCCTGCATCATTCCAAGTTTGAGCGCGATATTCTGCTTTGGCAGGAGCTAATCCCAGATATAAAATTGCCAATACGCTGATTAAAATTACTGGAATTCTTTTGCGTTCGTACCAAATAACAATCATCATGAATAAGCATAAGATCATTATTTCCGCTAAAAGCCCGCTGGCTAAACGTGGTATTACCTCAAGAGGAACAAATACAAACAATAGCAACCGACTTTGAAATTTTGGCAGATGCCCCCTAGCCCAAAGAACGTAAAACATTCCAAAAATAACGTATATAGAGCCACGCACAAATTGACCTAGAGAAGGAATTGTTCGGAGGAATGGGATATATCTCAGAGCGGTACTTAATATCAGTAGCATCCATAGTAAATTTAGCAATTTGCTGAATGGGTAGTTTTGAGGGAACCGAATTGGCGAAACTTTTCTCCATAGAAAATACTTTGAAAAGTAGAAAGCTACGTTCATCAATGCCAATGCTATGAACGTTAGCATTAGCGATTCTTCACTAACCCTGGCTATAGACCAGCGCCCCGAAACTGATGCTTTACTAGCAAAAATAGATAAACCGAACCCACTAGCATAAAATAGTCCTACTAGCGGGAAGAAAGGCATCGGAGGACGATTGCGATCGAACAAATACTGGATACTTGGTAGAAATCCCAGCCAAACTATGCCCAAAGCTAGATATGCTTTGTCAAACGTCACTACTTTGGGGCGATTATCCAATAAGTAAAAACTATATGCGATCGCGCAAAATAGTAAAAAATAGCCGAGTCCCCTGATGTAACGCTCATTCGCTATCTGGATTTCAAAATAATTTTGCAGTATTTGTTTCCAGGTAGTTTGAGTTTCGCTAGAACCAGACATATAGCACTCCTATCTGAGTTGTAAAATTTCCCCGTCGATCGCTGACCGCTAACTTGCACGCATCATTTGGGGTTGCTATAGCTAGTATTAGCTAGCATTTCAGCCGTTGCGATATAGCGGTTTTCAGATGAAAACGAGAAGGGGGGTTGGGGGCGTTGCCCCCAAGAAGGGGAGGCAGGGCGGTCTTGGGGGTTACCCGCTAGAGCCACTGCCGTGTGGAACCCCTTCACCCCATCAATAAAACCTGTTCTCAATTGAAAAACGCTATATTTATTTGGAATATCTAATCAGTTCGTCTATTTTTGCATGCAGAGGAGAAAAAGCTGACTCGTAATTATACCTTTCTTCAAATGCCTTTCTAGCTGCTAAACACATTGTCTGATAATTCTCAAAGTCGCTCAAGATATCCCGAATAGCAGAAGCAATGGATTCAGGGTTGTTGGGATCGGCAAAGCGCACCCAAGTCTCATTACTAAGATATTTCCGATAATTAGGGAAATCGCTCACGATCGCAGGTAAGCCACAAGCTGCGTACTCGTATATTTTATTGCAAGCAGTCACGCAAGCTAAGCGATCGAAATGAGTACTTTTGTAGAGAGCAAAGCCTATTGTTGCAGCCAATGTAAGAGGTTGTAAATCTTGATAAGGTAGGGTACCTAAATAGGAAAAACTGTCTGACATTTTCATCTGTTCCACCCAGCCGATCAGCTTTTCCGCATTAGGAGCGGTAAGGAACCCCACAAATTTAATATTAACGTCTATATCTAAAAAGGAGGCTGCAGTTATACTTTCCAACATGGCACTGCTATCTGAGATGGAGCCTCTGTAGAAGAGCGTAATATGGGATCGACGTTTCTCAATTAACAAATTCCAATCTTCTGAAATTTTAAAATAAGCTTTTAAAGGGAAATTAGGAACAATTAGCGGTTCCTTTTTAAGATTCGCTGCCTGTTGCTGGAAAAATATCGCTCGGTCTTTGTCAGGGAAAATAATAACATCAGCTTTATCTATCCAGGCTCGTTCGGCTCGCTGAACTAGTCCTGTCAAGGAAGAGAGAGGAGCCAGGCGATCGCTAATTTCATGACATTGGTAGACTAGTGGAAGTTTCTGTCCCAATCGCAATTGACAAATGCAAGATGCGATATAGCCAAATGGATCGTAAGCATAAATGAGGGATACTCCTTTGAGAAGATGTCGCGATCGAGCCACAAAGTTGATATATTCCCAAAGCTTGGCTTTAGCACTTATCTGCTCTCGTTCCCGTACCGTTGTGTATTCCCCCAGTCGGTAGACTTTAACATTATCGGGATATTCGCGATCGGGAGGATCTTGATTGCGCCCGATTAAAACTATATCAAAATATTGCGATAATAAATGTACGGCGTTGACTGTTGGCGGATAGTAGTCGGGATTGGCATAGATAACTATCCCAATACTTTTTTTACCCATTGTTCTAACCTGAAAAATCATGAGGAGCTGAGTTGTAAATTGCTTCGCCGATAGCTGATAGCTGGTCGCTGCTAATTTGAGCGAATCATTTCAGACTGCTATAGGAAGCTTTAAATGCCGATCTGAGGTTATGAATCAGTAAATCTGGAACGCTCGTTGACTGAGGATCGAAGCCCCCTTCAAATTTGATCTGGCTGACATCTTGTGGAAACACTCCTCCGTGAAAATGTGCTGGATGCCATATAGTAGGACACTGTCCTAAATATGAAGCCCAATAGCTAAACGTACTGCCACTAGAAGCAATCAAAAGCTTACTTTTTGACAAAGTGAGCATATCGGATAGGGCAGAGGTAGTGGGAGCGCGACACGCTTGGGGAAGTTTTAGCAGTTCGCTTAGCTCGCAATCGCGGCCATCTGAAAATATAGTTACAGGCACGTCACAACCAGCTATTTCCCTAATAGTATCGATAACCCTAATGAACCAGCTAAAAGGGGTGCGCACGCCACCTAATTGGGTAAAATCATCTCCCGGTTTCAGAGTTCTAAAGTCACCCATGCGAATATGCACGCCAATTTGGGGTGCAGATCGCTTAGAAATAGCTGCAAGTACGGATGGGCGAATGCTTGAGAGTAATTTATCTTTGACGATCGGTTGATGCTCTTTTAAATCTACGAAGAAGTCACTCCAATGGGGTAATTGGTTAAAAATAAATAGATGATAGCCTGATGCTTGAAATTCTAAATCGGGTAGTTCTAGCTTGGATATAGCCGGATTATTGTGAACGTGTGGTTTCTTTAAACTCGCTAATAAATAAGTAAACCTGGATACATAATTTCTGCGAGAAAATAGATGGCCGTAATACCTCTTATCCCGTTCGCCCCTTAAATAAGGCCCGATCGCAAACTGACCCCAAGCAGGTGTAACAATAGGAAAACTATTAATATGGGCAAATAAAATTGCCCTCGCCCATACCAGAAGCATATTGCCTAAACCTGCCCTGGGTAATTGGGGATAAACTAAGAATTGAGAGTGTGGATGCATCTATAATCCTTTAGCGATCGCTCTTTTTATCTGTCAGCGAGGAGTAAAAAATTCTCAGCCCATCAACAAACAGTTCTGGATAATATTTTATCCAATAGAAACGAGATACAAAGTTTCCTTTTCGGTCAAACTGAAACATATTGCGTGCATTGCCTCGAAATAAGCAGATCCAAAGCGCCATGTTACCTGTGTGGTTAACTATGAATTTACATTTTGCGATTAAATGGGTAACTGCTAAGATCGTTTTCCCGAATTCAAACTTATTCAAGCCAAGACAATCTTCATCAAGCAAATGTAAGCCAATTTTGCCTTCTGTAACTGACATTTCCTCAAAAAACAAACACTGTTCTCCAAAGCGATCGATGAACAAATCTCTAACCTGCTTTTGATCTGTTTGGATTAATACTTTAAACCCTGTATTTTGCTTTAAAATTGCCTCAGCCTTATTTAAATACAACTGCGGGTTTGCCAGGTTAACCTCTTGATATTTATCTGTACCCCTATAGACAACAGCAATTATTTTTGCCGGATCGAACTTATATTTTTCAATTAACGCGCTCTGAATATCTAGAATATGGCTGCTCAAGTTAAAGTACTTTTGCATAAAAGGACTGAAAGAATAGTAATCCAAATTTTGATAAATGCCATGGGTGAGAGGCTTACGAATCTTTCTGTTGCGTGGAATTTGGAAGCGATCGTCTACTGAGAAATAATATGGAAATAAATCTAGATTTTTATTAATTTGTGCTTTTGTTTTATAACTATGGAAGCTATTTGAGAAATCGATCTTTTTTGGTGTTATATTTCTGTTGAACAGGTCGATTAGACTTCTAAAAGCAATGCTACAATTGGAGAAGAAGCCAGCATTCCACCCACAGTATAATGTTTCGTTCTCAATGTCAAAGTAACTATCATTACTTAGATTATTGCTCCGGCAATAATACAGCCTGCATTTTTTAGGTAGTGACCCTTGAAACAACCGTATCTCCTGTAATATCTCAGGCTGCCGGAGCAATAATTGGGTTATTGCGTACTTGCATGTCGATAGACAAATTTATTCCTAACTATATATAGCACTTTTCAATTGAGAACGGGTTTTATTGATGGGGTGAAGGGGTGGAACCCCTTCTTGGGGGCAACGCCCCCAAACCCCCTACTTGTTCTGATCTGAAAACCGCTATATTTATCTAAAAGGTTTCTAGATAGGCACGGACAATCTTTTCACCATAGTCATCCCAAGATAGTGACTTGCGCGCCCGCTCTAAGGCATTTCTTCCCATCTCATTTCGCCGATCAGAGCGATCGTAGAAAAAAAGTATTTTTTCTTTCAAAGCTTCTACATCCCGAATCGGTATGCAAAAACCATCCATCCCATCTCGCACGATATCATCTCCCCCTGTATTGGTTGTATGAACTACAGGTAGGCCGCACGCCATAGCCTGTGCTTGCACCATAGCCAAACCTTCTTCAATAGAGGCAAGGCAAAATACCGAACACTGAGAATAAAACCAGCGCAAGCGATTTTGAGGGTGCGTACCTTTATAAAGGATGCGATCGCTATGATATTTAGCTAAAAATGGCTTTATCTCTGGAGCGATCGAACCGACAAGCCACAGTTCGGCATCGGGCAGATTTAATTCGGAAAAAGCTTGCAATAAATACTGTACGCCCTTACGCAGGGATAGTGCCCCGCAGTGTATGACCCGAAAAATAGTATCTTCTTTAGGAACTGGATAAAATTCTGATAGAGAGGTGCCATAGGGAACGTGGATTAACTTGTTTTCGGTTATTCCCTGCTGCAAAAAAGTGCGTTTTACGAATAGACTGGGAACGGCTATTCGGTCAGCTTCACCATAGGACTCGATTTCTCTTTCGTATATCCCAGGATGTGTCGCAGTAAATTTTAATCCCCATCGTTCGTATTCTGCTTTGAGGATTTCTGTTTGGTAAAGCATGTGACTGCTACCTCGCTCAATTACTGTTTTTGCGCCTATTTCTTTAGCCTTCTGCAACGACCGGAAGTTAAATCCAGACCAACCTACAAACAAGTCAAAACCTGGCGACAAATAATTTGTAACTGAGCGATCGAATTGCTCTGCAAACCAAAGCTGTAAATTGCGATCGCCTCTCAACCGAACTGGTAAGCGCTGCCAACTGCGGCATAAAAGTTCCAGATGCCATATAGAATGAATTAACTGACTGTCGATACCATACTTGGTAATTGCAAAACTTGGATAAGTGGAAATTAATTGTTGTAAATGTCCTCTTTTTTGCAGTTGCTGAGCCAAATTAAAGGCATGAAATCTTCCCCATACTGAGATAACAACTTTCATTCTTTATTGTCGTTCACGTAAGGTCAGCTAATTATTTTTGATTTGCTCGTATATTTGGAAATTTTCTTCGATTCTTGCTGAAATTGTATTCTCCAGGGCTTTTTTATATCCTGCTTCTGCAATGGATGTCATGAGGGCAGGATTTTGCAAAAGGTAGTCTACCTTTTGTTTTAATTCATCAGGATGAGAAAAATACACTGCTTCCCTATCTTCTCCAAATAATTTCAGTAACGTACTGCTGCGTTCGCTGAGCATTAGCGTCCTTGTCGCTGGAATTTCGTATGTTCTAATATTGTGCCCGTCTTCATTTTGGGGGCGCAAAATATTGAGGCCGATTTTAGCAGAGCCTAATACTTCTGGAATTTCTTGATAACTACACATCCCTTGGCATAAACCTTTGAGCGCGGGTTCTTGACAGTGAGTATTCCAATAGTTAGATCCCCATAGTCCCAAGCGATAGTTAGCAATCGCCTTTAAATACTGCTCTCGCTTGCGGCTAGCATCCCAGTTCCCAATAAATGCGACATCATAAATTGGATTTTGCTGCCGCTTGGGAAAATGATATTCCAGATCGCTACAAAAAGGGTGGAAGAAAGCTCGTTTAACTCCATTTGCTAACAAGCGATCGACCAGCTCTTGACTCCAAATGAAAGCCGCATCCCATAGGGGAAACCCGCGCCGCACCCAAGAATTAGTGTGAGTACGATGAGCATCTACGGGATTATCTGTAAAAAATACAAAGGCTAAGCCATGCTGTTTAATAGCCAGAATGCTATCGGGGTGGAGCAAAAGCGGTGAAATCACTAAAGTTAAATCTGGTTGAAATCGATCTGCCATCTTCACTAACTTCTGATTTGCCAGTTTTGCCAGTGGTTGCCATGCCACTCGCCAGGCAGCTCTATTCAGTAACGAATTGGGAAATAGGCTGGGTTTAGACTCTGTCCACGTAAAATGCTGCACTTCACAACCAAAAGCTGAAAAGCCACGCCCGTAAACTTCCTCAGTACGTCCTACTTCCAGCGCTTGGCCGACAATCAAGACTTTTTTCATCTAAGCTGTCACCTGCAAGAAATTTATATACCGGTTTTTAGATTGGGAAAAGTAGGGAAAAACGCCCCTAGGAAGGGGTTTCACCCCCTTCACCCCGCCGATAAAACCTGTTTTCAATTGAAAAACGCCATAGCTTGTTTGAGTCCGCGAATATCTTCCTGAAAGCTCCACTGTTGAATCAGTTCAAAACTGCTTTCTCCGGCTGATTCGTGGTGTGCGATCGCCCAACGCATAGCTTCAGCCAAAGCCTTAACATCTCCAACTGGAAAAACCCGTCCGTTTTGCTCATCTTTTACCAGATCGGGAGCACACCCAACGCGATCGCTTACGACTACTGCCCTCTTTGCATTCATGACCTCATTAATTACCAATCCCCAAGGTTCAAACCTTGAGGGTAGGACAAAAACATCGCACAGATCGTAGATTGCTGGTATTTCTGACTGGTTCCAAAAACCTAGGAAGCGAATTGACTGCCAGTTTGTTGACCTTGCCTGCGCTTCCAAAGTCGGGCGTAACATCCCATCTCCCACAAACAATAAATAAGGTTCGGGTTCTTGAACTCCATCGGTTGATAGCAGTTGATAAGCTGCGAGCAAATCCTGGGGACGCTTGACATCAACAAGCTTGGCAGCATAAAGAATTATCGGTCTTCCTGCCTCTAAATTAAGAGATTTGCGCAGTTCTTCACGATTGGTACTAGCGATCGACGCTCGTTGCTGAAAATATTCATTGTCAACCGCATAGGGTAAAAAAAACAAGCGATCGCGATCGACTCCATAGTTTTGATAAAACTGACGATTAGAAGTACCAACGGTAAGGAATCCCGCTACTTTTTTAAACAGCCAGCTCAAAAAAAGTTTTTTCACCTGTCTTTTCAACGTATTTGTTGGTTCGCTGACACTATTAGAATCTCCCCGCATCAAGACTGGAATTCCCAATTTATTAGCTGCGATGACAGCTTGTAAACTACAGAACCACGACCAACCATGCACCCAGACAATATCGAACTTTCCATGTTGTAATTGTTGAAAAATATCCCGAGCAAATGGCTGGTGTAACATACCTTGATATTTGCTACTACCCCAGCAATGCAAAAAATGGTGCTTGTAACCGTCTGTCAATGGGATGTCCCACGAGATCGATCTTCCAAAGCCTGGATCTTTATACGACTTCAAAGAAAAGTCGCTGTAAAAAAAAACTTTTAGATCGATATCTGGCTCTGTTGCAATTAGCCGCAGCAAAGGTGCCTGATATTGAATTGGATGGGAGACAAAGTAAGCTAAACGTAGCATTAGTCAAGTTGCAATCTTCAAATATTTACAGCATTTCGGGATCGTTATTTTAGTAATTCCGGTAAAACTTAGAAAAGGTATGTAGTAACAATATAGCGTTTTTCAATTGAGAACAGGTTTGATTGACGGGGTGAAGGGGTTCCACACGGCAGTGGCTCTAGCGGGTAACCCCCAAGACCGCCCTGCCTCCCCTTCTTGGGGGCAACGCCCCCAAACCCCCTTCTCGTTTTCATCTGAAAACCGCTATAGCTCCTACCTAAGTGAGCTAACCTAAATTAACTAGCTCTAAAATTTCCCGTATCCGACTTTCCCAACTCCACTTTTCAAGTAATTTTTCTCTAGCGTTTAGTGCTGACTGGAAATAACTGTCTCGATTCTCCCACAGTTCCTCCCAGACGCTTCTTAGCTTCTCCTGGCAGCTTGTATAATCGATGGGAATTACTAAATCAGAACCAAACAATTTTTCGAATTCAGGGTCTTGAGGCGCTTGCCCAAGTATAACAGTTCCACTAGCAGCCGCTTCAAACCATCTGCAGGTAATCGGGCTATACGTTAGAACTCTTTTAGGATTTGTTAACTCTACTGGCCAGGAGAATGTAAAAAAACTGTGGCTAAGGTGCCAAGCATAGTGTCTATAGCTCTCTAGAGGATCTAGATGCGGTTGCACAGTCGATGTAGTTGTATAGTCATAGTACTTCCCCGTTTGCCAACAATACTCTTTGATACTGTTATGAACCTTTTCTAGTCGACGGCCATAGGCAGAAAAGTCAATAAGCTTCTCATCTTTACTAACTGGCTGAAATCGATCGAGTTTTACTCCTTGTGGTATAGCATGCCATTTTTGTTGAGTTTGTTCTTCTAAAAAAGGTAAAGCTCCATGAAAAGAAGCGATCGCAAGATCCCATTTTGACGACTGTAAAACTCGACGAATTGAAGGTAGTTGGCTTTCAAAAGTATCAAATATGTAGAGGATCTTAATTCCAATATGCCGATCCCAGTTTTTGAACAGGTCGAGGGAAAAGTTTTCTGCCCCCATAAGGACAACCCAAAGTACATCTGCCTTTAGATCGCACTCAATTTTGGGAATTAATTTGCGCAACCCTCCGTACCTAGTACCGTGTCCGAGTCGAGCTTCAATTAACTTTGGGAATTTCCGCCTCGGCATGACAACAGGATGACCGCTAGTGACACGAATTATTTCTTCTTTAAAATCTTGTAGTACGCCATATTCAAACCCCTTTAGAGTAGGATCGGTAAGAACGATATGCTTCAAATTGGCTATCCTTAAATATTAAAACTGGTTGTTTAAGAGGCTACAGCACGATAGACATCAAGGGTTTGGTTAACCGTTTTGTCCCAACTGAATTCCCGAGCGCGCTCAAATCCTTTTTGCACTAATTGCTCGCGGTTGGCAGGATTATCGAGCACAAATCTCAGGCAATCGCTTAATTCATCAGTCGAAAGTGGGTTAAAGAGCAAGCCAGCATCAGCAACTACCTCAGGCAAGCTCGATGTATTAGAGGCAATGACAGGCGTGCCACAGGACATTGCCTCTAACGGAGGAATGCCAAAACCTTCATAGAGTGAAGGATAGACAAAGGCAATACTACATCGATAAAGTTTGGCAAGATGGCGATCGCTTAAAAAGCTATAGTATTGGAGGTGAGAATCCAGTTTCAGATCGGCAATCGAACGAATTTCTTCTTTAGTGAAGGACGAGCCTACAACACATAACTGTAAATCTGGGAAGGTAGCAACTACATTTGCAAATGCCTGAAGGAGGCGATCGAAGTTTTTATAAGAAGCACGGCTTCCGACGTATAAGAAGTAAGGCTGGGCTGGCACTGAATCGTCACCATAGGATAAACTAATATCAATTTCAGAAGCATGTGGGATTATGGTTATTCGCTCTTCCGGTATGGGATAGTACTTGAGTAAATCCTGTTTTGTATTTTCAGAAATACAGATTATCGCCTGGGCTGCAGTAATGGCTTTTTTCTTTGTTTCAGCACAAGCTTTTGTAGGATCCATCTGGCTCGAAAATAGTTCATGAATCATATCGTGAACTGTTAAAACAACGGGGTAGCGAAATTTCTGAAAGCCTTGTCCGGTTATCGACTCGTAATAGGTTGGATGCACTAGGTCAAATTTGTGCCAAGTACTAATTATCCTGAAATAGAATTTTTCTACTTGTAGGGAAATACGTCCCGGTCGAAAGTTGAATCTTTGATAGAAGTATATATTCAGATTAGGGTGATTGGGGAAGTTAACGTCCCGCGATGCACAGTTAGTGAGGCTGGGATAAAAGTCATGCGGTAGCCGACCAATAAGGTTGGCAAAATATCGATTAATACCGCCAGCAGCTTGCCACGAATAGATCTGACCATCGTAAAGAATTCGCATCAAATAATTCCGCCTCTACCTACAAAGAATTTCTACTTGTAAATCTTCATTGATATGCTCTATGTACGGGCAGGTTTAGCTAGAAATTTTTGCTTGTTACCGCTAACGCTCGTACAAAACCTACCGCTACACCAATGGATTTTTACAGCAGCAAGAATTGTGAACTTTCACTTCAAAACAGCGCTGTAACCTTAAACTAAATCTCCAGTTTACCGAAAGACACGAGCTAGGGAATCGCAAAGAAGATCTTGCGAGCATTCAGATGCGATGGTTTCTCTGGCAGCATTACCTAGTTGGCGACAAAGATTTCGATCTTGCCACAGTTGAATTACATATTCGCTAAATTCCTCAGAGTTGTTAGCAACCAATCCATTAAACTGATGTCGCATTGGAGAGCGCTTTGCCGCATCTTTAAGCGCAACTACAGGCAACCCATGCGCCATTGCCTCTACAATCTTTACCGGTTGTCCGGTGCCACCAAAAACCGGACAAATCAAAAAACTAGATTGTTTATACGTGGCTGTTAAGTCTGGGATAAAACCACTAAAAACAACTCCATCTACATGCTCCACTGAGATATGACTTCCAAAAGAACCAGTAACTTGCAGTCTAAAAGACGGAATTTGTTGCATAACCTTGGGTAAAACTTTCTTGAGGAAGTAAATGTACCCCTGTAAATTAAAAGAGTTCGGCCCGACCGGAAAAATAGCAGGGCCAGAATAAGAATTTTCGATCGAAACGGGCTTTTGCATCATCGGAATTGAAACAACATGAGTGTTTGAAGTGCGATCGCGTATAATGTCAGCCTCTCTCGGAGTAATTGCAATAGTAGTAGAGTAACGGTTATATATGTCAAACTCTTCTCTCTCTGCTTCTAGATTTAATGCTTCAAAGAAATCTTCTCGCAAAATTTCGTCGTTTATTTGGTCAAGACTAATAGAGTCCATGTTACGGGGGAAATAACGAGACAATTCCTTTTGCATTTTGGAGTTTAGCGTAACTAGATCGTGAGTTTCGATTAAGCGGGGTATATCCGCTAACTTCCGATGATCGATCAGCTTATCCCAGTAGGCATAGTTCATTAAAATGAAATTAGGGCTAACTCGATCTAAAACTTGAGAAAACCACGATCGCATACCTGGGGGACAAAATAGATCTGAACTAAGAGCTGGAGTTTTCTTCAAGTAACCATAGTAGCGACGCGCAAATTTAAGGTACTGGCGATCTAATAAATTTGGCGTATAAACAAATAACCGATCTACTGTCTTATTTGTCGAATCGCTATTTATTGGCAAGTGCCATTTTGTATCGGTGTTAAGCGTAGAGCTAAGGAAGATTGTCTTGAATCCGATTGATTTTAAGCCATTGCATATCTCTATAAAACGTCTGTGGGAGCCTGTTCTTGGGGGGAAAGGATTATGAGGAAAAAAAACAAGAATTGTTTTAGACATTGGTATTTCTTGCTATGGAATTAGAGGATTGATATTCAGGATGCCTCCATATTTAACTTATTTCTTCAATAACATAGGGAAATTGCCTCGCGAGAATTGGGTCGTTGAGTCTTCTGCGTTAAAAATGCTGCGATCGGGCTAGCCAAAATGCTTGTTTGCCAGCGTATTTAGCGCTCTTAGTTTGTTTATTAGCGATATGGTTTTCCATCTTGCTTTTGTACTTTGTTCTATGGCGAACATGCGGATCTTTTGATGAACTGGAAGTTTTTTGCGATATTGACTTAAAAGGTTCAACAAGCGAAGCCTACCTTGCCTACCTTGATTATCGTTAAATGTCTTGGTTCCCACAATCAATCGGTAATTCCCCCAAATTTCATCTATATATTTAACATGAGCTACCTGAACGGCGCGAAGTATGAAATCTACGTCCATCGCATAGTGTTCGTCAACTTTATATGGGCCTATTTTTTGATGCAAAGAGGTATGATAAAAATATGCTGACGGATTAACAGGATGAGTCACCTGTCTAAAAGGGAATGTCAATAAATCAAAGAAATTCAAGTTGGTTGGTTTATCGACGTAAATTATAGTGTCTTCGTCATTCCAGACATTGCAGTTAGCAACTAGCAAACTTGGGTTTGGGAGGGGAAGGAATAGTTTTAATACGCGATCGAGTACATTTGGCTCGTAAAAATCATCCACATTTAGAATTCCTAAAATTTCCCCCCTTGCTAGCGCAATTCCTTTATTCATTGCATCCGACTGTCCTCGATCTTTCTCTGAAACCCATCTAATATGCGAATGTCGTTCGGCATAATGTTTGATAATTTCTGTTGTTCTATCTGTGGAGCCTCCATCCATGATTATGTGTTCGACCTCGGGACAATTTTGGTCGATAACACTCTTGATACAGGCTTCGATAAATCGTTCGCCGTTGTAAACTGGCGTAATAACGCTAATCATTTTTAAATAGTTTGGCATTACCTCTCCAAAACCTGGTGATATAAGTTTATATACCTCTTGACTTGTCGTTCTATAGAATATTCGTCTACAGCAATTTGCCTGCAATTCTGCCTCAGTTGTTGCAATTTTTCTTTGTCTTCAAGCAGGTGCATAATTCCATTACAGAAATCTCTTGCATCTTCTGGTTGTGCCAGATAGCCGGTAATATCCGGACGAACTAGCTCGGGAACTCCACCAATCTTGAAAGATACCATTGGGGTACCGCAGGCCATGCTTTCCTGTAGCACTAGGGGGAGGTTATCGTTTCGAGTTGGGAAGAGAAACAAGTCAGATGCCGAATAGGCAATAGCCTTGATGCGATCGCTACTGATATAGCCTAAGTTCAGAGTAGGTACGCCCACCGAAGCAGCAATTGCTTCCCCCCCATAACCAAACGTCAGGAGCACGATCTCTGATTTCAATGTTTCTGGAAGCCTTTGCAGGGCTTCTAAGAGTAAATCACCCCCTTTACGTAAATCCTTAAGACTTTCTACACCGAAAAGAAGAATTTTTTTGTTCTCTGGAAGCCCTAATTCTCTCCGAGATAGGCCGCTGTCTAACGGCTGATAGGATGACATGTCGCTTCCGTTAGGTATGTGGTGAATAGGGAAACGTCTTAGCATGCTTGCTTTAGACTGTTCTGCTAGCCATCTACTAGGAGTAACAATAGTTAAATTTGACCTACTAAAAACCCAATCTTTCAATTTCCATTCTAGCCAGGTGCTATCATGCTTAACTTCTGGGTAGGTATTGGGATAAGGGCATTTACCACAACCAACTTTCCAGCGATCGCAGTCAAAACTGTAAGCACAATGCCCAGTAAAGCTCCACATGTCATGAAGGGTAAATATTGCAGGCTTATTTTCCGTAAGTTTGGGAATTGACAGATAGTTAAAATAGCCTGTATGTAGATTGTGAAAATTAAGAATATCCGCGTTTTTGTAAAAGGGATGTTTGGGAATGTCAAAGCTTCCACTAATATTGATGTAATTGAGACCTAAATCGTCGCTACTGAGGTTGGTATTTAAGAGACGATTGCTCGCACGGAATAAAAGATTTTCCTTAAGAGGACTTATAGGAGCTAACGCAACGCGATCGCTATCCGTTTGCATATTGCCAACTAGCAAGCGAGAATCTATACCTGCATCCAATAAACCTTGATGAAGCCTGTAACCTGCGATCGCGGCACCACCTGAAACATCAGATTGGTTGATTTGTAGAACTTGCACAGCTAACCCAGAACGATGTATTGCAAAATTGCATTCGCAAAAAGATTAAATTGTTGCTTTGATTTGCATCAACTCGTTGAGCCTATTCCTCCAATCACCGAAAGCAATATCTTGCAGAGAAATCAATCGATCTAATTTGCCTTTACTTTCTAAGAATGCCTTAATTTTTCCACCATTGGTATAGTCGATGGCAAAATAGGGTACTCCCAGAGTTTCTGCAAACAAGACAGCGTGAAATCGCATGCAAATGCTAAGCTCAGCACGATACATGCTTTGTAGAATTTCAAGAGGAGATACAGGTCCTCTGGCAAAATCTATTGATGGTTTCGTCTGATGCTTTTCTGTCAAGCTGGATAATTTTTGGGCAAATTGTCGGTTAAAGATACGATCGTCTCCACCAACATGGAAAGTATGCATAGGTAATAGATGGATATCTAAATTCTTAGCTCGAGCAATAGCCATCACCAGTTGCACGAGCTGAGTTTCAAACTCTTGTTTCATTGAAGTGAATTCTGCTGTGCTTAGCGAACCACTGTACTCAGTCGACCATTCTCTCAGGAAACATGAGACATTTCTTGTGGAACTAAGTAGAGGCAAACTCTTTTCCAGAATACCCGAGTTTTTTATATAGCCAACGTAGTCAGTTGCTGGATCGGGGATTACTGTTGCTGTGGATATCGGGAATTTTTGCAGGCTGAAGTTTTCAGAAGCTCGATCGCGAAGCATTATACAATTAGACAGCCTGAAGATTTCGGAAACTACATTAATGTAAAGGGGATGGTTGAGTGGACCAACACCGCATCCTTCTACTCTACAAATTGCTTTATTGCGGGTCGCTCGAATAAAAGCGTAAAGTATATGATTGAGCGGCTCGATATCCATCAAGGGGCCACCACCAACCACAACTTCATCAACCTCGTCACAGGCTGCTTCAAATTCTCTTGAGTACGTTTCAAGAATTGAGACATTCTCAAGATTCATTTCCTTAATAGTCCATTGGGAGATGAATGGGTAAAGACTGCTAATATAAATTCTCTTTGGTGGATTTGGGCGCGAACGAAGCTTATCAACTACTGCCCATAAAATTGCCTTATCGCCAACTGTTTCTGTGCCGTACCATCCTACAATCAGTACCTTAGAGGAACTAAGACTCGCTATATCCTCAACAGGTTGCCTCTGTTCGATCTGCTTCGCAGCAAGTTTCAATAGGTTTGAACAGCTATATTTACTTCTTCTGTGGTCTTCTAAGTAGTTAGATAGTGTTTCCTGAAACGTAGGTGGCATATGATAGTCGTGAATGCAGTTGCCACAGTCCTTCTGAAGAATTGCTTTCCGCTTTGCCACATTTGAAAAATATAGTTTACTGGCTGGGGTCGTTAACGCATCTCCCAAGGTTGGGGATTTGGGAGCGCAATAGAGCAACTCTCCACGGGCAGTCATTACCACAGCCCCAGTTTGATAAGGGCATCTTATTTGTCTAGACTTACCTTCAACCAGCATTCCCCTGATATTTCGATACGTTTTTTGAAAGAGTGATGTTGTCTCAAAGTCATGCTCAGCTCGGAAGAAGAATAGTGCTAGGTGATAGAGCATTTTATCGTCGAACGACCTAATAAACTCTGTTTGCCCCTCGTTATAGAGCCTTTGAATATACTCAGCTACCCTAAATCTGCCATATAGACCTTCTGATTTAGCAAAATCGAGCAACTCATCGACATATATGGCATTCGTACTGGTAATAGTGCATCCAAATGATGTTGGGATATCTGTTTCATTGTGGAAAAACCTGAGGAGAGAAATAGCCGACTCAAAGTTATCTTTTCGACCTCTGACAGCATCGTGAACTTGGCCTATGCCATCCAAAGAAATCATCACATTGAATCCTACACCATATTTTCTGCAAACTTCAGCAGAAGCTAGGATTCTCTCTCTAACCTGATTTTCAATAATTCCATTAGTAATAATTCCAGTTCCAAGAATCTTGGGTTCCTTAGAACAGATTGCTTCGAACAATTCAGGTAAGTCTGGTCTTAAGGTTGGCTCGCCACCGCTAACACCAACGTATTTCAACTCGCTAAATAAGTCATCGTTTAATATTTTGACTAGCTCTTCGGGAGTCATCTCCTTATTCTTTTTTTGTTGCCAAATCAAACACATTTGACACCGAGAGTTACACACGTCATTTACTAGTAAATTAAGCGTGTGGGGTTTCATGGGAAAAATTTGCCCGAGCTGGTAAACCCTGAAATCTTGTAGTGCAAGTTTACCTAAAGCCTGAAGATGTTCGATTCTCCTAACTTGGCGCAGTTGGCGATCGGTCAGAATTGATTTAGTTAATTGCTTAACTGCTTGTTTAAAAGAGCTATACATTTGTTTGAGTTTCGATTTTGGATTGTCGCTAAATATATTTCTATATCCAATGTGTTTGAATTCTCACAACCAGGAATGCTAGTCTACCTGAAATATAAATTGGATATAGCGGTTTTCACTTGAGAACGGGTTTTATTTTTGGGGTGAAGGGGTGGAACCCCTTCTTGGGGGCAACGCCCTCAAACCCCCTTCTCGTTTTTATCTAAAAACCGCTATACAAAGAGAGTTAAAACAGGGCGATCGCTGAGTCACTTGTATAGTAGGGCTTACAAAAATTCAGATACAAGAAAAATCTAATGGACTTATTTCCCAGCATGTTTGTTTGAGAAATAAACCTTCACGAGACCATCCAGGTGTTTTATCCTTGTCGTTTAAACTAACTTCAAAAGATAAAATTTCTTCTAAGATTTCGTATCTTTTACTCACCATATCTGCTAATGAGAAAGTCAGAAAATAAATACCTGGACACCAATCATCGGCTGACAAGCTAAATTTTGCTCTGTATTGTCCCTGAGCTTTCAAAAATAAGTTGGGGTCGTGATCTGTATCTCTAACCGTGGTAATGACAAAACCCTGACTATTAGTAACCTTCATGGCAATAACGCTTTTAATGGGCATGCGAACTATGTAAAGGATCTCGCACTCAATAGCACTATCTTTTCCTTGTTCTACTTTAATTTGCTCAAACTCAATCGGCTTTTGACAATCATATTTACTCTTGTCTTTCTTGTAGATTTTTCCTTCGCAAAGCTGGCTATAGCCTGACTGAACGTACTTGTTGACTATCTCTTGGGTTGGTCCATAGCTTATCATCTTGCCATTTACTAAAAAAAGGCATTTAGCAGTCAATTGAGAAACGGCTCCCATGCTATGGCTTACAAATAAGACAGTTCTACCCTCTTTCTCTGCCACATCCTCCATCTTGCCCAAGCACTTTTTCTGAAACTGAGCGTCTCCTACGGCTAGCACTTCATCAATAATCAAAATCTCTGGTGTCAAATGCGCTGCTACTGCAAATGCTAAGCGCGTATACATGCCACTGGAGTAATGCTTTACAGGAGTATCGATAAATTTCTCAACTCCTGCAAAGTCCACAATTTCATCAAATCGGCGATCTATCTCTCGCTTCCTCATTCCCATAATTGTGCCGTTGAGATAAGTATTCTCTCGACCAGTCAAATCTGGATGAAATCCAGTTCCCACTTCCAAGAGCGATCCAACCCGACCGCGAATTTCCGCATACCCAGAAGTTGGCTCCGTAATCTGCGATAAAATCTTCAAGAGCGTGCTCTTTCCAGCACCATTGCGACCAATAATCCCAACTACATCTCCCTGCTTTACCTCGAATGAAATATTCTGCAACGCCCAAAATACCTCTTCCGGTGTTGGCTCTCTCAACACAGAATTTAAATACTTAAATGGGGAACTAGCAATTCTTTTAACCGCTTGTCTGAGCGTCTTAGCTTGTTTTTCTCGCAAGCCAATTTTGTAGCGCTTGCTCAAGTTTTCTACTTGAATAACTGTATCTGACATAAGCGGATTCTAAATAAAATGCTTTACTATCTGAGTTGTCAGCAACCCATTACACAACATCAACAATAGTGCGCTCTGACCTCCGAAATACGTAAGCTCCAGTTACCAACAATATCAATACGATCGCAACCGAAATCAATGAGGGCAACCATTGCAAAGTCCCATTGCCCAATAGAGCCCAGCGAAATCCCTCTACTACCGTTGTCATTGGATTTAGTCGGTATACAAACTGCCATTGCTCTGGAATGATGCTGCTAGCGTACACCACAGGTGTTGCATACATCCAGGCCTGCAATATGTAACTCAGCATAAACCCCACATCCCGAAATCGGGCTTGAAGTGATGCCAGCCACAATCCAACTGCTAAAGCGATCGCTCCGGCAAAAATGAGTAAAAATGGTATTGCTAGGACATTTATGCCTGGGAAAAACTGGTAAAGGGGCATAATAATCAGAAATAGCCCTAAGGAAACCAGAAAATCTAATACTCCGGACAAAGCCCCCACAATTGGCATGACGAGACGGGGGAAATAAACTTTGGTAATCAGTTGTTGATTATTAGCTAAACTGCCAGAAACTCTTGCTAGCGCTCCTGCAAAAAACTGCCAAGGTAGTACGCCTGCGAAATTGAATAATGGATAGGGAATTCCATCTGATGGTAGTTTGGCCAAAGTTCCAAACACCAGCGTGTTCATCGTAATCAGGAACAACGGTTGAATTACCAACCATAGTGGTCCTAGAGCCATCTGTTTATAACGAGCGACGATCTCGCGCCATAACAGGAAATAAATCAAATCCCGATAGCGCCACAATTCGTCTAGCTTGAGCGATCCCCATCCCTTAGTCGCTTGAATGCGAGTTAGCTGGCTGACTGGAGTTGAACGAGGGCGGCGCTTTGACTTGGATAAAAACATCAATCGCAATAACCTCAGTATGTGGTGGTGCAACCACTTAACCTACAAACTTAAAGTCTTTGAGCCCACCATGTTTGAGTAACCGCGCCTGCCTGCGAGTAAACTCTCCGACCGACGGGTTGCCTTCAGGAGCGATCGCCCCAGTGGCATATTGCCAAAGTTCTCGTGGTGCTGGAGAGACCTCAAAGGTACGATGTTCACCCTTACGGACGTGATACCATTTTGTTTGCTGGCAATCGTTGCACCAAAAAGCTTCTACCCATTCTCCCTCTAAAGGTACTGCTGTCTGATTTGCTACTAGCATTAGGGCATTCCGTTTAGGCATGCCGCGTTCCTGTAGCTGTTCAACACTATCCGCAAACAACTGATATTTTTGACTCGCACTATCGAGATGACAGCCGTGAATTGGGCAATAAATAGATCGTTGTTTAGAACGCTTCCGATTTCGGTCACACCTTCTCTGCAATTCGACCTCCCACACAAGAAAAATAAAGAAAAAAATGGAAGATTACGTTGGAGAGACTGAGATCTTCACAGACCATCAAAGCCCACTCCTAAATCAAAAGTAAGCTAGATATTCTGTTGAAATATAATTGCCGTAAGAGTTTTTCAGCATTGCTAAACTATTAAACCATATAACTCATATATTGGAAAATGCTCCAAATTATCGCGTTAGAGATGCTTGACTGATTAATTGTTCAAAAAGTTCTTTATTTAGAGATATTGTTTAACTCGTGAACTACAATCGCACATCCTACACATAGTTGCAATAGTGTAATAGTTAAGCTCCATAGCGATTTTCAGTTTTTATCTTAGCTCATGCTTTTAAAAAGCAGTATATTTTGGTATACACTTTACTGCTGAGGTCAATCGCAGATATTGAGTTGCACTATTTAATTTCAAAGTCTGTTTTTTACAATACAAACTTAGATTTTTGACCTTTTAGTATTAAGCTATGTTTAAATGGTGTTAATTTTTTAGCTTAGCAGTCTCTTATGTCGCGTATTTATGTCACATTTTGGAGCCCTATTTAGCAAGGCTGGCAAATTCATAAGACTGTCTTGGCAAGAGAAATCGCTGTTGTTACAGGCATTGGTCTTACTGCCATTAGTAGCATTCTGCATACATCTTTTGGGAATGGGACGAACCCAATATGCGCTCTTGAAGCTATGCCCACAGGCAACTTCACGATCGCCCGAATCTTTATGGCTGCAGGTTGAAACAACAGCACGAATGGTGGCGATCGCAGCTCATTACAGTCAGTATTGGGCCAACTGTCTGAAAAGATCGCTGGTTTTGTGGTATTTACTACGTCGTCAGGGCATTGTTAGCGACTTGCGCATAGGAGTACAACAGATTGCTGGAGAGGTTCAAGCCCATGCGTGGGTAGAGTATCAGAACAAAGTTTTGAACGATCGACCAAATATACGGCAACATTTTGTCCCGTTCGAGCGTCCAATAGAGGTAAAGTTGCCAGCGATGTTTATGAAGTAATTAATATCAACCCAATTATTTATCCTCAGAATAGTTTTTATTAAAACTTGCCGATCGATAGGCGAGTAAGAGTGGGATGTCAAATATGGCAATCTGAAATGATTTGTGTTTAAGTTAGCGATCGGCGATTCAGCAATCGGCGAAAAAACTTCACAATTCAGAGAGGAGTGCTATATGGTCTATAAGCTACGCGATCGCTCTGTTTTTAGCTCCGCTCGGTTTAAGGTTTACAGAAAAAATTATGCATACAAACAGTCAAAACAATGTATCGACAAGCGAAGATTTATTGAAGGCTCAAGTCTTTAAAGTAGTTGATGACGTTTTTTGCAGTTACGTAGAGAATGAAGCGGTTTTGTTACATGTTTCTTCTGGCATGTACTACAGTTTAAGCGAAACCAGTTTGCCATTTTGGGAAGCTTTGCAAAAACAACAGCCTTTTGCCCATGTGGTTGAAAACATAATTGACGAATATGAAGTGGATCGCGATCGAGTTCTTAACGATCTAGAGTTTTTTATAGAGGAATTATCGAGTTACGGGCTGATTTACAAAGTTTCTGATTAAAGATTTCAACTACTAGAAATTATCTAGAAATTATAAGGATTCGCGATCGAAGTATCTGAATCAATGAGCGGCATCTTAGGTGTTTGGAACAGCCAGAAGCCTACTCCCTGGCAAAACATGTTGGACGATCTGCACGTGCTAGGACAGGATGGACAGGGCGACTGGCACGATACTAAAGTATGTCTTAGTCTAGGATGCAATCAATTCTTTGATACACCTGAATCCTGTCATGAAGCACCCGTAGTCGAATTTCTTGGTTGCGTTTTGGTCTGGGATGGTCGCCTGGATGCACGCGAATTGCTTTTAGCCGATCTTCCAAGTTCTACCACCGATGCGCAACTGCTGATTGCAAGTTATCGCCGATGGGGAATCGATTGCTTAAAATACCTGATCGGTGAGTTTGCTTTTATTCTCTGGGATGCCTTCGGCGATCTACTGCTGGTGGGATGCGATCCTGTGGGAGGTCGCACGCTTGCTTACTACTGGGATGGTAAGACCCTGCTGCTATCTTCAAGGGTAGTAACTCTATTGCTGCATCCCCAAGTGAGTAAAGCACTGGACGAACTCTACCTCGCCCATACTATCTGCAACTTGTGGGCACATCCGCCTGGCATCACCCCTTTTGCCGCGATCGCGCGCCTGCGACCGGGGTTCGCGCTAGTGCTCCAATCCGGGCAACTGCAACAGCGACAAATTGCACGATTGGCCATATCTGCATCCTACAACTCACGGAGATCGCCAGAGATATACTACGAGGAGCTTTGGCATATATTGGATCGAGCTACCAAAGATCGTTTGCGCAGTTGTCGATCGATTTGCAGTACGCTCAGTGGCGGGCTGGACTCGACTACAGTTACGATTTCCTTACTAAATCACTTGCCAGTGGTAGATGCATTCTCAACCGTGACCGATATTTTTCCAGAATTTGACGAGCGCCAACCAATTCAATCTTTTTTACAGCAATATCCCCAGGTAAGGTGGCATCCAGTCAATAGCGATCGCGCCTGGTCTTTGAGCGAACCCTGGCACAGCTTACCAGTTACTGACGATCCCTTAGTAAGCTACACGCTGGCGATGAATATTAGCCTGATGGAGCAAATCCAAAGGCAAGGATTTGGATTGGTTTTTGATGGGGAAGGGGGGGACGAACTATTTTATACGAGCTTGTCAGACTTAGCACGAGCTGGTTGCTGCCGAAAAGTACTCCATATCCTGAAAACCGAAGGGCGCTGGCACTCAGCAGTTTGGCGAGAATTCGTACTGCCTCGACTGCCCAGATTTTTGCGCGCGCCATGGTTTGCGAGAAGGCAACGCCTGTCTAATCCCTTACCTGTCTGGATTGCACCAGCCTATGCCCAAACAATGCAGACACGGCTAGCCATCCAGCAATATTATGAAAGTACGCTATCCTCAGACCAGTGGCGGATGATTATGTGGGGAATCGACTCTGCTGGGGCTGTTGGTATGGGTCAGGTTTACAAATTAATGAGCGCTGCACATCAGTTGCAATATACTTCACCTCTACTAGATCGCCGATTAGTAGAGTTTGCGATCGCTCTGCCCCCTGCTCTCCAGTATGACTCCATGCACGAAAAAATATTTCTCCGTCAAGCCAATCAAACTAAACTGCCACAGGATATCCTGTGGCGCTCCAAAGAAAACTATTTCGATCCCCTAAAATACGCTGGACTTGGTAAAGGACATCAAGCCTTGGAACTTTTAGGGCAAATACGAGATATTCCTTTACTGCGGCAAATCGTTAATGTCGAGCAATTGAAAATTTATCTCGATCGTTATCGTCAGGGATACTCTGAGGCATATTGTCCGGGAGAGCCTTACCAAAATAACACTGCTAATCAGCTATATTACCTTTTGGCCTTTGTTAATTGGTATCAAAAAGTTAGCGATCGCTATGTTCGTCAATGCATAACTTCTATGTAGCTATGTTGCTTGTAGAGTTGGGGCATGTATTTTTAGAAGCTCGTAGGGAACTTTTCCAATGCTCGGGTTAGTCTAGTATTTTCATTAACATGCTAAAATTCCGTAGTGCGAGTTTCAAAGCCTCCCCCGAGCACATCGAAATGTTTTTCTAAGATATTTGGTTTGCTCGCAGCGAAAGTTGCACTTAAATTTGGCTCAAGCATGTAACTCTCAATTATCTAAACAAGTAAGGAGTTAATTCTATGATTGGCAAAAACAACAAAAAGACTTATTCAGCCATCAAAATTTCTAAATTGGGTTCCGTTGCGGCAATGACTCAAGCCATGAATACAGGCGCATATGGAGACTTTGCTCGCCTGAGTATGGCAATGAGGATGATGATGGTGGATGGATGAGATAAAGTTTAGATATAGATCGTATTTCTAAATACGGTCTGAAGTCTTTGAGAGGAGTTGTACGATGCGATGGGCTATCATACAACAAAGCTACTGCTCTAGCAGGCAATAGCCCTCACTTATCCGTGCAACTCTTCCTTAATGGTATCTAGGAATCATCCTGGTCTTGCAATTACCCCTCCGACTCCGTCACCTCCCCGTGGTAAGGGGAGGATAGGTGGGGTTATGAACCTGCAAACTTGAGATGCACTCTGTATCTATCTGTATCTAATTGCATCTAGCTGAATGGGTTGGTGCTTCCTTGTCCTGATTTTTGTCCCGTTTCTGCTAAATGAAATTGGCAGGCAGACTACACCTTATTTTTTCAATGAATGTTTTAGAAACTGTCTCTAGGGATCTAGCGCAAATTCCCCAAACAGTTCGTTTGAGCTTGGAATATGTCCCTAGTTTACCGACAGCTAAGAAAAAATCTGGCACTCCATATTGGATTGACTGGACGGAACAATTAGGAGCTTGGGTGAGTAATGATGGCTCTGATGTCAAAATTCTGATCCGAGACGATGCTAGAGAAATAGATGTTGGCGAACTCACGCTTGGGTTTACTAGCGTGCTGACTGGTATCTGTCTTAACTTACAAGGACAGGTGGCAATTCACGCGAACGCCGTATCTTTAGAAGATTGGGGAATCGCCTTTGTGGGCTATTCCGGGAAAGGTAAATCAACGCTGAGTGCTTACTGTGCTTCTCGCGGTGCGGGTTTTATTACGGATGACGTTCTGGTTATTGATGAAAATAGTCGGATAGTACCGGGAAATCCTCGCATTAAACTATATCCGGAGGCAGGAGAAATACTGGGATTGGATGCTTCAGAAGACACGGACTATAAAATTTTTTACGAGCCAGCACAGTTAGGTGCCGTACTTCACCAGCAACCCGTTCCTCTTGGCATTATTTACTTGCTCGATGAAAGTCCCGACGAACGTATTTATGCCGAGCGGCTGCCCCAAGCCCAAGCCGTGTTCGACTTGTTGACGCACGGCTACGATGTTAGCCTTTTTATTCCTACCAATCCCAATCTCTTGAATGCTTACGCCCACCTGGTAAAACAAACTCCAGTTAAAAAACTGTTTTACCCCCGCGATTTCGTCATGTTGCCCCAAGTTTACGACTTTTTACTGAAGGAAGTTCATCAACTGTGAGCTATTTATTGGTTCAGGGTCAACAATCGATGACCCTTGATTCTCGTCGCAATGAAGCCTACGCTCGAGCTTTGACCCAGGCGATCGCTCCTGACAGTGTCGTCCTCGATTTAGGTGCTGGCCTGGGCATCCACGGACTTTTAGCGGCCAAGTTAGGTGCCAAGCAAGTTTATCTGGTCGAACCCGAAGATATTATTAGCGTCGCCGCTCAAATTGTGCGAGCCAATGGGTTTAGCGATCGCATCCATTGCCTCCAGGGCAAGATTGAAGAGGTGAATTTGCCCGAACGAGTAGACGCGATCGTATCCGTATTTACTGGTAACTTTTTACTGGAAGAAGATCTGCTGCCATCGCTGTTCTACGCCCGCGACAAGTATTTAAAACCAGGGGGAGTAATGATTCCCCAAGCAGCGGTGATGGAAGCAGTACCCATATGCGCTGAAGAACTCCATCAACAAGAAATAGCATCCTGGTCGACACCTCACATGGGCATAGACCACGATCCGGCTCGCACGTACGCCAGTCAATCCATTTACTACTACAACAAAGAGTTGAACAAGGCTCGCTATTTGGCAGAACCCGCCAAATTGTTAACCCTGGATTTTCATCAAGCTCATAGCACCTACTGCCAGAGCGAAGTGCAATATGCGATTGCGGAATCTGGAACGTGCCATGGCTTTGCTGGTTGGTTCAAGATGCAGTTAGGAGAAACATGGCTTTCAACGGCCCCTCACGAACCTCCCCTACATTGGTCGGCAGCATTTTTACCCCTCGACCCTCCCATCGAACTGACAGCAGGTGAGGAGATCGTCTTTAAATTGCAACGTCCTCCCTGTGGCGACTGGACTTGGGAAGTAAGAACCAATCTGACTCAACAGGTGCGTTCTACTTTTTTTTCGGTGCCGAGAACACTTAAGAGTATCAAGCAAGTTGCCTGGGACTATCAACCCCAGATTAACGATAAAGGTAGGGCTGCTCTTTACGTTTTATCCCATAGTAATGGCACCTTATCAATAGAAAAACTCAGCCATCATCTGGTTCAGGATTACCCTCACTTATTCGCAGAACCTCATAAAGCTATAAGTTTTGTCCAGAGCTTAGTTAGCAGTTTTTCCTAGGGTGAAAGCAAGTTTAATGTCCTCCTTGCAAACGTTACTGCATAAACTTAAGAATGCCTTGCGGCTTTTACCAGCATTGCGCCTGGTCTGGCAAAGCTCCCCTGGCTGGACTGCTATTTATATTTTCTTGTTAATCGCTCAGGGCATTGTACCTGTACTGCAACTGTATCTCACAAAGCTGATTATCGATACGGTCAGTATCAGCGTTACCAGTGCTGACAGAGCGTCTAACTTCTCTCAACTAATTCTCCTCATTGCTTTAACTGGTGCGGTTACTCTAGTCAACGTTGTCTTGACATCCGGTGCGGAACTTGTCAATACTGCCCAATCCCAGCAGATCGAGAACTATATGAGTAGTATAATTCATGCCAAATCCATTGAAGTAGATCTGGAGTACTATGAGAATCCCCAGTACTTCGATACGCTGCAACGCGCCCAAGAAGAAGCCACTTATCGTCCCAAGCAAATCCTGAATAATCTGGTAGAAGCCGGTCAGAATGTTATTTCCCTGGTCGCAATGGTAGGATTGCTACTTTCGCTACATTGGGGAGTTGCTGGCGTATTGTTTGTGGCAGCAATTCCAGCGGTATTGGTGCGGTTTAAATTTGCCAAGATTATGTACCATTGGCATCGCAAACGCACTGCGATCGATCGGGAAACTGAATACCTCAGTTGGCTGTTGACAGGAAATCTTTTTGCTAAAGAAATTCGTCTATTTGACTTAGGTTCGCTTTTCAGCCGGCGCTTTGACAAGTTACGGCAGCAACTGTACCGAGAAAATATGGAGATCTCGACTAAGCGCTTTCTCGCTAGTTTAGGTGCCCAAGCTGCAGCGATCGTTCTCATGCTTACTGCCTATAGCTTCATCATCTATCAAACCTTCGTGGGAATTCTGCGCATTGGCGATCTGGTACTTTATTACCAAGCTCTACAACGCGGACAGGAGTCTCTTAAGGGAGTTTTGAGCAGTCTATCATCGCTCTATGAAGACAACTTATTTCTTGTCAATCTCTACGAGTTTTTGGGGTTGAGACCCAATATAGTTCAAGTCGCACATCCCAAGCCCGTTCCTCAAAACATGGCAACTGGCATTGTTTTCGATCGCGTGAACTTCCAATACCCCAACTCTACCAGGCAAGCACTCCAGGATATTAGCCTGACGATTAAACCAGGTGAAATAGTAGCATTAGTAGGTGAAAACGGCTCTGGTAAAACCACTTTGATTAAGCTGATGTGCCGTCTGTACGATCCAACCAGTGGGAGGATCGCGATTGATGGTATCGATATCCGTCACTTTGATATCATAGAACTGCGCCGCCAATTCAGCATTATTTTCCAGGACTATGTTAAGTATTACTTTACTGTCAGAGAAAATATCGGTTTGGGAAATATTGACATTCCACCAAATCACGAAAGCATAATTGCGGCGGCGCGTCGTTCTGGAGCCGATCGCGTCATCGCCAGATTACCTCAAGGCTATGACACCATGTTGGGAAATTGGTTCGACCAGGGTGAAGAACTTAGTATCGGTCAATGGCAGAAAGTAGCACTGGCAAGGGCATTCCTGCGGAACTCACCTGTGATTGTCCTGGACGAACCTACCAGCGCTATGGATGCTAAAGCAGAAGCTGAAGTCTTTGAAGGATTTCGCCAGCTAATTGCAGGTCAAACGGCTATTCTGATCAGCCATCGTCTATCCACAGTTAAGATGGCCGATCGCATTTATGTAATGACTGATGGCTCGATTGTGGAAAGCGGCAGTCACGAGGATCTAGTACGGTTGGGCGGAACTTATGCCAATTTGTTTGAAATTCAAGCCCAACACTATAGGTGAAAGAGGTGAAAGAGGTGAAAGCAGCATGATCCAATTACCACGAACACCTGCTAAATCGCTGCCTATGACCGTTCGCAAAGAAGAAGAATTGTTGCTTTGCTGTGCCAGGACTTACATGCCCGCTCCAATAGCAGAGTATTTAAGGACTCTTCTCTTAGAAGATATCGACTGGGATTATTTGATGCAAGTAGCACAATGGCATGGGGTAATGCCACTTTTGTACCAAAGTCTCAAAAGTACGTGCCCTGAACTTGTTCCTCTAGAGAAGCTCAAGCAACTCCGCGAGTATTTTCAAACTAACAGTTGTCGTACCGTTTTTCTAGCTCAAAAGTTAATTGCGATCGTGCGCTTGTTTGAAAGCCATCAAATTCCCGCCCTCCCCTTCAAGGGATCTATTTTAGCAACGGCAGCCTATGGAAACCTTTGCCTGCGTCAAACACGGGATCTAGATATCCTCGTGCGCAAACAGCATTACCAAAAAGCTATAGATTTGCTCGCTTCCACAGGATATGAGGTTATTCTCAATCTGCCCTGGGAGTGTCATTTTGTGCTTGATGGCGATATCGTTTGTATCGACCTGCATTGCGAAATTTTACCAAAGAACTACTCTCGCTCTGCAAGCGATGACTACTGGTGGGAGAGCCAGCAGCCACTGTGCCTAGCTGGAGAAATGGTGCCTAATTTAGGTCCAGAAGCCTGCTTTTTGATGCTCTGTTTAAACGGAACTAAAGACTGCTGGAACACATTGCAGCGGATTTGCGATGTAGCAGAAACAGTGAGAGCTAATACCAGTATGGATTGGCAACAGATTATGGATCGAGCTGCAAATTTAGGCTGCAAACGGATAATTTTTCTAGCACTTCTACTAGCAAGAAATTTACTAGAAGCGCCCCTCTCAGAAGAAGTATTAAAAGAGTTAGAGTCCGATGCCGCAGCGAATTTTCTAGCACTACAGGTCAGTCAGCAATTATTCTCTGAAACTACTGAGGAGGAAATCCAGGGAGTTCCGCAGGCTTTATTCCACATGAGCGCGCGCGAGCGCTGGCAAGATAGATGGGAAATCTTTATGAGCCTGATGAATACTCACGGATGGTTTACTCCCACAGCACAAGATTTAGAGTTTTTACCTTTACCTAAATTTCTTCATTTTCTGTATTATCTAATTCGTCCAATTAGACTGTTAAGAAGATATCGATTACCTCTGTCAAAATACGTAGGGATAAAAAAATAAAGATATGTTTCAGGGCAACCACAAGGGATTGCCCCTACGTAATATAGGGCAAAATTTCTGATGAGATCGTCTTAGCGATAAACTTGTTCGGCAGTATTGGCGCGGGCGATCGCATCGCAGCGCTCGTTATCGGGATCGCCAGAATGTCCTTCCACCCAGTGCCAGCTTACGTTAGCTGAATTCAGCCGATCTAGTTCTTGCCAAAGTTCCTGATTCTTGACTGGTTTCTTGTCTTTGGTCTGCCAGCCGTTCTTTTTCCAGCCTTTAATCCATTTCGTGATGCCGTCAATTACATATTTACTATCGGTATATAAATCGACTGGTGCTGCCTGTTTTTGTTCTGCCAGGAATTCTAAAGCGGCGATCGCTCCTTGCATCTCCATTTGATTGTTCGTCGTATTTCTCGCTCCGCCACCAAGTTCTTGCACGTCACCATTATCAAAGTGTACGACTACGCCCCAACCTCCAGGGCCGGGGTTTTTGGAGCAGGCACCGTCTGTATGGATGCTGGTGACAATCGCCGATCGCTGGTTATTCTGCTTGACAACAACCCCATCGGATTGACTGGGTTGGGGCGACTGCATTATAGCTTGAGCCTGGAGTTGTAATTGCTGTGGTTGCGATCGCTCGGAAAGTTGGATAGAGTCCTGGATAGAGCGATTTCTAGCCGTGCGATCGCGGCTAATTTCAACCGCAACGGCACCTTGAAAGTTAGGAATAGGCGGGTGCTTGGTGACCCGCAGTTCTAATTTCTCAATTTTGGGATCTTCGAGGAGGGAGTCAGCGATCGCCCCAGCCAATCTTTCAATCAAAGCAAACTTGGCAGTGCGGATCGTTGTTTCAATTTTGGCAATACAGGAACGATAGTCCAGGGTATCGTCGATCGCATCGCTGTAAGTTGCCGCCTCAAAATCTGTGGCGATCGCGACATCAACCGTAAACCACTGTCCCAGGACATTTTCCTCTGGGAGTAACCCCACATAGCCATAGGCACGCACTCCAGTTAAATAAATTTTGCCAGTCATAAAAATTTGTTGCCAGTTGATTGCACAAACATAAAGCATACCCTGTCATTGATGAGGTTATGTCTTTAAATGTCGGTGTGCTAGAACAGAAGCTAGATATTTCTGAAGTTATGCCGATGAAAATCAAACACGCCATCAACCTGCATAAAGGAACTACGGCATTAGTAGTTCTAGGACTAATGTATGCCTACCAAAATTTTAGTCTCGGTGCCTGGGTCTATTTAGCGCTGCACGGTACCTATGGAATCCTATGGTTGATGAAGGATCGCATTTATCCCGATAAGCAATGGGAAACCGAAATACCCATTCAAATTGGTTTGTTTACATTTGCAGTCTTATTCCTGTATTGGGTTGCTCCATTTTTGTTGATTAGTAGCGGCTCTGTACCGAGTTTCGCTCTAATCGCAGCCGCGATCGCCATTAATATCATAGGAATCTTCCTCCACTACACCAGCGACGCTCAGAAATACTACACGCTCAAATATCGCCCTGGATTAATCACTGAAGGTTTTTTTGCCCGTTGCCGCAACACCAACTATCTAGGCGAAATTCTGATTTACCTGTCATTTGCCATGTTGGCGCAGCACTGGTTACCCTTTGTAATTCTAGGATTTTTTGTATTCGCGTTATTCGTGCCTAATATGCTGAAAAAGGATAAATCTCTGTCGCGCTATCCCGAATTTGCGGATTACAAAGCGCGTTCCGGTTTAATTCTCCCCCATCTATTTAGCACCAGCACCCAAGACCAAAATATCCACTCTCAGAATCCCTCGTAATTTCAACCATGCAGCGTCCGATTTATTTAGATTATCAGGCTACAACTCCGTTGGATGAAAGAGTGCTAGAGGCAATGCTGCCTTATTTTCGCACTGCGTTTGGCAATCCTGCCAGTGTCAATCATTTCTACGGTTGGGAAGCGGAGGCGGCGGTTAAAAGCGCGAGGGAGGCGATCGCAACTGCCATGCATGCTTCGCCCGAAGAGATTGTCTTCACCAGTGGGGCGACGGAAGCTAATAATCTGGCCCTTAAGGGAGTAGCGGAAGCCTATTTGCATAAAGGAAGGCATATCATCACCGCGCACACAGAGCACAACGCCGTACTCGATCCCTGTGCTTATCTAGCATCGCTGGGATTTGAGATTACCTACCTCCCCGTGCAACCCGATGGGCTAATCGATCCGCAAGACTTAGAAAGTGCCATCCGTGCCGATACGATCCTGGTTTCCATCATGGCAGCCAATAACGAAATCGGTGTGCTGCAACCGCTAGCTACCATTGGCGACATCTGTCATCGGCATCAAGTACTATTCCATACCGACGCTGCCCAGGCGATCGGTAAAATCCCTCTGGATGTCATGGATATGCATATAGATTTGATGTCGCTCACAGCACATAAGATCTACGGCCCCAAGGGTGTTGGCGCTCTGTACGTGCGGCGGCGCAATCCTAGAGTGCAGCTCGCACCGCAGTTGCATGGAGGCGGACACGAGCGGGGGCTGCGCTCCGGCACGCTCGCTACACCGCAAATCGTTGGTTTCGCGACCGCGATCGCGATCGCCATAGAATCCCAGTCCAGCGAACAAAAACGCATGTTGGATTTACGCCAACGGCTTTGGACGCAGTTGCAACAGGTTGACGGCATTCATCTCAACGGTCACGCTACCCAACGTCTTGCGGGAAATCTCAATATTAGCGTTGAGGGAGTAGATGGAGCTGCCTTGATAATAGGTTTGAACGGGCGAATTGCCGTGTCATCCGGTGCCGCCTGTAGTTCTACTAAGAATTCTCCTTCCCACGTTCTGATGGCATTGGGAAGATCGGAAGAATTAGCCCATGCCTCGATCCGATTTGGCATTGGGCGATTTAATACGACAGAGGAAATCGATCTGGCAGCACAGACTGCGATCGCTACAATTCAATCTCTACGACAAGCAAAAATCCTGAATTCTTAGATTGTAGCCGTATGCAGATCTGTCAGGACAGGGGGAGTGGGGGCTGTGCCCCCACGCAGGGGTGAACCCCTGCACCCCAAAAACAAAACCCGTTCTCAAGTGAAAATCGCTATATAATAGCTGACGAATTCTAGAGTACGGATATGCAAGATATTTCATTACATTTTAACATTTATAACAATCCCAAGGATTCTGATGGCAAGGTTAAAGAGATTCGAGATAGCCTCTCCGCAGTTGCATCAATTGGGAAGAATCTGTTTCTAGCCAGCGATGAGACAACCACAGTCGAGCGGCTCAAACTTGGAGCAGAGGGCAGAACGTTCAGTCAGCATCAACAGTTTCAAATCAATCGGTATGTCAAACTTCCAGACTCTCAGGCGGAAATTGATATCGAAGGCATGGATTATGATGGTAATTATCTTTGGATTGTTGGTTCGCATTCTCTCCAGCGCGATCGCCCTAAAGCCAAGCAAAGTATGGCGGAGAACATCGAGTCATTAACGTATGTATTGCCAAGGCGTAAGATAGCTAATCGCCATTTCCTCGCTCGCATTCCCCTGGTGGAGAGGGACGGTGAATATGAATTAGTCTCCGATGGCGATTTAACGGCGGCGCAATTGGAAATCTCGGGTAGCAGCAACGATCTGATCGAAGCTTTAGGTGCGGATAAACATCTCAAACCATTTCTCAAAATACCTGGCAAGGATAATGGATTTGATATAGAAGGGCTGGCGGTTCGCGATCGCCGCATTTTTCTGGGCTTGCGCGGCCCTGTATTGAGGGGCTGGGCGATTGTCTTAGAACTTGAAGTCAAGGTTAAAGGGAACAAACTGAAGCTCGGTAAAATTGGCTCCCATAAGCGACTCTACAAAAAACACTTCCTGCAACTAAATGGATTGGGTATTCGAGACCTGGCGATCGCCGATCGCGATCTGCTAATTTTAGCGGGGCCAACCATGTCTCTCGATGGTGCAGTTCAACTTTTTCGGTGGCGCAATGCTCTAGACGATACTGAAGCTCCCGAACAGCCTCAAGAGACCCTTATTTGGCAAGCGCCGGATAAGTTATTTCCCATTCAAGACATTCCCTACGGCAAAGGCAGCGATCGCGCCGAGGGCATGACGATTTTCTCTGGAGTTGATGGCAAGCGATCGCTCTTAGTAGTTTACGACGCGCTTGGTGCCTCGCGCAGATGGGGTGATGCCATCGCGAGAGCAGATCTATTCGATCTCGGGGACTAGGACGGGATGTGGAGATGGAACCTCTGGCATCCCGTCCTCAATGCCTACGATTTATCCCCCGGTGTCACCGTCACGATCGCTAAGTTCTCAGGAAAGATCAACTCGCGGGCGGTTTTGTTGACCGCATCTAGGTCGATCTCCTTGACCTTACTGGGGAACTGATAAAAATTGCCAATCTCAAAGCCATAGACTTCATCGCTGAGGATGGCATTGGCGATGTTATCGGGATCGGCTAACTCCACGGGGAAACTGTTGATTAGACTTCTCTTGGCAGCATCTAATTCCGCTTGACTAACGCCTTTTTCGCGCAATTGGCGTAATAGAGCAAGCGTAGCATCGATGGCTTTCTGGTTATCCTTGGCGCTGGTTTGCATCTGAATTACAAACGGCCCCGCCCCTTGTCCGGCTTGGAAAGCGCTGAAGATGCCATAGGTTAAACCAAGGCGATCGCGAATTTCCGTACCTAAGCGACTGGCGAGAGTATCGCCGCCTAATACCTGATTCAACACCAGGGCCTTGTAATAGCGGGGATCGCGTCGGGCGATACCGAGATGTCCCATCATCGCGATCGCTTGGGTCTTGCCAGGTAGAACCACCTGTTCCTGTTGAATGGTGGCAGGTTTTTTGACATCTGGATATTGCAACTGGGGTGCCGTGCCTTTAGCTTGCCAGGTACTTAGCGCTTGCGTCAGGAGTGTTTTAGTTGTGGCAGGATCGAAGTCACCAAATATGGTTAGGGTTGTGGTGTCGGGGCGATAGTGGGTTTTGTAGAAGCTAGCGATTTCTTCGCGCGTAATTGACTGGAGCGTTGCCTCCGTCCGCATGGCATGGAAGGGATGGCCTTGAGGAAAAACCTTTTGCTGGAACTTGCGCCGCGCCAGGCTACCTGGACTGTCCAGTTCCGCCTTTAACGCCACCAGGTTGCGCTGGCGGCTCAGCTCCAATTCGTTGGCTGGGAACGTGGCATTTTGGAGAACATCAGCTAATTGTTCGATTACCACTGGTAAGTCTTTGGATAGTGCCGAACCAGCCACGCTGACGCGCTCGCGGCTGGCAGAAAAGCCCAGAGAAGCGCCGCGATTTTCTAAATTTTTGGCGATCGCCAGGGCATCTTGAGTTTTAGTGCCATTCATCAAGTTTTGCGCCGTGAGATCGGCTAAACCAGCTTTTGCCTCGCTGTCAAAACCAGTTCCAGCCTTAATTTCCCCAACTAAGGCGATCGCAGGACTGCTCTTATCGCTCAAAAGCAACACTCTGAGGCCATTGGCAAGCGTAAAACGCTCTGGCTTTACGGGTTTGGGTGTTGCGGCTTTGGCATCCAGCGCGCTCTTGGGTAGATAACGTGCAACTTCGGCAGGATCGAGGGGTTTGCCAGGAGCAAACATTTCCTTATGGGTAGTGCCTGCTGTCGTATTACCAGCTTGGGCAGTGACTACCGATGGCTCGAAGAAACCTAATACCCGCTTTTCAGGATTAAGATATTGCTTGGCAACCCGCTGCACGTCGGCGGTGGTGACTTTGCTTACCGCGTCGAGGTAGCGATCGCTAAACGCATAATCGTTGGCCACGATCTGGTTGTAGCCTATTTGCTGAGCTAGAGAGCTAATATCGCGATTGCCCAGGATGAAAGTAGCCAATAGCTGTGCTTTGGCTCGCTCTAGCTCTGCAGGCGTGATGCCATTGGTTTGTAGTTTGTTTACTTCCGCCAAAATCAGGCGATCGATCTCCTTGAGTGACTTGCCTTGGGCAGGAGTAGCACTAAATGAGTACCAACCTGGATCGATTAAGGTAACGGAAGAACCGCCTACGCTACTGGCTAAGCCAGTCTGTACGAGGGCTTGATACAGGCGCGAACTTTTACCAGAGGTCAGGACAGAGTCCATCACGTCCAAAACCGGAACATCTGGATGGGTAATCGGGGGCAGAGTCGGATAAACTGACTGCAAAAACGGTACGCTGCCCGGTTCCTTCAGCACGATAGGCTCGCCTTGCTTGTATGGCTTGGCAGGGGGAATGGAGGGGGCAGATATTGGAATTGATGAGGGGGCAGGTGGGGGTGTAATGTTCCCGAAAATGTCTTTAATTTGTTTCAGCACCGCGTTGGTATTAAAATTACCAACCACAACCAGCACGGCATTGTCCGGGCGATAGTGCGTGCGGTAGTAAGCCTGGACTTCTTCAGCGCTAAAGTCTACGACATCAGAGCGATAGCCAATTACTGGCCAACCGTAGGAGCTATTTGGGAAAGCAGCCTGCATGACAACCCGATTGAGGCGAGTACCAGGATTATTGTTGCCGCCATCCAATTCGGATAGCACCACCGTATTCTCGCTCTTTAGTTCCGCAGCTCCCGCGACTGTATTCACCATGCGATCGGCTTCTAGCTCCAGAAGAGCGTTGAGCTTTTCACTGCCGACGGTGCCGAAATATGCGGTCATGTCGTAGCTGGTAAAGGCATTAGAACTGCTACCTAGAGCGCTAAACAGGCGACCGAATTGAATGGGGCGATCCTTTGTGCCCTTGAACAACAGGTGTTCTAATTGATGGGAAATGCCAGTAATACCGGGCTTTTCGTTGCGCGATCCGACTCGATACCAAACCTGCACGCTGACCACTGGTGCCGTATTGATTTCCTTTGTCAAAACCGTTAACCCATTGTCCAGAACGGTTTTGGTTACGCCCCTGGCGAGGGCAACTGGCTGAGTAGTAGATGCAGCGCTAGATTGACTCTGAAGTTGTTGGGTAAGGTCGATCGCTGCGGCATTGTCGGGTCTAAACCAGCCAAACGATATATTGCTGAGAAGGATCGTGGCTAGGGCGATCGCTACTACTCGACTGACAAAAGAAATCATAAATACACCAAAGCTTTTAACAATACAATTCTGAACGCTAAACCTAACAGTCCATTATATGCATCAACTAATTTTTAAGATTGAGTCATAATTCGGGATGAAGAGAGTGACTAAATATATAGGACAATTAGCAGGCTAAATAAATATGGTTACAGATTCTGATGAGGTTGTTCGAGCGTTTAGTAGGTAGGGCTAGGCGATTATTCGCCAGGTTTATGCAATCTCTACCAGCTAGTACATCCACCAAATTAGATCTGTTGGGCACGCTGGTCTGGCGCGACTTATCCGCTAAGTACAAAGGCTCGGTTTTAGGAAATTTTTGGCCGCTATTTAATCAACTCTCACAGTTACTGATCTATACCTACGTGTTTTCGGTGGTACTCCAGGTCAAGCTGAAGCTGGATAGTCTGCCGGAAAATAGCTTAACTTTTGGTCTGTGGCTATTTGCCGGTTTAGTGCCCTGGGTGGCATTTACCACGGGCTTCTCGCAAGCTGCCGTTGCCGTAATTAGCCAACCCAATCTGGTCAAAAAAGTAGTATTTCCCCTGGAACTACTGCCGATCGTACCAGTCCTGTCTGCTTTTATTGAAAGCACAATGGGTCTGGCGGCGCTCATTGTGGCGGTGGGGTTGTCGTCCCAGGTCGTCCAGCCTACATTATGGCTGTTGCCTCTGGTGTGGGTAACGCAATTGCTGTTAACGGCAGGCTTGGGTTATCTGGTGGCAGGCTTAACAGTCTTTTTACGCGATATTCCCCAAACTGTCACCGTAATTATTAACCTATGGTTTTACCTCACCCCCATCGTCTATCCAGAAAGGGTGATTCCAGCCGCCTGGCGACATTGGGTACTGTGGCTGAATCCTATGGCAGCGATCGCCGAGGTCTATCGCGATCTGATTTTGGTAGGACGGGTGCAACATTGGCAGGAGTGGGGCATTGCCACTGTTTTTGCCGCGATCGTGTTCTTAATAAGCTTTAAGTTTTATCAGCGCTTGCGATCGGCTTTTGCCGATGTCTTGTAACAAATTCGGCGATTGTCATAGCAAGGGTTTTAGCCTCAAAATCCGATCGCCAGAGCAGCATTGCAAATGGGTAGTGCTTCAGATCTGCTGCTACTGTTTAGGAAACCCTTGTACCACAGGGTATTTAGATAGGGTGTCCACTTGGCTAAGACAGTCAGCAATATCACAAGCTGCCGTCATGTTTGGAACCAAGTGGCACCTGCCGACAATATGATGGAAGTACGACCCTACCAATAACTCACTAGCTAACGTTGCCCATCACCCGTCGCAGATAACCTTTTTATCATAATCGACTCTCGGCGGTCGGCGTGCATGGGCGCTGCTTGTAGCAGCAATTAACGAGTAGCCAAGTCTTTTACCGATTGTGAACCGACTCGGTTTATAGAGATTGTCATTGGCACCATCCAAGAACATGAAAACACATGGGTTCCACACGTCCTCACCATATCGCTAACTGTTTTATGATTGAAAGATGCAAAAGCTCACAATTACTCGACCCGACGACTGGCACCTTCATCTCCGCGATGGTGAAGCACTGAAAGCAGTTCTACCCCATACGGTGCGTCAGTTTGCCCGTGCCATTATCATGCCGAATTTGAAGCCCCCAGTACGATCGGTCGCTGATGCTGCATCCTACCGCGATCGCATCCTTGCAGCAGTTCCATCTGGTCAGCAGTTTGAGCCACTGATGACGCTTTACCTCACCGACAACACAAGCCCCGAAGAAATTATCGCGGCGAAAGCGTCTCAGTTTGTCAAAGCGGTCAAGTACTACCCAGCCGGAGCAACAACTAATTCAGACCTTGGGGTGACAGACATTCACAAGTGCGATCGCGTCTTTGAAGCGATGCAGCAGGTAGACCTGCCTTTACTCCTGCACGGAGAAGTGACCGATCGCGATGTTGATATGTTCGATCGCGAGAAAGTATTTATCGAGCGAGATTTAATTCCTCTCAAGCAAAGATTTCCCAGCCTGCGCGTAGTCCTTGAACACATTACCACCTCCGATGCAGTACAGTATGTCCTATCTGCAAACAACATCGCTGCAACAATCACACCACAACATTTGTTATTTAATCGCAATAGCCTGTTCCAGGGTGGCATTCGCCCCCATTTTTATTGCTTGCCAATTTTGAAACGAGAGGAGCATCGGTCGGCACTTTTGCAAGCAGCAACCTCCGGCAATCCTAAGTTTTTTCTAGGCACCGATAGCGCCCCCCACTCTCGGAATAGCAAAGAAAGTTCCTGTGGCTGTGCAGGTTGCTATTCAGCTTTGCATGCGATGGAGTTGTATGCAGAAGTGTTTGAGAGTGCCGATGCCCTTGATAAACTTGAAGCGTTCGCCAGTTTCTATGGGCCAGATTTTTATCAGCTTCCACGTAATACGGAGCACATTACTTTGACCAAAACAGCCTGGTGTGTTCCCGATGAACTTCCCTTTATGGAATCTGGACTTGTACCCTTACGGGCAGGTCAAGAAATGACTTGGCAAATGGCTTGACCCCAGCAACAGGGCAAAATGAACTTTTTTAGAGCAGTCCAACTATGTATTAGACTTTATCGGCAATAGAAAGGGCAAAATGCCATCAAAAGCTTATGCAGTAAGCATTTCGCTTAATTTTGGGTCATTCCTGAAAGCCTTGCTACACAAGGCTTTGACTATTTCCGATTAAGTCTATTATACAGAAACTTTCAGGATCGCCGACCCTAGAAATATGCTGGAAACTTTCTTTAGCCTGCACGGCGGAGCCTTTTGCTTGTATGGCGAAACTGTTAGCTTGCGTGGCGAAGCCGATCGCTCTCGATCGCCCAAACACAAGCCCACCTTCACGGTTTAGTACACTAGGATCGATCCATGCGCTATTGTATACCTGAGCGCTGACGGTCATGGTTAATCTCAGCCCAGTCCTGCCGTAAAGAAGGTCTATTATGTCTAATTTTGTCGGTCTGCACGTTCATAGCGAATATAGTTTACTTGATGGTGCTAGTCAGCTACCCAACCTGATCGACCAGGCAGCAGAATTGGGCATGGAGGCGATCGCCCTGACGGATCATGGCGTAATGTACGGTGCGATCGAGCTAATTAAGACCTGTCGCGGCAAGGGTATCAAGCCGATTGTGGGCAACGAGATGTACATCATCAATGGCGATATTACCAAGCAGGAAAAGAAGCGGAAATATCACCAGATTGTCCTGGCAAAAAACACGCAGGGCTACAAAAATCTCGTCAAACTCACGACTATTTCCCACCTCCAGGGTTACCAGGGCAAGGGAATATTTGCCCGCCCCTGCATCAGTAAAGATTATTTAGAAAAATATAAAGAAGGTCTGATCGTCACCTCAGGTTGCTTAGCGGGTGAAGTACCGCAGGCAATTTTGCAAGGACATCCTGAAATCGCTCGCGAAGTTGCCGCCTGGTATAAAGAGGTATTTGGCGGTGACTATTACCTGGAAATTCAAGATCACGGCTACCCTGAAGACCGCACCGTCAACGTAGAGATTGTCAAAATTGCTAGGGAATTAGACATCAAAATCGTCGCGACTAACGATTCGCATTTTGTCTCCTGTCATGACGTTGAAGCTCACGATGCATTGCTTTGCATTCAAACTGGCAAACTAATTACAGAAGTCAATCGCCTGCACTACAGCGGTACGGAATATCTCAAATCCGCCGACGAAATGAAATTGATGTTTCGCGATCACCTCCCCGATGATGTTATTGCGGAAGCAATTAGCAATACCGTAGAAGTCGCGGCAAAAGTAAAAAGCTACGACATCATGAGCGATCCGCGAGCGGCGGAATATCCAGTTCCCCAGGGGCACACTGCCGATACCTATCTGGAGGCAGTAACCTGGCAGGGACTGATGGAGAGATTCCAAACCGAGCGTCGCAGCGATATACCCGACAATTATCAACAACGCATCCACTATGAGTTGCAGATCATGCAACAAATGGGCTTCTCCACCTACTTTCTAGTCGTGTGGGACTACATTAAATACGCGCGCGATCGCGGTATCCCGGTTGGCCCTGGCAGAGGATGCGTTTTGCCGGATACAAATGTACTGCTGTCTAGCGGCAAGGAAATCCCAATTCATGAGGTTCAGATTGGGCAAGAGGTCGTAACTCATGCAGGGAATCTCTTGCCTGTAGAGGACAAGCTGGTATATGACTGTGATGAGGAGATTATCAAAATTAAAGTTGCCAGTGAAGAGTTGTGCCTGACTCAAGATCACAAGATCTGGGCAGTTAGATCGGCAGACTGCGCGGTGAACTCAGCTAAAACAGCAAATGTTTGCAAACCGACCTGCACGCGCTATTGCTCCGTCAAACCCTGCGATTACTACCAACTACAGTGGATAGCAGCAGGAGAATTAAGCAAAGATGATTTTGTTGCATTTCCGAGAATTCCATCTGAGGAAGTGGAAATAGTTTTTGATGTTGTTGAGTATGTAGCTGCAAGAGAACATTTAAGGTATGACAAAGAATTTATTTGGTATGAAATTGGCTCGAATCAGCTAGCAACGAAAAGGATTCCCAGGTATATCTCATATGACGAGGATCTAGCTCGATTACTTGGCTACTATATTGCTGAAGGATGGTCAAGATTAGGTGAGAGAGAATGTACGGTCGGATTTGGGTTTTCCAGTAAGGAAACTACCTATGCCAATGAGGTTCAGCAACTGCTCAAAAATATTTTTGGACTAGATGCTAACATAGTTCCGCATCATGCCAAGCAATCAATCCAGGTTCTTACATACTCCCGTACTGTCGGTGAGTTCCTTTCAAGTTTGTGTGGCATCGGAGCCAATCACAAATCAATCCCTACGGCGGTCGTGCTCAAAGGTAAATCAGAACTGATTAAGATTTTGATCGCCTATATGTTCAGGGGTGATGGACATAATGGGTCTAAAGAGAAAACTACAGCAATTAAGTATACGACTACATCTTCGGCATTAGCGATGCAACTGCGATCGCTATTAGCTAGGTTTGGTTACTGGGTCTCTATTATCAAAAGCAAAAGAGGCAAACAGCAAGACAACTGGGCTATAGAATATTCGGTCAAACTAGCAGGGAGTCAACTACTTAACTGGAATAGTGACTTTTGGGATTTTCCCATTGGGGTTAAGGAGCAGAAATTTTTCAGGAATGATAGCTTTTATGTGGACGATCGCTACATTTACCTCAAAATCAGATCGGCTGAGAAATTCCACTACAAAGGCAAGGTTTACGATATTACCGTTCCTGGTGATACTTCCTACGTTGCTAACTCTATTGCCATTCATAATTCTGCTGCTGGCAGTTTAGTTGCTTACGCCTTGGGTATTACCAATATCGATCCCATTCACCACGGCCTGCTATTCGAGCGCTTCCTCAATCCCGAACGCAAATCCATGCCTGATATCGATACCGATTTCTGTATCGATCATCGCAACGAGTTGATCGAGTACGTCACGCAGCGGTACGGCGACGATCGCGTGGCTCAAATCGTCACGTTTAATCGCCTCACCTCTAAAGCAGTACTCAAGGATGTGGGTAGAGTGCTGGATATCTCCTATGGCGAAGCGGACAAAATGGCGAAGATGATCCCCGTGTTTAGGGGCAAGCCAGCTAAGCTCAAGACCATGATTTCAGACGAGACTCCAGCCCCGGAGTTTAAGGAGCGCTATGAAAAAGATCCGAAGGTATTTCAATGGCTGGATATGGCAATGCGGATTGAAGGCGTGAACAAGAGTTCTGGCGTACATGCTGCGGGTGTGGTGATTTCACCCATGCCCCTAGATGAAGTTGTGCCGCTCCAGAGAAGTAATGATGGTGCCGTAGTGACGCAATATCCGATGGAGGATCTAGAGTCCTTAGGGTTGCTGAAAATGGACTTTTTGGGACTGCGGAACTTGACCACAATTCAACATACGGTCGATCTGATCGAGAAGGGCAAGAATATAGCTTTTGATATCAATGCGATCGCGCCAGATGCATCCACCCACGAAAACGAAAAGACATATCAGTTGCTGGCTAGAGGCGAATTGGAAGGTATATTCCAACTCGAATCATCGGGCATGAAGCAAATCGTGCGGGATCTCAAACCATCAAATATCGATGATATTTCATCAATATTAGCGCTCTATCGACCTGGACCATTGGATGCGGGACTGATTCCGAAATTCATCAACCGCAAGCACGGTCGCGAAGCAATGGATTACGCTCATCCCGATCTGGAGCCGATTCTACAAGAAACATATTCGATTCTGGTATTCCAAGAGCAAATTATGAAGATTGCTCAAGATCTGGCAGGATACACATTGGGAGAAGCCGATTTACTCCGAAGAGCAATGGGAAAGAAGAAACCCGCAGAAATGGAGAAGCAAAGAGAGAAGTTCCTCGATGGTGCGGCTAAGAACGGCATTAAGTCCAAGATTGCTACCGATCTCTTCGATCAGATGGTGCTATTTGCGGAATATTGTTTTAACAAATCCCATAGCGTTGCCTATGGCTATGTCACGTATCAAACTGCCTATTTAAAAGCCAACTACCCCGTTGAATACATGGCAGCGTTGCTGTCGTCTGTAAGTGGCGACCAGGCTAAAGTGCAACGATATATTGCCAGTTGCAACAGCATGAATATCGATATTCTGCCACCGGACGTAAACACCTCCGGTGTGGACTTTACGCCCCGCGATCGTCAGATCGTCTTCGGTTTAGCAGCAATTAAGAATCTCGGTGGCGGTGCGATTGATTCTATCCTAGAAGCACGACAAAAGGGAGGCAAGTTCAAGTCTTTAGCCGATCTATGCAGTCGTGTCGATTCGCGGGCGTTGAACAAAAAGGCATTGGAAGCGCTGATTCAAACTGGTGCCCTGGACTCCATCCAACCCAATCGCCATCAACTGATGAGCGATCTGGAAATCACGCTGGAGTGGGCATCGCGCAAAGCGAAGGAACAGGCATCCGGTCAAGTCAGTTTGTTCGATCTCCTGACAGGAGATACAAGCGAGAGCGCCTATGACGACACCCCCAGTGGCCCCAAGGTGCAGGACTATCCTCCCCAAGAAAAGCTGCGCATGGAAAAGGAATTACTGGGATTCTATATTTCCGATCATCCCCTTAAGGTTGTAGGCAAATCTGCGAAGTTGATGGCTCCCATTAACTTGAGCGACCTGGCTGACAGTCCTGAGAATACTACCCTGACGGCAATTGTTCTGATTCTAGATATCAAGGATATTACTACTAAAAAGGGCGATCGCATGGCGGTTCTGCAAATCGAAGATCTCACGGGTAGCTCGGAAGCGGTAGTGTTTCCTAAGATCTACGAAAAGGTGCGATCGCATCTTCAAAAAGACAATCGCCTGATGGTGTGGGGCAAAGCCGATCGCCGCGACGATCGCGTCCAGTTAGTGATTGATGATATGCAACCAATTGAATCAGTGCGTATGGTGCGTGTGGAGCTGGATCGCGAGCAAGCAATGGATATCCAGAAGCTGCACCAACTGCGGGAAATCCTGAGAGCGCAAACTGGTGAGAAAGAAGGGGCGAAAGTTCCAGTTATCGCCTCGATCGCATATCATTCCCAAATGGTGCGCCTTGGCAATCAGCATTGGGTCAGCGATGACAAAGCCACAGTAAAAGCTTTGACAAAAGCTGGATTTACTGCATTTCCCGATGCCCTGGCTAATGAAGCAGTAAATCCTCTCTGACCTGGGTTTCTTGTGGTGATATTTGACACTAATAGAGCATTTCTCCACATATACTATAGAGGTTTTCACTTGAGAACGGGTTTTGTTGACGGGGTGAAGGGGGGCTACCCCTTTTTGGGAGCAACACCCCCAAACCCCTTGCTCTTTCCGATCTGAAAACCGCTATATGAGATCGCGATCGCATACTAAGTGAGATCCGCGTCACATTCGTTATTAGACAAAGACAGTATAAAGATTAGAGTAGCAAGATTTACTTCTCTAAATCTTACCATTCTCTATCGTACATCCCTAGTGCAAGCAACTTGGCTGCGCAGTCAGGGCCTGCAAGTTTTGCACCAGGTTATTTATTATGGAAACCCCATGCCATGAAATTCAAATATTTAGCTTCAATTGCACTGATGGCCTTGCTTGCCAGTTGTACGCCATCAGCTCCCAATAACACAAGTAACCGTTCTACTAACCGGCCAACTAGCAGTTCTCCTACTCCTGCTAGAGCTACTCAGTCAGAAGCCAATATCTTTGGCTCTAATTTGGCTGTGGAGAATATGGGAAATAGGATAACACCTTTCTTAGCATCGATCCCTAAACCCGAACCTGCACCGGAAATGATGATGCAACCGAGAATGTCAAGAAGAGTTTGAATTCGCTATACCATCATAGCGACTGCGACCGCAGCCGCCCCACCTAAAAGGAGATCGCGTCTTTTTGGCATAACCTAAACTTTGTCAGCTAACTTGACTGATAGAGGGACAAATTTGGCTTGAACTGGCAAAATTTTGTTGATATCTATTATTTAGATTCAACTATCTGGGATTTGTACGTTTAGATACAAGTTGGAGCGCTTTTTAACCCCAGATTAGTCGCTGCGATCGCCCAATATTTCGCACCCACTCACCATCAGCGATCGAGATCGCTAATTGGAGTAAAGATTCATGCATAGCGGCGGCAACCAAATCCTAAATGTGACTAAGTGTTATGATTTACATAATTCTTAAACAAATATTTATTTATTCCTAAATAGCCGTATGTCCGTTTTACTAGCAATTTCTGTTTTGGCTCTGCTGGTTGTAGTTCACGAACTAGGACACTTCATGGCAGCGAGGCTGCAAGGCATTCACGTCAATCGGTTCTCGATTGGCTTCGGTCCTATCCTCTGGAAATATCAGGGAGCGCAAACTGAATATGCGGTGCGGGCTATTCCCCTCGGGGGTTATGTCGGGTTCCCCGACGATGACGAGGAAAGCACTATCCCCCCCAACGACCCCAACCTGTTGCGCAATCGCCCGATCGCCGATCGGGCGATCGTAATTAGTGCTGGGGTAATTGCTAACTTTGTCTTTGCCTACCTGGTGCTGTTGGTGATGACGATCGCGGTGGGCGTTGGTACCGTCGATGTACCTGGCGTGCGGGTTGACAGCCTGATTGCTAACGACTCGCCTGCTGCTGTAGCTGGTCTAAGACCTGGGGACATCGTGCGATCGGCGAATGGCACTTCCTTTGGTACCAGCCTTACTACCCTCGAAGAATTTCAAGCCATAATTGCTAAGAATGCTAACCAATCGATCGATCTAGCAGTCCAGCGTAATGACGAAATGCTAAACCTTACGGTTGTCCCTAGCGGTGAAGTCGGGCACGGACGCATTGGCATCAGGTTAGACTTTACTGACAAGCCGCACCGCCGCCCCATTCGCAATGTTGGCGAAGCCTTAACCAGTGCGGCAAAAAGTTTTGAGAGGCTCACGGTCATGACCGTTCAGGGGCTCAAGCAGCTAGTTACCAACTTCCAAGAAACTGCGGCTCAGGTATCGGGGCCGATCGCGATCGTGGCGATGGGTTCCGAACTGGCAAAATCCGATGCCTCCAGCCTGTTTGACTACACCGCCATTATCAGTATCAACCTGGCAATTATCAACATCCTGCCCCTTCCCGCCCTGGATGGCGGTCAGTTAATTTTCCTAATTCTTGAAGCTTTGCGTGGCGGTAAACCTCTCCCATCAGCCTTGCAAGAAAACGTCATGCAAGGTGGATTGTTCCTGCTACTTGGACTGGGTATATTTATGATCTTCCGCGATTCATTTAACCTAATCCAGCAATCGGGACTCAGTCCATTTTAGATAGTTATGCAAGACGATTGGATTGTAATTGGCAAGGTGGTCGCTGCGCATGGGATTAAAGGTGAGGTGCGGGTAATTTCCTATTCTGATTTTCCCGAACGATTTGAGGTGCCTGGGAAGCGATGGCTGAGTGCCTCGGATCGCGATGCGCCCCAACCTGTAGAAATGCTCTCTGGTCGGTGTTTACCTGGTAAAACCAATGTTTACGTTCTGCGTTTGGAGGGAATAGGCGATCGCACCGCCGCCGATGCTTTGCGTAACTGTTCGATCGTCGTGCCGCAGAGCGATCGCCCCCATCTGGAACCAGACGAGTACTATGTCAACGACTTAATTGGTTGCCGTGTATTCCATCAACTCACAGGAAAATATTTGGGTGAGGTGAGCGACGTAATTCCCGCTGGCAACGATCTGCTCGAAGTCAAAAAAGAGGGTAAGACGGCGCTAATACCATTTGTCGAGGCGATCGCCCCGTTTGTCGATCTCGCGCAAAAACGGATCGAAGTTGTGCCGCCATCTGGTTTAGTGGATGAGTTGCTGGTTTGACCGCGATCTACTGCAACTGGACGGCTATGATAGAGAGAATCTCCTACCCATAGATTATGAACTATAAGGAAATGCTGTTTGAGGCGATCGCGCCCGTAAATCGCGGTCTAAAAATGACAGACGTGCAGAAACAAGCCATTTTTGCCGCAATTGCCTATATGGAAGCAAGCAATCCTACGCCAACGCCCACCGAGGCGGGAGAATTACTAACGGGCAACTGGCGCTTGCTATTTACCACCAGCCAGGAATTATTGGGATTCGAGCGCTTCCCAGGCATCAAACTCGGTCAGATCTATCAGTGCATTCGCGCCAACGAGGGCAAAGTTTACAATGTGGCAGAGATTTTAGGATTGCCTTTACTAGAGGGATTTGTGAGTGTTTGCGCCAGCTTTACCGTTGTTTCCGCGCAGCGCGTTAACGTTAAATTCGAGCGAGCGGTAGTAGGACTGCAACGCCTGATTGGTTACACTAATGTGGATGAATTCGTGCAGTTACTGCAATCGGGGCGGAAACTTAGAGCGATTGATTTTGGGATTAAAGAACGCGATCGCCAGGGCTGGCTAGAAACCACCTATCTAGATACCGATCTGCGTATTAGCAGAGGCAACGAAGGCAGCGTATTTGTCTTGAGGAAAGATAGAACTTTTTCTGTCCGATAAAACAAAGCGATCGTTGGCATAAAAGCTATAGCGGTTTTCAGATCGGAAAGAGTAGGGGGTTTGGGGGCGTTGCCCCCAAGAAGGGGAGGCAGGGCGGTCTTGGGGGTTCCCCGCTAGAGCCACTGCCGTGTGGAACCCCTTCACCCCAAAAATAAAACTCGTTCTCAATTGAAAAGCGCTATAACTGCTAAAAGCTAATTGCTATCACCATCAAATAGGTATCTACTGAGATGTCACTAATATGGATTCAAGGGAGCGGTCGTAGTGGTAAAAGCCAGAGAGCTTGCGAACAGTTCTGTACGTGGGTAGAAACGGAAATATCGCAGCAAAGCGACCCTCAAGCTGGATCGCAAACCGTACTGGTGCTATCCGTTGATGCCGAGCAGCGCCGTTTATTTAGCGATCGCCTCAGTCATGCCACCCACGGACAATATCCGGTTACCGCTACCACTCCCATCGGTTTCTTCCGCGATCAGGTGCTGCTGTTCTTTCCGCTCCTGGTGCGAACGCTCCGCCTGAAGGCGCAATTCCCCATTCTCTTGCGAGTTGAGAACGAACAGGAATTGGCAATGAATCTGTGGGCAGAAGACCTGGAGGAGGGGCGGTTGCGCATGGAAGGAGTCAGCCGCGATCGCCTCGTGCGTCGCCTGCTCGATCTGTATTTGCTAGCAGCTAATAGTGGTAAAGCGATCGATGAGATTCCAGCAATTTTACAACAGGGTTTGGAAAGCGATGGGAATCAAAGTACTAAAAATACCTACGCATATTTTGGCACGGCACTAACAGCCTGGCAGCAGTTCTGCTGGCAGCACGGGTTGCTCACCTACGGCGTAATTACAGAATTATTTGGACGCTATCTTCTCCCCAATCCCCAATATCAAGCCAAGTTATGCCAGCGGTTTCGCTATATCATTGCTGATGATGTCGATGAATATCCAGCGATCGTGCGACAGGCTTGCGAAGTCCTGATCGCTGCCGGAGCCAGTGCCGTATTTACATTCAACCCACAGGGGGGGATTCGGCAAGGCTTAGGGGCAGACCCAGACTATTGGAGCGATCTTGCGGCTCAGTGCGACATCGTTAATTTATCGCCTACCCAGGATAGTTTGGGCGATCGCATTGGTGCTGTCGTCCTGGACTCGTCTGTGAATCCGATCGGTAGCACGTACTTCGCCCACGAGCCATTGCAAGGTCTGGTCAGTATCGAAACGATTTCGCGAGCTAAGCTGTTCCGCAGCGTTGCAGACGCGATCGCGGCGGCGATTACAACTGGACAAATTCAGGCCAAGGAAATCGCGATTATTGCCCCAGGTTTAGACAATATCGCCAGTTACGCGATCGTAGAGATTCTCACTAAAAAAGGGATAGATATCTTACCATTAAACGACCAACATCCCCTATCGGGTTCTGCACTGGTGCGATCGCTCCTCACGTTGATGCCTCTGATCTATCCCAAATTAGGACATCAGATAGATCGCGATCGCGTCGCTGAGATGCTGGTATCGCTCGATCCTAGAATCGATCCAGTTAGGGCTGGTATCTTAGCAGATCGGTGCTTCCAGCCCCATCCCGATCGACCTCAGTTACTTCCGAGCGATACCTACAGCGAGTGGCATCGCCTTGGCTATGAAGTCAGCCACGCTTACGAACAACTGCGTCAGTGGATCGAGCAACAAACAGCTAGCCTTGCGCCATTGTTATTTCTGGATCGGGCAATTCAGAAATTTTTTGTACCTAGAAATCTCAGTTACGACCGCATCGCCAACCTCCAGGCATTAATTGAAACCGCACAACATTATTGGGAGATCGGCTACCGTTTGGGCTGGCAGGATGGGCAAATTATCGAGCAATTTATTAAGCTGATTCGTCAGGGTACGGTCACGGCCAATCCCTACGCACCGCGCACCCAATCGGATAGCGTAACCCTGGCAACCATCTACCAGTATCGAATGGCAAGATTGCAACACCGCTGGCAATTCTGGTTGGATGCCAGTTCGCCATTATGGAAACAGGGAGGGGCTGCCGATCTATTTGCCGCACCGCTATTTCTACACGGTTGGCACGGTGAACCCTGGTCAATTCAGGATGAAAATGATGCCGATCGATGGCGGTTAGAGCGCTTGCTGCGAGACTTACTAGATCGCGCCACCGAAAGGGTTTACCTCTGCTATAGCGAACTGAGCACTAACGGTCAACTTCAGACAGGGCCTTTACTCTCACTTGCGGATATCTCAACTACACTGGCCGATACCAACATTATCGACTATGAAGTTGGCAGTGCCTTGCGATCGCATCAAAACTAACGACCTCATGCATGTTTTTTAAAACTATAGAGCCTATCCGCTTTGATGAGCGTACGGGAATTGTTTATATAGCTATAGCCAACAGGCTTAGGACGGGGTGCAGGGGTGGAACCCCTGCGTGGGGGCACAGCCCCCACACCCCCTGTCCTAACAGATCTGTCTATGGCTATATTTTGCGGGTGAAGATTTATAGCTATAGCTCGTGAGTTCGACCGCTCTGTTCCCCCTCTCCCAATTTTGGGAGAGGGGGCTAGGGGGTGAGGGCAAATAAGCCATAATTGCTTAAAGGGATCGGCACGGAGGCAATGCCCCTAGAGGGATTTCGTGCATGAGAGGATCTCTCAGACAGATTGCTCCACTACTTCTGTTTCGCTTTCTGAAGTGACTTCAGGCTCGGGATCGATTTCTTCCTTAGTCAGCTTAAACACGAGAGTTGACAAAGGTGGCAAGCAGATATCAAGCGAATAGGGCATATAGTGATAGCCCCAGTTTTCTGAGTATTTACCGCCGTAGTTGCCCGCACCGCTGCCACCATAGACCGTAGCGTCGCTGTTAAAGATTTCCGAATAAAATCCCTTCTTCGGTACGCCAATGCGGTAGTTGCTATGCAGTACGGGCGTGAAGTTGCAGATGACAATTAAGGAATTCCCTAACTTATCCTTGCGCATGAAGGAAACAACAGAGTTGCGATTATCGCTGCAATCAATCCATTGGAAGCCGTCGTAGGAGCAGTCAACTTCGTATAGAGCTGGTTCGGCTTTTACAAGTGCGTTTAGATCGGTAAACAGCTTTTGAATGCCCCGATGAGGCTCGTGGTTCAACAGATCCCAATCTAAATCTCCCCAGACATTCCACTCATCGCGCACGGCAAATTCCATACCCATAAATATGGTCTTCTTGCCGGGGTGCGCAAACATGTAACTATAGAGACATCTCAAATTCGCAAACTTATCCCAGTCGTAGCCGGGCATCTTGCCAATCATCGGACTCTTGCCATGTACGACTTCATCATGGGAGAGCGCCAGCACGAAGTTTTCGCTAAACGCATACATGATGCTGAACGTGACGCTGTTTTGATGGAACTGTCGGAACCAGGGATCCATGTGGAAGTAGTCCAACATGTCGTGCATCCATCCCATGTTCCATTTGAAGTTGAAACCCAAGCCGCCAGCATAGGCAGGCCAGGTTACCATCGGCCAATCGGTCGATTCCTCCGCGATCGAGAGCACTCCAGGGAAGTACTCAAAGAGAATGCTGTGGAGGTGGCGGAAAAATTCGATCGCCTCTAAACTCTCCCGTCCGCCATACTCGTTGGGCAACCACTCGCCAGGTTCGCGGCAATAGTCGCGGTAGATCATCGAGGCGACAGCATCGACGCGGATACCATCGATATGGTACTTGTCGAACCAGAACAGGGCATTGGAAATCAGGTAATTACTAACCTCGTTTCGCTTGTAGTTGAAAATCAGCGTACCCCAGCCCTTATGTTCGCCAATGCGAGGATCGGCACTTTCATAAAGATGCGTACCGTCGAACATGGCTAAACCGTGTCCATCCTTGGGGAAGTGACCGGGTACCCAGTCAACAATTACACCAATACCATTTTGGTGGCATTGGTCGATGAAATACATCAAGTCCTCTGGCTTGCCGTAGCGTGACGTGGCGGCGTAGTGACCGATCACCTGATAACCCCAGGAACCGTCAAACGGATGCTCGGCAACGGGCAGCATTTCAATGTGGGTAAAGCCCAAATCCTTGACGTAGGGAATGAGCTTATCCGCCAGTTCGCGATAGGTAAGGAACCTCGCACCAGGCTTCATGTCGGCGGCGTAGACTATAGGGTTGCCGTCGGCAGGAGGCGTGTTGGCATCGCCATGCATCCAGGAACCCAAGTGCAACTCGTACACTGATATGGGTTCCTTCAGCGCATCAGTCGTGCGGCGCTTATCCATCCAGGCCGCATCCTGCCACTTGTGAATGTTGAGGTCGGTGACGATCGAAGCGGTTTTCGGACGAACTTCCTGCTGGAAGCCATAAGGGTCGGACTTTTCATAGATGTGACCCACATCGTTTTTAATTTCAAACTTATACTTAGTACCAGCACCAATGCCTGGGACGAATAATTCCCACACTCCAGGATCGCCTTTGCGCATTTGGTGTTTGCGCCCATCCCAATAGTTAAAGTCTCCGATCACGGATACATTGCGGGCATTTGGTGCCCAGACGGCAAAATAAACACCGCTAACCCCCTCTGCTGTGGTAACGTGCGCGCCCATTTTTTCGTAGATTTGATAGTGGGTGCCCTGCCCGAACAAGTGGCGATCGAACTCAGTCATCAAAGGCGATTTGAAGAAATAGGGATCGTAGATCGTGCGATCGCTGCCACCTTCTGTCACTTTGAGCTTGTAACTAAACATGTGGGGCGTATCGATAACGCACTCAAAGAAGTGGGGGTGGTGGACAGAATGCATGGGATAGGTCATGTGGCGATCTGAGTCCATCACAGATACCGCTTCAGCATCGGGTAGGTAGGCTCTTACCACCCAAGCAGGTTTACCATCCCGCTCAATTTCATGGGGGCCAAGCACAGCAAAGGGATCTTGATGCTGGTTCCAAACGATGCGATCGATCTGCTCTGCTGATATTGTGGGTGACATATTCATAAAATTGAGTAGGAAAATATACTTAGAGTATTAATATTAAGAATACTTAATAATTGTACCTGTGTCGATGTTAGTTTTGACTTTAGCTTGATTTAACTAAGGTTGATTGCATTGACAGAGCCTACACAGGTACTCCAGTAGGTAGGATGTCATGGGTAAGGTGGGCAATGCTCGCCCTACGATATATATCGATACTATAGCTACAGCCAATAGGCTTAGGACGGGGTGCAGGGGTTCCACCCCTGCGTGGGGTCGCAGCCCCCACACCCCCTGTCCTAACAGATCTGTCTACGGCTATAGTTTCAAGATTGATTTAGATCATCTCTTGTAATGGTTCAATTTTTACCGATCGCAGCAGAAAAAGTTTGTAGTTGTCTCAGATTTGTCGTAGGGGCGGTTTTTATACGCGTGTCTCCCGTGACGAGCAAAACTACTAGCTAAACCTGCCCTGCGCTCAACCGAGTAATAAAAGATTTAAAGGAGGAAAAGTTTGTAGCTATGAAAATACAAGTAGAAAAACAACCTACTGAAGCGCATTTGCAAGAGCTAGGCGTGAAAAATTGGGGTATTTGGACTAAGGAAGCATCTGAGTTTCCCTGGCACTACGACAGTCAGGAAACCTGTTATTTGCTCGAAGGTGAAGTAATCGTCACGCCCGAATCCGGCGATCCAGTGCATATAGGGAAAGGCGACCTGGTAACTTTTCCCGCTGGAATGTCGTGTACGTGGAAAATCCTCAAAGACGTAAAGAAACACTACCGTTTTGCCTAAACTTTCCTGCTGACCGATGAAAGCTAAAAGCTAAAAGCTAATTACCTAAAAACCTTGAACCCCTACATGTATCTACCTAGCGTAATTTTACCTGGCTATTTAGCTGGTGCATCTGATTATTTCGACTTGGCAGCAAGGCTAACCGCACAAAATATGCCAACTGAAGTCGTGCCGCTACAGTGGTGGGAATGGCTGCCTACGGTAGGGGGGCGATCGATGGCTCCGATTCTAGCGAGACTGGATGCCACTGTAAAAGATGTTTTACAGCGGTACGACGTTCCGCAGGTAAATATAATCGCCCATTCTGCCGGTGGCTGGGTGGCGCGGATCTATTTGGGTGGCATTCCCTATTACGATCGCACTTGGCACGCCGAGCCTATGGTAGCCAGCTTAATTACTCTGGGCACGCCCCACCGCAGCTTAGAGCCTTGGACGCGGCGCAACCTCGGCTTTGTCAACGACAATTATCCGGGTGCATTTTATACAAGCGTCAAATATGTATGCGTCGCTGGTAAGGCAGTCTACGGCGAAAAGAAATTGTCCAGATGGTTAGCCTATAGCAGCTACGAGTTAACCTGCGGTGTTGGTAATACTTGGGGCGATGGCATTACCCCAATTGAGGCAGCGCACCTGGATGGGGCAGAAAATTTAGTGGTGGAAGGCGCTAACCATTCGCCCAGATCCGGTATCTGGTACGGTTCTGCGTCAGTTAGCGATGTTTGGTCTGTTTATATTACGAAAAAATAAGATTGGGTATGGGGGTAGCCATTTTGCCAGAAGTAGGCTACACTTACCGATGTGTGAGGAGCGAACCGAATGAAGGAGCCGAACGAAACGAGGAAAGTTATCGGCTCCTTCTTTCGTTTTGGAAATTATTAAGCTACCCATGAAGCTGTTTAAGATTCTACCTGCCCTAACTCTTGCTACATATTTCAGTACTGCCCCAAAAGTTATAGCCGTCCCACAGACTTACACGGGTTTGGGCAAATCGAGCATTGATGCCGCTACGTTAAAGAAATATGCACCTCCCAGCCTCGACGCAACCGTAACTCGGCAAATCGAGGCAATGCTGGACGTGCGATCGCCTGGTTTAGGAATGCTTACCCCCGATGGCAAGCAGTTATTTTTCGGTTGGGGCATTACGGGCGTGGCTCAGGTATGGCGCATCGACGGTGCTCGAACATTTCCGGTGCAGGTCACTGGCGGACAGGATGCGACGACGATTGTGGGCATAAGTCCGAATGGCAAGTATATCGTGCTGTCTCGCGATCGCCAGGGTGAAGAGAATGCCGGTCTGTATATTCAACCTACTAGCGGCGGCGCTTTACAGGTAATTCAGCACCTGCCGCAGGTGCGAACGTCCTTTGCCACCATTTCTGATGATTCGCGCTACATCTACTTTAACGCCAACGATATCAAGCCCGATTCCTTTGCCATCTATCGCTACGATCTCACAACCAGGCAGAAACAACTTATTTTTTCCGAGTCAGGCTTTTGGGCGATCGCTGACAGGTTGCCCACAGGTAAGTTGCTACTGGTAAAAGCTACAGGCAGCCTCTATCGCGAGTATTACACCTTTGACGAACAAAGCAAGCAACTGCAACCCATTTTAGGACAGGACGAGCGTCAGGAGTACGAAGTCGCATTTGGCGATCGCCCAGATGAATTTTTGGTACTCACGCCAAAGTTTGGCGAGTTCCGTCGCCTCTATCGATACGCGAACGGAAAGTTTACGCCGATCTCACCGGAAGTACCAATGGATGTCTCTGGCTTTGAGATCGATTACCCTCGAAAACGGATTATTTACAGCGTCAACGATCGCGGCTATTCGCGTTTGTTAGCAATGGATGCGCGGACTTTTAAGCCGATCGCTTTACCTCAATTTGAGGGCGCAGATCGTATCTACGCGGGGACGATTTCGCGGGATGGTCGCTTTATGACGATCGGGGTGGAAACGGGGAAAGCGCCGCGCACTAGCTATGTCTACGATTGGTCAACGGGTAAATTAACCCAGTGGGTGTTACCCAGCATTCCCGAGGTAGATGCGAGTCGATTTGTTGCTGCCACTCTGTCATCATATCCCGCTCGCGACGGTACGAAGATTCCCATGTTTGTCTGGCGATCGCCCCAGTGCGAGCAGAAAGCATGTCCCGTCGTCGTGCATTTTCATGGCGGCCCCGAAGCACAAAGTACGGCGGGGTTTAATCGCCTAGCGCAGATGTTTGTAGATGCAGGTTTTGTTTACGTGGAACCCAACGTGCGCGGTAGCGATGGATATGGCAAAAACTGGCTGAATGCCGATAATGGAGCCAAGCGTTTGGGAGTAATTACGGATATTGAAGACTGCGCTCTCTACATTCGTAAAGCCTGGCAGGTGAATGGCAAAACCCCTAAGATTGGTATTATGGGTTGGAGCTATGGCGGCTATTCGGCGCTGATTGGGATGACCAAATTTGCTGGCAGCTATGATGCGGGAGTTTCCTTAGTTGGCATGAGCAATCTCTTGTCATTCCTGCAAAATACGGCTCCGGCGCGGCGGCAACTGCGAATTACTGAATATGGCGATCCGCAGCGCGATCGCGCTGCTCTAATTGCACTTTCACCCATCACCTATATCGAGCGATTAAAAGCTCCATTGTTGATTATCCAGGGAGCCAACGATCCGCGCGTACCAGTGGGTGAAGCAGTACAAATGCAAGTGGCTTTGGAGCAGCGTAAGATTCCCTCTCAACTGATTATTTTTGCGGATGAGGGGCACGGTTCAGGCAAACGCAGCAATCAGGTACTGGAGGTCGGACATACGATCGCCTTCTTGCGTCGTCATTTGCAATAATATAGCTGTAGGCAGATCGGTTATTACAGGGGGTCTGGGGTGTGCGTCCCCACCATGGGGGTAGAAATCCTGCACCCCGTCTCAAACCTGTTGGCTATAGCTATAGTTTAATTTAGCCCGAAGAAGGTAGGAATGGTACAAACAATCCCAGCTACTGAAATTACCCTACGCGAGCTGAAGCAAGCATTTGGATTGCAGCAAGCTCAAAGCCCAACCTTTTTCCCAGAATGGTTGGAGGCTTATCCCGATCTGAGTCAATTAGAGCAACAGTTATTGGATCGGGTGAAGGCTAATTTTTTGGAATTGATGGAAGATCCGCCGATGCTTGAAAATAGTGTCAAGCTGGTAATTCTTGTGCCACTTCTAGATCTAGCCGATTTTTATCATAGGTCATTTCGGATTGAGACAGAAACCAGCGTCGATGTCGAAATGGAAGATGAGGGAGTTATGATTCGAGGCCGCATTTAGGTCAATACGTTTTATATCAAGGAGTAATGGTGTATCGGGAAGAAAAGCGAAGGCTTTACTTGGCAGTTCGCGATGATGTTTACTTAGACATATTTTCCGAGCCAATAGGAAGGATTTTTATTGAGAACAATCAGCTCAATATTATTGTTTTCGATCCAGTAACGGAGGAAATCGTCAAATGGATAAATTAGCTGAATACAGTCAAATAATTGAGTCTGTTCTACAGAATCATGCGAAAATCCCCCATAGTTATGGTGAAATTCATAATAGTGTTGTAATTGACGCGGAACGAAAGAATTTCTTGTTGATGATAGAAGGCTGGGAAAAGCACCGTAGGGTACACGGTTGCCTAGTACACGTACAGATTATCGATAATAAGATCTGGATTCAGCGAGATGGCCTTGAGGATGGCATTACGGGTGAGCTAGAGGAAGCAGGTATTCCAAAGGATAAGATCGTGTTAGGTTTTTACCCGGCTCACGTGCGTCCTCATACAGGTTATGCTGTAGCCTAGAGCTACTGAAAGAACCAGAAAATATTAAAGCCGAGTAATTAGATACAGAGGCGATCGCCATATGATTACAGAAATTCAGGTAGAGAATTTTAAATCTATTCAAAAGCTCAAGCTAGACTTGGGGCGAATAACAGTATTGATTGGCGAAAATGGTTGTGGCAAGAGCAATATATTAGAAGCGATCGCTCTAGCCTCTGCTGCTGCCAACAATAAATTAGATAACGAGTTCTTATTCTCTAGGGGTATCAGAGTTACAGAGCCTCAATTTATGCGATCGGCATTTGAACAGGAAACCCTTGATAAAGAGATAAAGATATATTTAAGAATGGAAGATGGAAGTAATTTTAAATACATACTGCAAAATGATAATCAATCTTACTCTAGTTGGAGAGAGAAGCATCTTGAAATGCTCAACCAACTCAATGAGATTGCGACTGATAAGATGGAAGTGATTGTTGAGTGGGCATCTAAAGAGTTTGGAGCTAATGCCACTGATCGCGGAGAGGATAACGATCGCAAGAGAAAACTTGCTTTGTTACTTGAAACAATTTCAGATGTCAAAGAAAAACTTGCTTTATTAATTGCAGAAACTTCAGCCGATACGACTGGAATTATCTCAGAATGGGGAAACCGAGATAGTCTTAGTAGTTTCCTGATATATTCTCCAGAAAATTCATCATTGCGTATTTTTGAGCGAGAAGGACAGATCCAGCCGTTAGGAATTAATGGAGAGGGGCTATTTAAACTTCTTAAGTCTTTAAATTCGGACGAAAATATTGATGAAATCAATGAGATCAAAACCAAACTTAAGCTTATAGATTGGTTTGGTGATTTTGAAATATCTCAAGATTTATTAAGTATGGAACGAAGTATCCAAATTAAAGATAGATACTTGGATGCAAATCTACCTTACTTCGATCAGAAAAGCTCAAATGAAGGCTTTCTATTTTTATTGTTTTACTTTGCCTTATTTATTAGTAGCATTACACCTGACTTTTTTGCTGTTGATAATATTGATGCTTCCCTTAATCCTAAATTATGCAGTCAGCTAACCAGAGAGTTGGTAGAACTGTCTAAAAAACACGATAAGCAAGCCATACTCACAACACATAATCCAGCTATTTTAGACGGACTAAACCTAGATGATGACGAGCAGAGACTGTTTGTAGTTTATCGTAATAGATTCGGACATACCAAAGCTAAACGTATTTTAAAGCCAGAACCTCTAGAGGGACAAAAACCAGTAAAATTATCCGAAGCTTTTATGCGAGGCTATATTGGAGGATTGCCCAAGGGATTTTAAGATGAAGAACACTTTCGCAGGAATTACAGAGGGAATCACCGACCAAATTATTATTGAAAATATTTTAGCTGGATATTTTAACCCCGATATAGATGTTAACTGGCTTCAACCTTTAAGAGACACAACTGATGCAAATAGATCCAGTAATTATGGTGGCTGGAGTCAAGTTTTTGAGTATTGTCAATCAGATGATTTTAAAGAAGCATTTCAGTTCAATGAATACATCATTGTTCAAATAGATACTGACGTTTCAGAAGAACATTACGATGTGCCTCACAGAGATTGCGATGGCGAATTATCTCCTGAAAAACTAATCGAGAATGTAATTACAAAATTTAAATCCTCAATTGGCGAAGATTTTTACAGTCAGAATGAAGATAAAATCATTTTTGCCATAGCCGTTCATTCGACGGAGTGTTGGTTACTACCCCTGTACTACAGTGACAAGAAAAAAGCAAAAATCATAAATTGTCTATCCACATTGAATCAAGCGCTTGCCAAAAAAGGTTTTACAATTGACGCTAATAACTGGAGTTTAGACTAAAAAGTGGTAAAAAGCAGCCAGCCATTGCAGACTGACCGCTTGATGATGGAAGCTGAAAAGACTATAAAATCAACAGCTTCATCATGATTAGTTTGGATAAACTTGAGCAATTTCGCAAGTACACGTACGAAATTATAGGGAACGGGAGAGATGCGCTGTTCGACTTGATGGATGCGGTACTGACGAGTCGGAGTGTTTCATCGTTTGTGGAACTTTCGTTAAGCCCATTATTTCGGAGGGAGTGGTCGAGTATCTATGAAGCACTGCAAGATAGTCATCCTCCACGTGAAGACTTGATGAAGCAATACATACAGCAAATGCCGGCAGCAGAGGTGACGATATTGGCGGGCGACCATACAGCCTGGTCGCGTCCCTATGCGGTGACATTACAAGAACGCACCTACGAACATCAACCTCAACCGGGAGTAGGAAGCAAACCTGTTACGGTGGGGCAAGGATACAGCACAATTGCCTGGATTCCAGAGTCAGAAGGGAGTTTTGCCTTACCGTTGCGGCATGAGCGGATCACCAGTTTCGAGAACCCGATTCAGAAAGCCGCTAGTCAGTTACGCTTGGTTTGTGCGGAAATTCCTGGGACTGTGCTTTTCCTGGGGGATGGCGAGTATGGGTGCGCACCATTTTTGCAGCAAACAGCAGACATCCCGTGTATCAAGCTGCTCAGGCTACGCCCCAACCGGGTTCTGTATCATGCCCCAAAGGATTACGAGGGGCATGGGCGACCCCATAAGCATGGAGAGAAATTTAGCCTCAAAGACTCTGACACTTGGTCTATTCCCCAAGCAGACATCACAATTGCAGAGCCTAAACTGGGACGATTGCAAATTCGTCGATGGCCAAACCTGCACTTAAAGCAAGCCGCAGACCATCCCTTTACACTCATTCTGGTCGAACGTCTTGATATGCCTGAATCGAAACCCCTGTGGTTGATTTGGGTCGCTAAAGACGAGCCAATCTTGAGTGAGGTATGGCAAAAATATCTGCGCAGATTTGCCATTGAGCATTGGTATCGCTTGGTGCGTCAACGTCTCCATTGGACAATCCCTCAGCTTTCTACCCCTGCTCAGATGGAGACTTGGTCGGACTTGATGCCTTTACTTACTTGGCAATTGTGGCTCGCTCGTGAACTTGTCCAAGACTCTCCTCTGCCTTGGCAGAAACCGATGACTAAATTGTCTCCTGGTCGAGTTGCAAATGCTTTTGCTTTAGTTTTGGTCAGGATTGGCTCTCCTTCCCCTGACCCTAAACCTCGCGGTAAGTCTCCAGGTTGGCCTCTTGGGAAAAAACGAACCCAACGGATTCGTTATCCTACTGTCAAAAAACGCTATGCCAAGCCCCTCAAAAAAGCTTCCGCTGCAACTGCTTAGCTCAACTTCTTCCCTTTTATCCTCTCTCTCGCTAGTTTCTATCTAGCGAGATGCTTCTTGTTGCCTTTTAGTCTAAACTCCAGTAATAATAAGAATCCCGAATATTATCGCAGTATTTCATGCAAATACTGCAAACCCAAAACTCTATTAAATTCTTACAAAGAGAATCCCAGTTTTAAAATCTTTGTGGATGAAATTAAAAAGAGAAACATTGTAATAGAGGAAGAGGATTGATTTAAGATGCAGGCTATTTGGCAACAACCTGAACTTATTTTGCATAGTATGCGCTTATATCGCAGCTTTCAGCATTGGACGGGCAAACCTTTAATTGAAACGAAGGGCGCGGATGAGGAAATAGCGCGATCGCTGTTTGAAGCCTCATTCATCCTGGTTTCTCATGGCATGGAAGCCGATCCCATCTTAAATTACGGGAATCTAGCAGCACTCGATCTATGGCAAATGGATTGGGCGCAGTTTACCAGTACGCCTTCTCGCCATACCGCCGAACCAGTGGCAAGGGAGGAGCGCGAACGGCTTTTAAGGCAAGCCCAAACCCACGGCTATATCAGTAACTATAACGGCATTCGCATCTCCAGTACTAGGAAGCGTTTTGAGATTAAATCGGCGATCGTGTGGAACGTTTTAGACGAAGAAGATCGCAAATGCGGTCAAGCCGCCACATTTAGCGAATGGAATTATATTTAAGTGGAATTATTTGGTGACTAGGTCGGCGCAGCGGTTCTTTAGCTCCAGGTATACGAGTAAAGCATTGATATCCGCTGGGTTCACGCCACCGATGCGGCTGGCTTGTCCTATGGTCAGCGGTTGGATTTTTCCAAGTTTTTCGCGCGATTCCATCGAGAGAGTTGCGATTTTGCTGTAGTCCAGATTGGCTGGCAATTTGCGCTCGGACTGACGCTCGATCGCTTCGATCTGTAATTGTTGCCGCTGGATATAGCCTTGATACTTAATCTCGATTTCTGCTCCCTGTTGCTCGGCAAGAGATAGATTGGGATTATCGAGTTGATAGCGCGATAAGTCTGCATAACTGATGCTGGGACGGCGCAACAGGTCAGCCAGCGCGATCGCTCCTTTAATTGCTTCTCCAGTGGAACTAATAATCGCCTTTCCCGCATCGTCATGTTCCTTGAGCCTGGTAGATTGCAGGCGTTCGATCTCTGCCTGGATATTGGCTTGCTTATCGAGGAATAACTGCCAGCGGCGATCGTCGATTAAGCCAATCTCTCGTCCTAGTGCTGTGAGACGGCGATCGGCATTGTCCGAGCGCAGGATGAGACGATACTCGGAGCGGCTGGTGAGCATGCGGTAGGGTTCGCGCAAGTCCTTAGTGCAGAGGTCGTCGATCAGGGTGCCGATATAGCTTTGGGAACGGGGAAATGTATACATAGCGCGATCGCCCGCGTACATCGCCGCGTTAATCCCTGCCACCAGCCCTTGGGCAGCAGCTTCTTCGTAACCCGTAGTACCGTTGATTTGTCCGGCACAGAATAAACCCTCCACCCGCTTGGTCATGAGAGTGGGATAGCATTGCGTGGCGGGAATATAGTCGTATTCCACCGCGTAGGCGGCGCGAAGCATTTGGCAGTTCTCTAAGCCAGGGAGAGTTCGCAACATTTGCAACTGAATCGGTTCCGGCAGACCTGTGGAAAATCCCTGGATATAGAGTTCGGGGATATCGCGTCCCTCAGGTTCGATAAAGATTTGATGGCTTTCCTTATCGGCAAAGCGCACGATTTTATCTTCGATACTGGGACAGTAGCGCGGGCCTTTGGCATCGATGAAGCCACCGTAGACGGGCGATAGATGCAGGTTATCGCGAATAATTTGATGTGTCGCAGCAGTCGTGCGCGTTAGATAGCAGTTCATTTGCTCGCGCTGTACCCAGGCGGTGGGGTCAAAACTGAACCAACGATCTTCCGCGTCAGGTGGTTGCACTTCCATTTTGCTGTAATCGGCAGTGCGCTTGTCCACCCGTGCTGGCGTGCCGGTTTTGAGGCGATCGCTGACAAATCCCAATTCATTCAGAGTTTCAGTCAGTCCCGATACGGCAAACTCTCCGGCTCGACCCGCTGCCATGGAGCGATTGCCTACCCAAATTTGACCGTTCAGAAACGTGCCCGTGGTCAAAATTACGGCTTTGCAGCCATAGCCCACACCAAATTGGGTTTCGACACCTATTACTTTCTGCTTGTTCTCTAAAACAAGATTGACAACCGTGCCCTCGCGCAGTTGCAAATTGGGCTGATTTTCAATGACCTTTTTCATCTCAGCCGCGTATTCGCGTTTATCGGTTTGGGCGCGCAATGCCCAGACGGCAGGGCCTCTGGAATTATTGAGAATGCGGCGTTGCAGGTAGGTGCGATCGGTAATTTTACCGATTTCGCCACCCAGCGCGTCAACCTCGTGCACTAATTGCGATTTGGCAGGGCCACCCACGGCGGGGTTACAGGGCTGCCAAGCAATCCGATCTAGATTCAAAGTAAGCAGTAGGGTTTTACGGCCAAGCCGCGCCGATGCCAGCGCTGCCTCGCAGCCAGCATGACCTGCACCTACGACAATTACTTCATATTCATCTAGAAACTGCACGTTATTCATGACTTAACCCAGGATTATGCAGACCAAAATTAATCGGACAAGCTATATTTTAACTAGTTGGGGGTTTTAAGTAACATTACAAAGATTTCCACAGGTTAAGCTTGTCGTCTATTAATTCAACGCGGCATAAATAATTTGCTGCAACTCTTCCTGCTGCCAAGGCTTAGAAATGCAAGCATAAAGATTAGCCTGTTTGCGAGCTCGATTAATAGCTGCTTCATCAGCCTGCCCGGTCAGCATGATAGTTTTCACTTCTGGAAAGCGTTGGTGGACTTGAATTAAAAACTCATCCCCCCTGACATTTGGCATCAACCAATCAGAAACAACAATGATAATCTCGATCCTGTCCTGCACTAGATCGTCGATCGCAAGCCAGGCTTCCTCAGCGCTTTGAGCAACCTCATAGATGTACTGACTGCCAAAGCAATTTTTTAGTTGTTGCTTAAGCGCCATCAAAATTGTCTCTTCATCATCAACGCAGAGAATGGCAGTATCGGGCATGTTTAAGTTTCCTCCAAATTGTTACCTTCTATGGGCAACCAGACCTTAAACCGAGTATAACCTGGTTGGCTCTCCACCTCGATCCGTCCCTGGTGGCGATCGACGATCTTCTGGCTGATATACAGCCCTAAACCACTTCCTGCACCTGGGGGTTTGGTAGTAAAGAAGGGATCGAAAATTCTCGGTTGCACTTCGGTTGGGATACCAGATCCTGTATCTATAACGCTCACCGTCACGCCATTCCCTTGCTGCTGCGTCGCGATCGTCAGCGTTCCACCTGATTCCATCGCTTGAGTTGCATTATGAATCAGGTTTGTCCAAAGCTGAATGAGTCGATCTGGATAAGCCCAAATGGCAGGGATATCTTGATAATTTTGCACGACATCTATTTTACGTTTGATCTGGTTATGATAAATTTCCAGTACGGTTTCTACGCCGTCAGTCACTTTTACCAACTGTTTCTGTTCGCTCTGGTCAAAACGAGCGTAGTTTTTGAGAGCAAAAACTATTTTAGCGGAGCGATCTACAGCACCACTTATGATTTGATTGTTCGCAAAAGGACAAGTCAGGTTATAGGCAAATTGGATAGCCCACTGAGCAGAATCGCTCTGCAAAAGGGGGTGCAAAAACTCCATCTCTTCACCAATGCCCATTTCTATGAGGAGATCGGCAACATGTCTGGCATCCGTAATTTTGAACTCTTGCAACTGCGCAGCCATTTTGCGTTTCAGGATGCGACGCTCCTGCGAAGCGATCGATGGTTTATTTTCCAGCGATCGCTCGATCAGTTGAAAAAAGTTTTCTCGTTCTTCAAGATGCAAACGTCGATGCAAATGAGGAAGTTCGGTAAGAGCTGCTTGTAATGCCGTGTGATTGTTGCTGGCTAATGCTTTAATTGCACCTAAGGGATTATTGATTTCATGCGCTACTCCAGCAACCAGTTGCCCAAGTGCCGCCATTTTTTCTTGCTGAATTAGTTGATTCTGCGTTTGCTGTAGTTCCTGCAAAGTAGCTTCTAAAGCCTGGTTTTTATTCCATAGGTTTTTGCTAAACTTGTAGGACAAAGTGCCAATGATAAAGGCTGATAGCAGTAAAGAAAATGAGATTCCAGCGTCGGCCAGATTCCTCGCCTGCTCTTTCCGCTCTACGTAAGCTTTTTCTAAAGCTGCAACTTCGGCATATAGTTCGTCATGGATGCGATCGATGAAGTCGGCATCAACGGAAATTGCTTCTTTGGGCATATTTTGAGCGATCAGCTCTAATGCACCGCTAACTCTAGCCTTATAGGGTCTGTAGAGAGCAAAGAATTTGTCTAGATTGCGATCTCTCCGGTTGATTTGCTCTAGCTTGTCAAAGAGTGATTTGGTACTGTGTTGATTTTCAGCCAGTTCCTCAGCGAGATTCTCGTCAATTTTACCTTTGGAAATACCCTCCCATTCCAGAGCGTAAAGCCGGCTGATGCGCTCCTTGGCTTGTGACAAAAGTAGCCTTTTCTCGTCAATTTGCTCTGCTGCCTGGTTTAGCTGATAAATGACGGATGCTGCTGCGATCGCCACGATAACTGACACGATCGATGTTGCCCATGTTGATAATTGCAGTTTGGGATTTGGTTTGGGTTTGGTTGCAGCTTTGGGAAAGCGCTCCCGTAATGGGGGTTTGAAAAAATTCAACATAGATCGCAGGACATGTCTAGTATATAAAATACCCGTAGTGACGAATTTTTTTACAGTAACGCTTTTTAGTGGAAATCGCTCGATCTAGTACGTTTGCTAGCAATCGGCATCCGCCAGCCGGAGCCAAAGGCGCGATCGCTGATTTTCAGACCCGGTGCTGCCTGACGGCGCTTAAATTCGGCTCTAGCCACCAACTTTACCACCTGCTCCACAACTTCAGGCGCGTGCCCCGCTTTAATAATTTCAGCGGGGGAGGCGTGCGTGCCGATCGAGCGCTGCAAGATATCGTCCAGCACATCGTAGGGCGGCAGCGAATCCCGATCGACCTGGCCGGGTTTGAGTTCGGCACTGGGAGCTTTTGTGAGAATGTGCGCTGGTATAATCGGATGCTCTCGCGTCGCATTCAGCCATTGACATAGAGAATATACCCTGGTTTTGGGGACATCCGAGATCGCTGCCAAACCGCCATTCATATCGCCATAGAGCGTGCAATAGCCAACCGCCATTTCAGATTTGTTGCCAGTCGATAGTAAGAGATGTCCGAATTTATTGGAGATCGCCATGAGCAAATTACCACGGATGCGCGATTGCAGGTTTTCCTCCGTAATATCTGGCGCGGTACCCACAAACATGGGAGCGAGTATGCGATCGAAAGTTTGCATTGCTTCTGCGATCGCCAAAGTCTGGGTGTCTATCTCTAAATTCTTTGCTAGTTCCAAGGCATCGGTGATGGAATGATCTGAGCTATAGGGAGAAGGCATGAGCACGCCCAGCACGTTATCGGCACCAAGGGCTTCGGTCGCGATCGCTGCCACCAGGGCAGAATCAATCCCACCGCTCAGACCAATTACTACCTTTTTAAATCCACATTTTTGGGCATAGTCGCGGACACCGAGAACCAGAGCGTCCCAGATTTCAGCATCGTCGCTTTGAGGTTGTGCCGTTATTTTGCCTTGGAGTAAATCCTGTTTATCTAGATCGAAATCCAACACGAGCAAATCGGTTTTAAAGGCTGGCGCGCGTCCCACTAATTGACCGCTATGGTTAAAGGCAACGCTACTACCATCAAAGATCAAGTCGTCATTGCCACCCACCTGGTTGACATAAATAATTGGCAGTCCGTACTCAATGGCGCTATGCTCGATCATGGCTTCGCGAATCTTTTGCTTGCCTACAGCATAGGGGGATGCGGAGAGATTTACTAACAAGTCGATATCCTTGGCAACTAATTCTGCGACGGGATTTTCAGGATAATTGCGCCTACCCCAAAATTTCTCATCATTCCAAAAATCTTCGCAGATGGTCACGCCAATCCGCATTGTTTGAGAGGAAGAGTCGCTCGCCTCTAGGCTAAAAAAGTTACTCTCTTCCCCAGGTTCAAAGTAGCGATCCTCATCAAATACGTCATAGGTGGGGAGGAGTCGCTTGTGAAATTTACGGACAATTTGTCTATTCTGGATCAGGACTGCGCTATTGAATAGAGGTTTCCCTCCGAATGCGGTTGCCTGAGGATTTGGCTCCACTGTGCCGACTAAAACCGCCATTTTTGCGGGTAAGGCTTGAGCGAGTTTTTGCAGAGCGATCGCCATGTCGTCAATAAAACTGCGATCCATAAGCAAATCGCGGGGTGGATAGCCGCAGAGCGAGAGTTCTGGCGTGAGGAACAAATCTACTCTCTCGCTCGCACAGGTTTGCGCCGCTGCCAGAATTTTCTCAGAGTTACCTATAAGGTCGCCGACGATGGGGTTGAGTTGTGCAATTCCGATTTTCATATGTATTCAATCTTTTGTTTATTCTTTAAATCTAATTTGCAGGTGATTCTGCGTTTTCTTAACCTCAAAGCAGTCGATTGCCTTGACCAGTTCGCTGAGCTTTTTATAGCCATAGTTACGGGCATCAAATGAAGGTGATAATTTAGTCAATTGACTGCCAAAAGGCCCCATATGCGCCCATCCATCCTCTTCATCAACTGCTTCATAGGCATCCTTGAGCAGATTAATTAATTTCTTATTGCTTTTTAGTTTTTGCAAGTTAGCTGCCTCGTCAGCCAAAGAAGGAGAGTTCTTGGCAACATTTTTACTCCCTTCTTCAAGCTTATTTTCTGATAGGTTACCTGTAGATTCAGCTTCTAACTGCATTAAAATTTCCGTGTAGATAAATTTGTCGCAGGCACTAATAAATGCTTCGGGAGTCTTCTTCTCGCCAAAACCATATACGACTAACCCGGATTCTCTCATGCGGCTGGCAAGCTTGGTAAAGTCGCTATCGCTGGATACTATACAAAACCCATCGAAATTCTGCGTGTAGAGCAAATCCATCGCATCGATAATCAGAGCGCTATCGGTAGCATTCTTCCCAGTTGTATAGCTGAATTGCTGAATTGGTTGGATCGCTAGCTTGTGGAGTTTCGATTTCCAGCTACTCAGTTGACTGCTCGTCCAATCGCCATAAATCCGCTTGACATGAGCGGTTCCATATTTTGCAACTTCCTTCAGTAAAGATTCAATCGAGTTAGCGCTAGCATTGTCTGCATCGATTAATACGGCCAGTCTGTGCGATCGCAATTGAGATTCAGGTTGCATACAGTTAAATAAATACCAATGGTTTATCTTTAAAGGGGGCAAAAGCTTCTTCATCGAATCGATAGAGACTGGCAGGTCTGCCTGCACCGCGCGACACTTTTGTCCCAGTATCTGCTAGAAATCCTAATTTTAGTAGACGCGATCGAAAATTGGAATAGTCGGAAAAATTCTCGCCCAACACTGCGACGTAAAGTTGATAAAGATCCCCCAGTGTAAACAATTCCGGCAGTACATCAAAGGCAACGGGACTGTATTCCAGTTTGTTGCACAAACGACGGTGGCCGTACTCCAGAATGCGATTGTGATCGAAGGCTAGTTGAGGGACTTGCTTCACCGGATACCAGGCAATACCGCTCACTCCATCTGCAATTAGTTCCGCCTCCGCATACCTTACCAGCGCAAAGTAACTGACCGACAGGTAGCGTATGTTATAACTTTGCGGATCTTCCCTGGGGTCGCGACCCAGTTCGCCAAACGTGTATAGTTGCTCCAAATAGAGATTCTGCACGCGAATCTTTTCCGACAGGATCCGATCTGCTGCTGCTTCGAGCGATTCGCCTTGCCTGACCAGGGTCCCCGGCAGACACCAATAGTCTCGATACGGTTCTGAGTCCCGCATCACCAGTAGGACTAACAGGCGATTCTGCTCCGTATCTACAGAGAAGATAGCATTATCAACCCCTACTTTAAAATCTGCTAGAGGGTATTGTTTTTTGTTTCCTGCCATGAGTACAGGTGCTCCCTATCTATATACGCTGAAACTGAAGGTACGATGCCCGATCTGTCACCATTTTTACGATACGCTGAAGAGGAGACCATTGGTACGCTAACTTCCGCGATCGCTACTTTCACTCCCCGTTGTTTAAGTTGTTCGATCTCCCGATTGGGAATGTCATAGCCCGCTCTCGGTACAACCAGAATATCGACCTGAGCTAGTAACTCATCCGACCGATACCACGATGGTAATTGGGCGATGAGATCGCCCCCTACTACCAATGTAAACTCTGCATTCGGCCAAAGTACCTTTGCTTTTTGCAGTGTAATCAGAGTACGGGGGTGACTAATATCGGGGTGCAACTCCAGATTTTTATACTCAGACTGCATCGAGGCGATCGCGAGTTCCATCATCTGGATGCGCTGCTCTAGACTGGCTTGGTGGGATTTAAAGGGATTATCGGATACCCACACAACACAAAGATCGAAGTGTTGGCACAGCCATTTCAGAATAGCTTGATGTCCTAGAGTGGGTGGGTCAGCGCTGGTACCGAAGAGAGAGATTTTCATAGAGATTGCGGGTTTAGTGGTTTAGCGATGTCGGAGGATATCGGAGGATATCGGAGGGGTTAAGCATTTGCACCGAGCACTTACACTTGATGCAAAAATTATCGTGCAAATGCTTAACCTTACACCGATCGCGGTTGCGCATCTATCAGCGATTGGAGATGGTGAGAGAGTTGGGGGGAGATGGGATGGATTTGGTTTATGTCTCGGATAGCAGAGGGGAGGTTGACAATCGCCGTGCGGGTGCGTTGGGCGATCGCTTCTAAGCTTTCTGTTGGCTTTATTTGGGTGCCATTTTTGATGATTAGCTCCAGGAGGGCTTGTTCGTTGGGCTGGGTAGCCTCAGTGGCAAGGCCGAGGCGATCCGTATATTGTTCGTTTGCTGGGTCGATACGACGGAAAATTTGTTTGCGACCGGGATAGGTTTGCTTGCCGCTGGACTTTTTGCTGACAGGGATGTCGTTAATTTCTACTAGTTTATAGACTCCATTCACCGGCGTGCCCGTAACTAATTTCGTACCGATGCCGTAGCCATCTATACATGCCCCCTCAGCTTGCAAGCGGGCAATTTCAAATTCGTCGAGATCGCCACTGGCAAAAATGGCAACGTCGGGTAAAAGCGATCGCACGGTTTGCGATAGAGAAACCAGATCGCCGGAATCTAATCGCACACCTTTGAGATTCATTTCACCTGATTGCACTTTGGCAGCTAAATGTCGCGCTGCTTCTATGGTGTCAAACGTGTCAATTAGTAAGGGGCTATTGGGGAAGTAATGGTGAAAAGCAGTAAAAGCCATATCCTCATTACCCTCCGTTGCCGCTAATGCCATCACGAGCGAGTGAGCCATCGTGCCGCTGGGCTTGCGACCTAGTTTCACGGCAGCGAGGACGTTCGAGGTGGAATTCATCCCCGCAGACAGGGCGGCGCGGGCTGCCCACAGCGATGCTTGCGGGCTAAAAGCGCGACGGGTGCCAAATTCTAAGAGCGTGGCGCGATCGCCTGCCACATCTCTCATGCGTGCGGCTTTAGTGGCAATTAGGGTTTGATAGTTAATCGTATTGAGCAGGTAGGTTTCTACTAACTGCGCTTGCCAGAGCGGTGCTTCGACGCGCAGGATTGGTTCGTTGGCAAATATAATCGTTCCTTCTGGCACTGCCCACAGATCGCCCGTAAATCTGGTATTAGCGAGTGTTGACCAGAACTTGTCGCTAACTTGAGGGAATATGCCCGTCGCTCGCAGGGCTTCGATCTGCTCCGAATTAAAACTGAGTTTCTGTAAGTAATCTACGGCTTGTGCTAAGCCCATAGCCACCAGGTAACTAAACCCTTCCGGTAAATGCCGCACGAATAGCTCAAAACTGGCATGGGCATTTTCTAAGCCCTCACCGATGTAGCAAGCTGTCATTGTAAGTTGGTAGAGATCGGTCAGCATGCCGTATTCCGTTGGCGCAAGACAAAGCTCCACGTCCTCTACCTCATTTTTAGCCATTATGGGCAAACCTACTGTCTTCATGGATCGAAACAAAATGGTTGAGATCGACTGCTTGAATTATAGTAGATTTAACCTAAATTATCTATAGCAATTAAATTAATTTTTAGGTTTTACATGCATGGGTTTGGAACACCCGCATAACGACTATAGAGACCCAATTCTCCCCTCATCTTGGTATGTGCGGCTACAATGGCCCCACTAAGCCCCCGTACTAGGGTTATCCCAAAGCGATTTGAGTTTGGATAGCTGCTCGTTGAGAGTCGCGATCGCTGGCAGGATTAACGAAGAACGAATTTAGAACGAAAGAGACTTGAGGCGTAAAGCTGCGATCTCCTTGCCATTTAGTAGCGAAATTATCCAGGAGTCAATTGTGTTAGCTTTGCTTCTGCCTTTAGTTTCAGATCCTGTGCTTTAAGATAGACAGTCGTACCATTTTGAACCTTGTCCAGCTCGTTGATAATTGCTTGTAATTGGCTGATGATGCGGTTGCGATCGCTAGCCTGAGGATTGACCGGGGTTGAAGCAAGCAAATACTCAATTTTGTTTTGGGCATGTTCCAAAGCTCGCACCGATCTAGCTTCTGCTTCTCGACGTTCTCGCACTTCAGCCAGACTGCGCTGATGTTCTGCCATTAACCTTCTTGCTTCTGTATAACCATCGATATCTTGCTGTGGAATCCGCTCTAATTGACTGATTGACTCTTGCCATAGTTGTTCTATCTCCCGCCATCTCGTCTCCGTATGCGGAGGATTTTGCCCTGCTTCTGCAGCTTGTCTAGAGAACTGTCGGGCGGCTGTAATTAGAGCAATGACCTTTTCATTGCCTGCTGCTAAACCAACTGTTTCCTTAAAATTACGCTGATAAGCGGTTAATTTTTGCCGAGCGGTTTTACCTGCCAGGGTTACAGACGGAACTCGTTCGAGTTTATCGATCGCCGCCTGCCAGTTGGTAATAGCGAGACGCTTATCGGTAGGAGTTTGTGCTTGTTGATATTGCCGATATGCCTGTTGATAATCTCGATCTGCCTCAAATAATACGGTTTGGGCGTTTTTCTCTTGGAAAACTTTTGCTTCTAGCTCGCCAGCCTCCACTCGCGATGCTTGTAATCCCGCAGGGCTAAATCTCCAGCTATACCACCAGTAATAGCGATTGTAATCGACCCAATCCCTCACAAACCCTACAGGTAAAGCATCTAAATGCGCTTGTGCTTCTTTTAATTTCTTCTCACCGAGATCGAGATCTTCTGGACTCGTCGGATTTGTAATAAGCTGTTTGGCTAGTTCGAGTTTTGCTTGTGCTTGTTTAAAGTTTGAGTCCATCTCTATGTAACTGGGTAACAGCAAAAGCGGTGCCTTTTCTGATACAGTCCCTCTAATTATGGGATAGGGTAAATTTGCGACGTAGACTACACCACATGGGATACCAAGTAAGATAATCGTCCATACCAAGCGACTGCGCAACTTGCCCCAGTTTACGCCTGGCTTGGCAATGGGTTGAGTTTTTAAATTGTGAGCTTGCAGGATCTCTGCTTCCAACTCGGCTAGTGTTTTGATGGGTTTGGGCTGAGCTAGTGCTGAGGTTGCTGGAGATGCTGGCTGCACCGATGCCGAGGATGGTGGCTGGGCAATATTAACTGAGGCAGTAACTTTTGATGGTTTTACAGTGATGTTTTGAGGCTGATTTTGTAATTTCGCGAATATTGAAGTAAGGATGCCCATAGCTAATGTGTATGAATCAAAGGACTATAAATGATTTCTTCGATCAAAATACCCAAATATCCCAGCAACCGATCGCCCCAGATTTGGATTGATAAACTTAAAAGATTGAAAATGCTCTCGAACAGCTTATTCAGTGGTTTACATCCTAAAGATTCATCCATTCGGGTGAGAGTAGATTGCACTACAAGAATTAATAACTTCTAGCTAGTCCATCCATTCGCTTTCTTTGTTCTCTTGTTTAAACATAATGGAGTCAAATCCGTCGCTGAGATGCGGTGGAGTGCGGCTGAGACAGTTATGCATTTCGATAATTACGTCGTCGGGAACGGGGCGATCGCGGTGTTGGTTGCGGATCAGGCATAACCACAGCGGCACGTCAACCCAAAGTCCCGTAATTGGAGCAAAGCCATGCTGTCTGGCTAAACCTATTACTTCCTGCCGATATTCGCGTTTGTAGTTTGTGGCATCATATATTACGGAATGTTGCGAAGCTGCTGCCTCAGCAAATTCTTGCTGTACCTGCGTCCAGATTTCTCCCCAATTTCCCTGAATACTGGCCGAGCCATAGAGGTTGTAGCGAATCAGGTCGGGTGAAATTAGGCGGGTGGTGGCAGGAGCGCCAAATTGTGGCGATCGCGCCATTGCCCTGGCTAATGTGGACTTGCCGCTTCCTGGCACGCCAATCAGTACGATTGCTGCTGGCATAACATCTCCAAAATAAAACTGTCTCGATCGTGGAAATCTGCTGACATGCCAGGGTGCACTAGCGCCCAGTAAGCGATATTGCCATCCTTGAATTTAGTTACAGCACTAACAGCAATTTTTAATATCTGTTTCGGTTGGATAATTGGTTGCAAGTCGAGATCGATTGCTAGAGACAAGGAATCGGATCGAGTATGAAAACTAAAAGGGAGCGTGGTAAAAGCTAATTCCTCCCGCATCGCTTGTCGATATGTATCAAAATGGTAAACATTCCAATGCCCCGAGGGGGAAAGATTAAACTCCCAGTATGGCTCGGAATCCTTGATTCTTAGAAAAAGCTCAAAACAAGTTTCTTCCCACAGATTATGTTTGCGGAGCGATCGCTCCGCTTGCGGAGGTATAAGGACTATTGCCGCAGGATCGTACAAATAATAATTCATGGATAATGCGTGCGGGGAACGCCGAACATTGCCAGAAATCTTCAGATTTGAGGTGCGATCGCCCGCTCCGAATTCCACCAGATTAAAATTTCTGAAACCGCGATCGCTCATCTCATATCCTCAACGATCTGACGAATTGTAGATTCCTGCGATTCAATGCTTTCCACTAGCTTGAATTGTACTAATGCTCTAGCAAGGTTATGCTCTGGATACGCGATCTTAAAGTATGCGTTTCCTGCCAAGTAGTCTGTAAAGAACCGCAAGCCTAACTCAAATGCGATCGAGCGGATCGAATCATATATATAGTCGTAATCGTGTTTTGTTAAGAATTCGCTAGTCTCAGTTAGATAGGCTTGTAATATTGACTGGCAAAGTTCAGATTCAAAGCATACCGATCCCAAGCAATCGGTTTCCTCCCCCAAAGGATTGCATCCCGATCGCAGACAGTCCCCAATATCGTAATGGATCAGTCCGGGCTTAACAGTATCGAGATCGATAATACTAACAGCTTGCTGCGAATCAATATCGATCATCACGTTGTTAACCTTGGGATCGCCGTGCATCAGACGCAAGGGTAGTTTGCCCTTAGCCTTAGCATCCTCCAGTACGCGCGCCCATGACTGGCGATCGCGGATAAATTCCATGCAGTACCGAGTATCGGGTGATTGAGAGGGATGAGAGGATCGAGCCAAAACACTTTTATACTGTTCTAGATAAAGCGGCGTAATGTGGAATCCCTCTAACGTATCCGCTAATTTGTCAGGAGAGAGATCGCTAATCAAGTTATGAAATGTGCCCAAGGCATACCCAATCTCGTGGGCGTGTTTGCGATCCTGGATCGCATCTAAAGAATATGAGTTGCTCACAAAACCGAGCGCGCGCCAGAACGACCCATCTGGATCGAGCCAATAGTCCATCCCATCTTGCGTTGAGACTACTTGTGGTATTTCCCAACGGCGATCGCTACCTGGTGGGTTGCGTCTCAGGCGATCGCGGGCGTGTTCCGTGAGAATGCGCATGTTTTGCATCACCAGCTCTGGCTGTCGAAATACCTGCGTGTTGATCCTTTGCAGGATGAATCTGGTCTCGGATGCCTCTCCTATGGAATTTATAGTTACCAGGAAGGTATCGTTAATATTGCCGCTCCCAATTGGTTGAATCTCCGAGATATTACCCAGATCGACGAATTTGTTGGCTATAGTCGCAAGATCGTGCGTTTTTATAGAATCTTTATTCGTTGTTGTCATTAACTCCTCAACCACCACCTCAAGCCTGCATCGGACAGTTGTTTCTTCTAAGGTTTCTTCTAACCACGATCCTCGAATTTTTGCTAGGATTTCATCAACTGGCACCTAAATTCCTATCATGTTTATTGTTTCCCCGCAAGACGTTGAAATTACTAAGGTTTTGCATCCTAAAGGCAACCTGGTTCCCTTTCTACAGTACAAAGGTCATATCTTTTGTCTAGCGCAGTCATTTGGAGATAATCGCGATCGCGCTGTCGCCTTCTCGCGCTATCTCACAGAAGATATGGGTAAGCTCTGCGTCCTTCTGGAAGAACCTAATAACTTTAGCGTGTGGAGTGAAGATGAAATAGACCAGTATCCATTGCCAATAGACGAGTTGAGCCACAATCGTCTCTCAAACCCTGACTTATCGACGCAGTTTGAATTATCCACGCCCGCAGTCTCGAACTCTCAACCCATTAAATCCGAGAAGGAGCCAGTCATACCGATCGATATTAAAGGTTCTGGCGTTGCTAAAAATGCTGCTGAAAACGCTACTGGAAACGGTGCTAAGAATGAAGCACAGATTCTGCTAGGAGCTGACTCTCAACCTGGACAACCTCCCTTATCTACAGAGGCTGATGTCCAACCTCCCCCAGATCGAATATCAAACTGGGATTTGCAGGAGGGAGTCCGCCAGCGAATGCTCAAAATTATAGGCATAATCCTATTAGTAGCTATGGGGTTAGCTGGTCTGTTGTACTGGATATACAGCAACAGTACCAAACCAGCCAGTACCTCGCTGGAAACACCACCACAGCTTTCCTCTCAACCTATAGCTGGCCTTACCATCGACACCTCGCTCCCTAACCCAAAAGTCTTGACAATGGATGGCAGTACCTCGATGGTTGAGTTAGTAATGCGGCTGCGAACTGCCTATGCCGATCGCAATCCCAATATCCCCGTAACCTACGGTCAGCCTGACGGTCGTCCAGGCGGCTCCAACCAGGGGCTTGAAGGACTGATCGCTCGCTCGGTAGTCTTAGCGGCTAGCTCCCGACCGTTATACCCTAAAGAAGCTGAGGCAGGCATACAGGTAGTAGCGATCGCCTACGATTCAATTGCTGTGGTTGTAGGGGTAGATAATCCCTTCAAAGGCGAACTGACCACCGATCAGCTACGCCGGATTTATCTCGGCAAAATTACCAATTGGTCGGAATTGGGTGGGGCGAATATGCCAATTCGAGTCATCAACCGCGCTAGGACAAGCGGTACGAGAGATATATTTCAGAGCACGGTACTTGTAGGGCGGGAGTTTGCCCCTGATAGTTCCAGGTTTATCACCTGGCTCCGCGACGAAACCACCGCTGTATTGCCATCGTTGGGGAAAGATGGGATTTATTACGCCACCGTATCGCAATTGAAAGAGCAGGAATTAGTGCGCATCGTTCCCATTGAAGGAGCCTTACCTAACGACATGGCAACCGTACAAAGCGGTAAATATCCGATTAGTCGTAATGTTTACCTAGCTTTCCCAAAACCTACAAGCCCAGCCGTGAAGGAATTTATCGATCTGGCTTTGTCGCCAAAGGGTCAGCAAATTATTCACCAATCTGGATTCATGCCAATGATGCCTTTCAATTAGGGTGAATTGCCACTAACTGGGCATGAGGTTGAAATATTGCATTGCTTCTAACATGCCCCAGGCATAGGGCGATCGCGCTAGATAAATCTGTGGATGCCGATGTTGTTTGTACCATTCCAGTAGCTCCGGCTGTGCGTTGCTGACGATCGCGCCCAGGGTGCCGTGCTGGTAAAGGCTGATATCGTTGCCGGAGTCACCGCAGGCGAGCGTAGCATGGGCAGGAACTTGCAGGCGATCGCGCAAATAACTAGCCGCTAGACCTTTATCAGCGTTACTGGGTAGAAGATCGATGTCGCGACCGCTGCTGAAAACGATTTGACAGTTCATGCCCGCTCTACTTAGCTGAACCCGCAAATTATCGACAACGCGAGCATTTTCTGGGTGTGCCAGGCAGAAACTAATTTTCCAGGGGTTTTGCTCGCTTTGCGGTTGGGGTATGAGTTCGCTATAGGTTTGCGCGATCGCCGCGATCGCCTCTCGTTGCCATGCCTGCGATAGCTGACTCGCCCACGACCGATCTAAATGGCCGTGCTCGTAAATTTCCGTGCCCACACCTGTAATCCAGTAATCTGGCTCTAGAAGTTGCTTGACTTGCGCTAAATACTGGGCCGAAATATAGGATCTACCCGTGGCATAGATTAAGTAACAATGATGCCGAAAACTCGTTAATTTTTGACTGAGGGCAAAGGTTGCCCGATCGTCTCCTACTAGGGTATTGTCGAGGTCAGTAATCAACAAAAATTGCATATGCTTGTCGATAATTACAACTTTTTGTAGTGGTTAAGCTTTCAACAGTCAGTGGTCAGCTTTTTAAGTAGTTTGCGCCGCTAGTACCTTATCAGAAGAGTAGCGATAGCCGCAAAACCGCCTCTCTTCAGAGGGTGGATGTAGCGGCAACAGCGGTTAAAACTGCCTACCGCCTTCTGCCCAATGCTTTGCCTTGCCCAATAAAAGTATTTTTGTGATGACTATGCGATCATAAAACAATCTCGGTAACCTTAATATCTATGCTCGTATTTGAGTACAAAGCATACGGAAAATCTAGTCAATTCAGCGCAGTCGATGAGGCAATTCGGACTGTCCAGTTCATTCGCAATAAAGCAATTCGCTTGTGGATCGATGGAGGGGCAAAGTCCTGTTACGACCTCAATAAATACTGTGCTGTATTGGCTCGTGAGTTCCCGTTTGCTAACCAACTCAATTCGATGGCACGTCAAGCTGCTGCCGAACGTGCATGGGCATCAATTCAGCGTTTCTATGACAACTGCAAAGCAAAGATTTCTGGGAAGAAAGGGTTCCCTAAATTCCAGAAAGATAACCGCTCGGTTGAATACAAAACGTCAGGATGGGCGTTAAGTGATGACCGCAAATCGATTACTTTCACTGACAAGAAAGGTATCGGTCGGTTAAAACTCAAAGGTACTCGCGATCTGAACTTCTACCAACCCGACCAAATTAAACGGGTAAGGCTGGTCAAAAGAGCAGATGGTTACTACGTTCAGTTTTGCATTTCGGCTGACCGCAGAGAAACTTTACCCGCCACTGGTAACACAATTGGTTTAGACGTAGGACTGAAGAGTTTCTACACTGATTCTAATGGTTTAGAGCTGGAAAACCCTAGACTTTACCGTACCGGGGAAGTGAAGATGAAACGGGCGCAACGCCTAGTTTCCCGCAAGGTCAAAGGTTCAAAAAATCGCATTAAATCTCGGATTAAGCTAGGCAGAATTCACCTTAAAATAAGTCGGCAACGTAAAGACCATGCTGTGAAATTAGCACGGTGCGTAATCAGATCTAACGATCTAGTCGCCTATGAAGATTTAAGAGTGAGAAATATGGTGAAAAACCATTGTTTAGCTAAGTCGATTTCTGATGCGGGATGGTATCAATTTAGATTGTGGCTAGAGACGTTTGGACGGATATTTGGTCGGGTTACTGTTGCGGTGAATCCAGCTTATACCAGCCAAGAATGCTCTAGTTGTGGCACTGTGGTCAAGAAATCGCTGTCTACTCGTACCCATGCTTGTCAGTGTGGCTGTGAACTCGGACGCGACCATAATGCCGCGCTCAATATATTGACCAAAGCAATAGGTACAACGGGGCACGTTGGAACCTCCGTACTCGATGCGGTAAACGCTTTTGGAGACATACCCTCTACTTGCGTTGGTGCAAACCTGCGTGGGCAAGGTGCGTCATTGAAGGAAGAATCCCACGACTTTCAGGTAACGCTAGCTTAGCGAGAGTTACCGAGTCGGGGGAGTGTCAAATGCGGAACTATAAAACAGGTTGTCTCGATTTGTCTCGATATTCTAAAAATTAACTCCACCAGCTAACTCGCCAAACGCACAGTGCAATGAAAGGAAGCAATTCTAAAGAACGTTCAGTAGTTGAAGAAGCTAGAACCTTATTCTATGAAAGAGCATTAGTTAGGTTAGATGGCAAATGTGTGGGTGCAGTAGCTGCTATTCCTAAGAAGTCTAATTTCGATCTCGGCGGTGACAACTTAAATTACGGGGAAATATTCATTCGGGACAACGTACCCGTGATGATATTTCTGCTAATTGAAGGCAAGTACGATATCGTCCGTCATTTTCTCGAAAGCTGTCTGAAACTACAGAGTAATGACTTTCAAACTCAAGGAATTTTTCCCACCAGCTTCATCGAAGATCGTGGCAAGCTCTGCATTGATTACGGTCAGAGAGCAATTGGTCGCGTTTGCTCGGTTGATGCCACTTTGTGGTGGCCGATTTTGGCCTATATCTACGTGCGGCGTACGGGCGATCACCAATGGGCAATCCGAAGAGAAGTACAAATTGGGGTGCAAAAATTTTTAGATTTGATCCTACATCCCCAATTTCGCGATGCTCCTACCCTCTACGTGCCAGATGGAGCGTTTATGATCGACCGTCCTCTAGACGTTTGGGGCAATCCTCTAGAGATTCAGGTGCTTTTGTACGGTGCGCTTTTGGCGGCAGCCGGTCTGCTCAGAATTAGTCTGGAAATCCAGGGCTATTTCCATCCCACTGCCAAGATCCACAGTATTAAATTGCAGGATTCTCTAGCAGATAAGCAAAACTATCAATTTCAATACGCGATCGCTTGGGCAAAGAGGCTGCGCAGCTATTTACTCAAACATTACTGGGTAAATAGTAAAACGGTTCAAACCCTGCGGCGCAGACCGACCGAGCAATATGGTGATGAGGTGGCGAACGAATACAATATCCAGACGGAAACGATTCCCCATTGGCTGCAAGATTGGCTGGGAAATCAGGGCGGCTATCTAATTGGCAATATTCGCACGGGCAGGCCGGATTTCCGTTTCTTTACGTTAGGGAACTGTTTGGGAGCTTCTTTTGATGCTATTAGTTCGGCACAACAGAAATCGCTGTTTCACCTGTTCCTGCGCAATCGCAAAAGCCTGTTCGCCCAAATGCCACTCCGCATCTGCCATCCGCCCCTGATCGATAAAGACTGGCGGATTATTACAGGGTTCGATCGCAAAAACTTACCCTGGTGCTATCACAATGCCGGACATTGGCCCTGTCTGTTGTGGTTTTTTGTCCAGTCCGTGTTGCGTTTCAAACGCAAGTACGGTGACTTAGGCAGTGATGGCGAGGAAATTGAAGCAATGCTTCATGAGTCCTACGATCTGCTCTTAGAACGCTTACCGCAGCAGAAATGGGCAGAATATTTTGACGGCCCCGAAGGCATCTGGATCGGACAGCAAGCTAGAATCGGTCAGACCTGGACGATCGTGGGATTTTTACTAGTTCACCATCTCCTGAAGGTAAATCCGGCTGATGCTAGCATTATGGACTTACCTAGCCTGCGATCGCTGACAGCCCTGAAGGTATTTCGATAAGGCAATTTTTACAAATTAAAGGGGTAGCAATACTCACCTACCCCTGCTGTCAAACTATTGTCTACTGAATTATTCAAAATATACCCAGCAGAATGATGAAAGTTAACAAGCAGAACAACAACATGCTGCCGATCATGATATCGGCCACGCTTTCATCATGTTGCATCGATCCTTGAGGAGAGCTAGCCATAGGATTTTCCTCCGTCCTGAAATGCTTATGCCTTAATTTTAGGCAACCTCGAAGTGATTTGTGCTTTTTGCAGCATAAAGTTTAAAAATATTCAATAAACTTCAAGTTGTATAGTATTGCTACCAGACTATGCAAAATTATTGATAAGCACCAAGCCAGACCCAATTATAATTTTGACGATCCTGTAGTTTTTCCCCACTCAGAACATTGTTTAAGCCAAGCATGAAACTGAAGACTCGGATTGCAGCATTTAAGCCAAGCATGAAGCTGAAGATTCGGGTTGTAGCCTTTGCACTCACTTTAATTTCTTTGCTAGTGCTGCTCGCGATCGACCGACCGCTCCGCACAAATGCGATCGGCGATGCCGACTTTAGCAAACCTAAGCAATTTCGTGCTTCTGCCTTGGACTCCAGCCAGTTAAATCAGTTTTCTCCCGTCTTTGGCTGTGCCGATCGCCCTCCTGCCAACCCACCGATTCCTTCCTTACCTGCTGCCACAATTGCTCAGCCTATTACCCTATCTCGCTTTCGACAAGACTCCCAGTTGGTAGCTACAGAAACCCAGGCCGTTACTACAACACCTCAGCTCGTCAAAGTTGCCCCCAATGGGTTGCCAATTTTAGGAGCTAAGTCAGCAAAGCTCGCTGCTAACTTACCCGCCCCCAAAGAGGTAATAGCCTTAGCCGATCCCAGTAACTACGGCGATCGCTATCTCAAGGATCTAAAGGGTCGCCCTGCCATGTCAGACCCGATAATTGTTTTACACGAAACTGTTGGTTCCACTGGCAGCGTCATTAATTACTTCCAGACAAATCATGGCGATGAAGACGAGCAGGCCAGCTATCATACAGTCATCGCCCTGGATGGCACCGTAGTGTATTTTGTCCCACCCGATAAGCGGGCATTCGGTGCAGGTAACTCAGAGTTTGTGAGTGCTTCTGGGCGGGAATCAGTTCGGACCAATCCCCACCGTCCCAGTTCTGTCAACAACTTTGCCTATCATATTTCCCTAGAAACACCTTGGGATGGCATAAACAATGCCTACACGCATAGTGGCTATACCGAAGCGCAATATCGTTCGTTAGCATGGCTAATTGCCAAGACTGGCGTACCCGACCGACGGATTACTACGCATAGGGCAGTAGATCGCTCGGGCGAGCGCATCGATCCGAGAAGCTTCGACTTTCGGGCTTTGTTTAGATTTCTCAGCCTTTATCCCCGCACCAAGGAAATAGCGATCGGCTGTACATCTCAGCCAGAAAAAGATGCCACCCAAATTCCACCCCAAAATAAAGGTTGAGCGGCTTTCAGCTACATCTTTGCAAATGTCAGTGATTCAGCCAACATCGCCAATTTCTCTGGCAAAATCCGGTAATAAATCCATGTGCCTCGCCGTTCTCGCCCTAACAAACCCGCTGCATGCATGACCTTGAGATGATGACTAACAGTTGGTTGTGAAATCCCTAGCGGCTCTGCTAACTCACACGCACATACTTCTTTCTGTGGCTGTGCTGCAATCGAACTCAGCATTTGCAGTCGGATCGGCTCGCCTAACACTCGAAAGATTGCAGCCAGTTGATTTGCTGCGTCCAGGGTTAAATGACCGCTCAGCAAAGAAGAACAACAAGATGGATTAGCTTTAGACATTCGCGACAAGTTATAGCGTTTTTCAATTGAGAACAGGTTTTATTGACGGGGTGAAGGGGTTCCACACGGCAGTGGCTCTAGCGGGGAACCCCCAAGACCGCCCTGCCTCCCCTTCTTGGGGGCAACGCCCCCAAACCCCCTTCTCGTTTTCATCTGAAAACCGCTATAAGAACCCGTTTGAAAAGTGTTATCGAGCGCAAGGATTTTGCCTTTTCAAACAGCTTCTAAGAAGAAGAAGCAAAAGTCAAGCCCCCTGTTGGGAATGGCCTCCAATCAAGTTGAGCAATGGGTTTGCGTAAGGTTCTCACCACATCAAGGTCTTGATTTGCTATTACAGTCAAGTTAAACGCTATATTTGCGGTTGTTGCTGGGTGATGCAGTGGAAAGCTCCACCACCTAGCAGAATGTGCTTAGCGCTAAGTCCTATGGTTCGACGATTCGGGAAACAAGCAGCGATCGCCGTCACAGCTTTCTCATCGTATATCGTGCCATAGGTAGGTACAATTACGCTGCCGTTGGCGATATAGAAGTTGAGATAGCTAGCTGGCATAATGTTTTGTTCGGGATCCAGTACCAGTCCAGGTGACAGAATTTCAATCACTTCCAATCTCTGCCCGCAAACGTCAGTGAATGTCTTCAACTGAGACGCGATTTCGGACAAGACTTCGGTATTCGGGTCTTGGGAATCTAGCGATCGCATGCACATCACTACACCGGGAGCGACAAATCGAGCGATCGTATCGATATGTCCATCTGTATGGTCGTTGAGCAAACCTCTATCCAGCCACAGAATTTTATCTACTCCAAGGGCATCACATACGCCTGCCTCAATTTCTGTTTGATTCATGTGGGAGTTGCGATTGGGATTGAGAAGGCATTGTCGCGTGGTCAGGCACGTACCCTGCCCGTCTACTTCCACTGCCCCACCTTCTAGAATCCAGGGGAAATTGAAGGCTTTTAGATTTGAGGTTGCAGTTACGCGATCTGCTACCTGTTCGTCATGTTCGAGTAGATACTTTTGTCCCCAGCCGTTCCACTCAAAATTCAGAGCGGCGATTTGCGTGCGGTCTTGAGTAACTGTGAAGATCGGCGCGATGTCTCGCATCCAGATATCGCCAAATGGTATGCGGTGCAGGTTGACTGATAAGTTGCCCAGGAGATCGCTCGCCAATTGTGCGTTCGCTTCATCCGGCACCAGAATTTCTAGATTTTCCGACTGGGCGATCGCTCGGCACAGTTCGGTAAATTCTGCCTGCACCGCTTCCAAATACTCCTGCCATAACTCCCGATGGCTCGGCCATGCCAACCAACAGGCAGCATGGGGTTCCCATTCGGCGGGCTGGCGAAATCCTAATTCCTTGGGTGTAGGCATAGTCGATCTTAGTATTCTGAAACTTAGTATTGCTCTTGTGCTGTCGCGATCGCTAAAACCGCCGCTCTAAAATTTTTCTCATATTTGGCAAAGCGGCTTCCACAACTTCGGGCAGTGGCGTTGTTTGCTGCCAGCTTGCGCGTAGCGCCAGATGTTCCGACCACGCTTTAAGGTGGGGGTAGACATCTAAGGAGAATCCAAACATTGGCAATGCCGGCACTAAGGTTCCAGCCACAATATCAGCCAAAGTTATTTCTTCTCCGACAAAGTACGAACGACCTGCTAGAAGATCCTCGTAAAATTGCATTACAGTAGTAACTCTTTCTCTAGCAGCATCGAGCTTGCGATCGTCAACATCCAGTCCCAGCAATACGCGAGTTAGTGGGAATGTAGCAGGTTGAAGCTCGTAGAGAGCCACCATCTCTACCATCCGCACCTTGGCAATGTCTTCGGGGTTGCTTGGCATTAAAGGTGGAGTTGGATATTTTGCCTCTAAGTAATCTAAAATTGCCAACGACTCAATCACTCGAAATCCATTATCTTCAATGGCGGGAACGCGCTGGAGTGGATTGATTGCACTAAAGTCGCGATCGAGTTGATCCCCATCCAAATTCACCAAAATTGGCTCGAACGGGATCTGTTTTTCACGCAATGCGACCCACACTCGCCGTGCGTTGACGGAGACCGGATTGTAGTAGAACTTCAGCATTGCAACCCCTACTTAAAAGCCGCGCTAAAACAGCTAGTATATATGGTATCTGCTAAAGCAGATGAATTGCATCCAGCGGAAACAGCCCCTTATGTTTAGCGCCGAAGTTTTAACATTTCATGAGTTTGCAATGCAGGAACCCGTTTCCTTAGCTACGCTACAAAAAGCGGTGCTGGAGTTTTTACGCGATCGCAATGATGTCGTTTTATTTGGAGCACAAGCAGTCAACGCCTACGTGGGCGAGCCTCGGATGACTCAAGACATCGATCTGCTCTCAACCCATGCGCGGGAATTAGCCCAGGAACTTAAAGACTGTTTAAGCCAGGAATTTCACATTGCCGTGCGAGTGAGAGAAATTGGCGACGGCAAGGGCTATCGACTCTTTCAACTGCAAAAGTCGGGCAACCGTCATCTGGTCGATCTCAGGCCGGTACAGACTTTGCCAGCAGCTCGATGCATCGATCGAATCTGGGTGATGGCTCCCCCAGAATTGCTTGCCAGTAAAGCGATCGCTTTCCATCAACGGCGCGGTCAACCAAAATCGGGAACAGATTGGCGAGATATTGCCATGCTGCTACTCAAATTCCCCGAACTGAAATGTAGCCCTGGCCCAGTAGTGGACTGTTTGTTGTCCGCCGGTGCTGACTCAGGAGTTCTGGCGGTTTGGCAGGAATTTGTGGCTCAGCCCATTCAACCTCCGGATGAGGAGAATGAGTTTTAAGCTGGAATTGCGATCTCCGGATCGATTGGGAAATTGGGTATAAAAGCGATCGCATGTTTGCCGAAATCGGCAAGACATTAAACAACGGATCGTTATATTATTATTTCTGTGAGGAGTGAATTAAATACAAGAAAGCCCCTGAAGTCGAAACACGGTCAGACGCTCGGGGGCTTTCTCTTGTCTTGGTCGGATTAGCTAGTGCGGTAACCCTACAATATATAGCCATAGTACAGATCTGTTAGGACAGGGGTGTGGGTGCTGCGCCCCCACGCAGGGGTTCCACCTCTGCACCCCATCCTAAGCCTGTTGGCTATAGCTATAAATAAGCCAACCTGGTTGACTGACAAAAGTCATGAAACACCTATGAATTCGCTAACGGTCGCTGGCGAATGAATTCGCGCCTACACAAACAAAGTCTGCCTCCGCAGACTTCATACACCAAAGGGTTCCGATGAAAGCTGACCGCTAAAAGCTTTTATGTTTAAACCGCATCACTCTTGTACCAATTGCTACTTAATGGTTTGCTAGATCTAACATTTTCCTTAAGAGCCTAGACTTTTGTAATCTGCACATCAGAGAATACCTATCTGAACCTAGCACGAGCAGCCTCCTTTGTTCTGGGTAGCAGGTGACTGTACAACTTTTAGCCCATTCAGCCCATCAAACAGCATATGAATAGCAATCAGCCGATCCTCAAACAAGGCCTATACGATCCGCAGTTTGAACATGACGCTTGTGGTGTCGGGTTCATTGTACATATGAAAGGGCAGAAGTCGCACGCCATCGTAGAGCAGGCATTGACGATTCTGCTCAACCTCGACCATCGCGGTGCCTGTGGCTGCGAAACCAACACGGGCGATGGGGCAGGTATTTTGATGCAGGTACCGCACAAATTCCTGGCCAAGGTAGCTAAGGCTGAGGGAATTATGCTGCCAGAAGTCGGCCAATACGGTGTTGGTACGATTTACGCATCGCCCGATCCCGCTCAACGGGAGCAGAGTCGGCGAGTGTTCGAGCAAGTGGTGGCTGGTGAAGGGCAAAAGGTACTGGGCTGGCGCGATGTGCCAACCGATAATTCGTCGCTGGGCAATACGGCAAAAGCCAGCGAGCCGTTTATGCAGCAAGTGTTTATCCAGCGCAATCGCGATCTAGTTGACGATCTTGCCTTCGAGCGCAAGCTGTACGTAATCCGCAAGCTTTCACATAATGCTATCCGCGCTACAGGAATCGATCCATACTGGTACCCATCTAGTTTGTCATGCCGCACGATTGTCTATAAAGGCATGTTGATGCCAGTGCAGGTAGGACAATATTTCCCTGACCTGCAAGATCCCGATCTCGAAAGCGCGTTGGCACTGGTGCATTCGCGCTTCAGCACCAATACTTTCCCCAGTTGGGAACGGGCGCACCCATATCGCTACATTGCCCACAACGGCGAGATCAATACCCTGCGCGGCAATATTAACTGGATGCACGCGCGGCAGTCTCTGTTTGAGTCCGAACTATTCGGCGACGACATGCAAAAGAGTCAGCCCGTCATTAATATTGAAGGCAGCGACTCTCTTATATTCGACAACGCGCTGGAATTGCTCGTGCTGGCAGGGCGATCGCTACCCCATGCCGTCATGATGATGATTCCGGAGCCGTGGACGGCTCACGAGTCCATGAGTGACGAGAAAAAGGCATTTTATGAATACCATTCCTGCTTGATGGAGCCTTGGGATGGCCCAGCTTCGATCGCCTTTACCGACGGTACCTCAATTGGAGCAGTGCTGGATCGCAATGGCTTGCGTCCGTCGCGTTATTACGTCACCAAAGATGACCTCGTAATCATGGCATCGGAAGCGGGAGTACTGCCAATCG